>CAADGY010000182.1 GCA_900696665.1 uncultured Acidobacteriota bacterium
TCCGGCGGAGTCGAGAAAAGATCACGGAACCACACCGTTCCGGCGTTCGCAACGACGACATCCGGTACACCCGATTGCGCAAACGCCGCTTCGAGTGACTCGCGGCTGGTTACGTCCATGACGCATCCGTGGGCGCCGAACTCCGCTGCTACCTCGGAGGGTTTCTCTTTCTCCAGGTCGAAGATCCAGACCGATGCGCCTCCGCGGGCGAGGGCACGCGCCGCCGCCAGTCCGATTCCATTTGCTCCTCCAGTTATAACCGCGGTCTTACCGCTGAAGTCCATTTGCATATAACGTGAGTTCTACCACACTGTTTGTGATAAAAGTGATTCGGACTCTTATGCGACCTACACGACGTCTGCTGATTCAGTTGCTTGCCGCACCCGTATTGGCGCGCGCGCAAGCGCCCGTTCCGAAGCGGTTGCTCCGTGCCGGCTGTTTCTTCGGATTGCACTTCGACCTGCATCCGAACGAGAAGGATAAGGAACTCGGGCGCGATGTGAACGACGCAATGGTGGACGCTTTTCTCGACCGGGTCCAGCCCGATTATGTGCAATATGACTGTAAAGGGCACGTGGGATATCTGGGTTTTCCATCGGCAACGGGAACATCCGCACCCGGCATCGTGAATGATTCGCTCGAAATCTGGCGGCGCGTGACAGCGCGGCGGGGCGTGGCCCTCTTCATCCACTTTTCGGGTGTCCTCGATGAACTCGCGGTGAAACAGCATCCGGAATGGGCAGCGGTGATGCGTGACGGCAAAACAGCCGCGCAGCAAACCAGCACGTTCGGTCCATACGTGGACGAGCGCATGATTCCGCAGTTGAAGGAAGCTATTCAGAGATACGACATCGACGGCGCCTGGGTGGATGGAGAGTGCTGGGGCGTCAACCCGGACTACTCGCAATGGGCGGCGGAAGCGTGGCGCAAGGCGAGTGGAACTACTCAGATGCCCAGAACTCCGGAGGAACCCCGCTGGCAGGAGTTTCTTGAATTCAACCGCGAGCAGTTCCGCCGCTACGTGCGGCACTATGTCGACAAGCTACACTCCTTCAAGCCTTCCTTCCAGATTGCGAGCAACTGGCTTTACAGCACCTATGTACCCGAGAAGCCCGATCTGCCGGTGGATTTCATTTCAGGCGATTACCTCGGCAATGCCCCCATCTCAACCGCGCGCCTGGAAGCCCGCTACATGGCGGCCACCGGAAAGCCATGGGACCTGATGGCCTGGGGATTCCAGGTTGTGCGAGGCGATGGTTCCGGCTTGGTTCATAAACCTGCGGTGCAGTTGCAGCAGGAGGCGGCAGTCGTGCTGGCGCAGGGCGGTGGATTCCAGATCTATTACCAGCCCACGCGGGCAGGCAAACTGGATGATCGCCACATCAACGTAATGGCTTCGGTCGCAAAGTTCTGTCGCGCACGCCAGCAACTGAGCCACAAGTCCGAACCCGAACCGCAAGTGGGGCTTCTGTTCTCCAGGAACTCTCTATTCAGACACACCAGCAGACTGTTCGGCGGATGGGGCGCGGCTTCGAATCCCGCACGCGGGCTGCTGGACGCGCTGTTGGAGTCCCATTACTCCGTGGATGTCATCCCGGACTGGAAGCTCGCGGATGTGGCGGCCCTTTATCCCCTGATTGCCGTCCCGGACTGGATCGATATCGGCGCCGCCTGCACGGGCGTGCTTGTCGAGCACGTGCGCCGCGGCGGACGGCTACTGATAACAGGCTCGGAAAATGCGCGGCTGTTCCAGGAATCCCTCGGAGTGAAGTTCCTGGGCGGACCCGCCAAACAATCCGCTTACGTGCCGGACGGCGAAGTGTTCGGCAACCTGTCCGGCTTGTGGCAGGATGTGGAAACCGTGAGCGCGCGCTCCCTCGAAAACCGCTATCCAACCTACGATTCGACACGCGATGCGAAGTGTGCGGCTTCGGTATGCGATTTCGGCAAAGGGAAAATCGCCGCCATCTACGGACCCGTGGGCTCCGTCTTCGCCGCCAGTCATGCGCCGGCGGTCCGCAAGTTCCTCCACCGCGTGGTCTCCGGCATCTTTACGCCGGACGTGAGCATCGAAGCGCCTCCCACCGTCGAGATGGCGCTGCGGCGCAAGCACGGGCGAATGCTGGTGCACCTGGTTAATGTGACGGCCATGCAGGTATCGGGGGACTATGCGGCGATTGACTATGTTCCGGCTGCCGGTCCCGTCATCCTGACAGTCCGGGGCCGCAAACCGCGCGGCGTGCTTCTTGAGCCGGGCGGCGCGGCGCTGGACGTCTTGCAGGATGAAACGGCCGGCACATGGCGCACAACAGTCTCTTCGATTCACCTGCACGAGATTGTTTCGATTGAAGGGTGAGGCCGGCGTCACTCCGCCGGTGTCATCTCGCGTACGTATACGCGGCTCCAAATCAGCGGGATGCTGCGCCGCTCATAGGTGACGTTTACCTGCTGACCCACCTCATAGCCGGCGGCGGCGTTTACCGGCAGTGCGTATCGCACCTGCTCGGAGGATCTCTCCAGGCGAATCTGGAATTCGATGCGGTCGGGCAGTTCGAATTCATTGGTCGTCCACAGCTCCCTTCGCGGCGACGCCTGCCGCCGGACGATTGTGCGGGCGGGAAGAATCTGCTTGGCGGTAATGACGCCGGATTCCGAGACACGGGCCGCCGGACACACGAATGCCACATACAGCAGCACGGCCGCCGCGCACATGATGAGCGCCAAACCAAAAAAGACCGGCATGGCCACCCGCGGATTAACCCGTGCCCAAAGAGTAGAGGTGAGCATTCGAAGGCGTCCCATCGGCGCCGTGGATGATCACTCGGCGCGTTCTCCGCGATCGTAGTCCGGCACGGTATTCACGATCTCACGTGTCACGCGCGCCGGAGCGGACTCCAGCCGTTCGATCAGTGTCCGCTGCCATCGTTCCTCCTCCACTTCCACCCTTCGGCTGTCTTCGTAGTAAAGGCCCACCAGGCTGGCCATCTGCTCCGCCACGCTCGCGGCATGAGAGGCCGAATCATCCGGCTCCAAAGCCATCAGTGCCGGAATGCCTCCCGCTCCGGCGCAAGCCATCTCGAACTCACTTGAGTCTTCAGTGATCGGAATGGCGTTATGAATGCTTTCATAAATCGCCTCGGCTTCGGCGCGGTTGATGGTTTCACCCCCGGCCGCGCGCCAGCCGAAATCGATTCCCCGGCGGGCCGGTTCTTCGCCCGGAATCGCTTCGCCGAGATTCGCAACTTCGTTCAGAATGCGCTCACCGCAAGCGGCCGCAAACGCCAGACGTTTGGACATCGGCAGAGCCGCCAGCATCGGTTCCAATCCAGGCACCAGCTTCCTCCTCCAAAGAATTATCTCCGATAACCATCATCCCGGATCTCCACGGCTGGGCTGAGTGCGCGATTTGGGCATATCGGGCAACCTGTCCACCCGGTCAAGCCCCGGATCGTTCAAGCGGTCGTGCACAATACCGGTGCACCCGCCGCAGCACGGGCGCGTCGGGGTCAGTGAGAGCACCTCGTAATCGTTCTCCTGCGCCCATGTGGTCAAACGGTCCTCGGCATGCTCCGCCTCTCCCCTGCGCCGGGTTTGGGGCCGGACATACATCTCATCCGTGACACCGGCATCACGGGCATATGGATGCGGTGTGCGGCGGTTCGGATCCTTCGGGCCGACATTGGAAGTAACGACGGTCCGGACCTCTCCGGTTTGCCGATGCCGGACCGTGGCGACCACATAAGTTCTGCCGTCCTTCTCGAAAGGGATGCGCATCATCCGCTTCCGGATGTTGCGCGCCAGGTTTCTCTGGCGGTGCCTCAGTCTCCGCAGGCGGCGTGGCGACATGTGCGGGCAGCGCAAGCCGTCAACGTCCACCAGGTTCAGCGGTTGGCTTGTATAGGCGTAGAGGTTGAGGCCTCCCGCCAGATCGATAGGATCCGGATGGAGGTATCTTCCGAGTTCGGGGCTGTAATATCTGTGCCGGTTGTAGTGAAGCCCGGTCTCCCGGTCGTAATAGTGGCCGGGGAAACGAAGCGCAAGCTCAATTGTGCTGTCCGGATCTACGCGGCACTGCCCGTAGGCGCGGATTTCCGCTTGCCAGGCGGTTCGTCCGGAATCATCTTCCACGCGCTCCGGCGCACCGATCTGGTTGGTGAACAGGAAATACCGGGCTGGCGCCTCCGGGTTTGCGTCCAGTCCGTCGTATTCCAGAAAGAATTGTGGAACCAGCGCCTCCGGGTGCGCATAGACGTAGATGCGGAGCAAGCCCGTGCTGGAAACTTCCGCCGCCAGGCGTTCCCCGTCCCAGTAGAACTCGACGGTTTCCGCTGAAGAGCTCTTCCGGATTCTCCTTCCGAATGGGTCGTACTCGGCGGTCCATTCACCGGACCGGCCGTGGATCTTCAACAGCCTTCCGGCGGCATCGTACTCGTAGGTTGTGGTGCCCGCCGCGCCTGTGCGGCGCATCAGGTTGCCGCGCGTGTCATATTCAAAACGGTCGCCGCCAGCGGCCAGCAACCGGTTGCCGCGGCCGGTCTCCGTGTTGGCGAGCGTTGCCTGTTCGAGCAGGTTCGCCGCGGCGTCGTAGCGGAACTGCTCGCTGCTGCCATCGGGATATACGGCGTCCACCAGGCGGTGTGAGGCATCGTAGCCGTATTGCGATGTCCGTCCCCGGCTATCACGCGTGGACAACAGCTCGCCTTCCGGCGAATAGCGATACTGGCACGCCCGGCGAAGGCTCTTGGAGTTAACAGCCGACCCCAGGAACTTTCCGCTCCAGTCAAATTGTGCGGTATGCAAAGTGCCGTTCGAAAACCTCTTCTGGACTATGCCGCCGGGAAAGAGACGGATCTGCTGCGTCTGGCCTCCCGGGTCGACGATAGTCAATACGCCGTTACCGCGGCGGTAGGAGATTTTGAACCGGCCGAACACGGTGGTTTCGGCCAGATCGAGGCCCGCGTATCGATGGCTGACTCCCATGCCGTCGCGCAAGTCGAGCGTACGGTTTCCCACCTCGTCGAAGGCGCGAGCAAAGGTGGAAGACCCGCTGGACGCCTTGATCCACCGGCCCTCTTCGTCATACTCCAAATCGGCCGCCGGACCGGGGTTTTGCTCAACGCGCGCAGGAAGGTTAGCCTCGCCCCGTACGATGCGGACGCGTATGGCATCGTTGCCGTCTTTCCGCTCGATGAGGTTGCCTGCCCGGTCGTAGGTGTAGCGTTCGGCCACCTCGCCGTCCCGAATCAATTCAATCGGGTTCTGTTTCCAGTCAAAGCGGAAGGACGTTCCGGCGCCGCCGGCGTCTGCACATCTTGAGATCCGCTCGGCGTAGGTGTACTCGTAAGCGGTAGCCCCACCGGAAGGGTCTACTTCGCGCTCCAGCAGATTCCAGGAAGTGTACTCATACAGCCATTGCGAACCGTTGCGGTCGCGGTAGCGCCTAACGTTTCCGGCGCTGTCGTAGCGCCAGTGCTCGGAATGGCCCGCCGGATCCGTGTACCGGAAGACCTTGCCGGCGAAGTCGCGGTCCAACGTGCCCGGACCGAATTCGGTTTCCTCGGCCTTTCTCCACGCAGGCGGATCGGTCGAGGTGGAATCGACCGCCACAAAGAAGGGCCGCCACTCCGAAACGAGAGTTTCCACCAGGGCGCTCGTTGGCGGCGCGAGGAACTCCGGATCGATCCAATCGCCATACTCGAGCGCCAGCGGCGTCCGGTCTGCTGCCTTTCGCTCCCAGAACAAAGGGGGATGGCCTAGCGCCTGTGTTGCCAGCCGGGACAGCGGCGGCTCGGAAACCAGCAATTCCGGAAGTTCAACAGGTTGATGCTCCGGTGCTTCGGCCAGCGTGGCTCTCTGGAGCGGGTCAACGGTTGCCAACGGCAGTCCTTCGGGGCTGTAGAGAACGTGGCTGGTATTGCCATTCGGGTCGGTCACCGACACAAGCCGGCCGTCCTCGTCCGATTTAAGGATCTGCGTTCCCCCGTACGGGTCGACGATGTTCGTCAGCGCGCCAGCATCGTCGTAGAAGTACTTCCAGACCCCGCCGTCAGGCCGTGTGACGACAGTTGTGCGTTCCGCCGGAAGGTAGCGCAATTGGACGTCGTGAAGCCCGTCTTCACCGCGCGAACGTACACAGCGGCCGTTATCATCGTATTCATACTCGAAGGAGTAGCCGCGGCGGTCCGTCTTCCGGATCATGCGATTCGCCCGGTCATAGGCGAAATGGAAAGAATTGCCGTAGGCATCTGTTCCGCGGATCAGATTGCCCGGGGCGTCATACTCGAACTCCATCAGCCGCCGTGGAGCACCGTCCTTCAGAACACTCAGCAGCGTGATCCGCCCGGCGGCGTCGGTTCGCACCTGGAGCAGTTGATTCGTGCTGCCGGTAATTTGCGACAGGGCTCCGGCATCCGTGTACTGGAAGACCATCGTGTGCCTGCCGCGAATCAGACGATGGAGCGGAGCCGGCGCTTCGGGGTTGTGAAACACAAACTCCATCACTGGCCGGGCGTCGCTATGAATCTCAAACTGAAGAGGAGTTACACGCCGCAGGAGAAGTCCACTTACCGCGGCTACGCCTCCGTCTTCCGGAATGTATGGAAAAAAGGTCAGCCCGGCGGGGCCGCGGAAACAATATCCATCAAGATCAGCAGTGAAAGAGCAGTCGTACTCATGAGTGTGTCCCCACCCGAGCGGTAGAGACTCGGTGTTTCGTGCGCTGCTGTAGTAGCGGCGCCACTGAAACGGGATGGGACCGGGTAGCTCCAACTCGAGAGTCTCGTCGGTATTGACGCCGGTGACCACATCGACGGGATCGCCCGCACAGTAGTATTTCGCGCGAAGACGGGCCATGGCGCTTGTTGCCGCACCTTGTACAAAACCACCCGATTTTGTCTTTTCTACCTGCAACACGGCGCTCCACACGTCCCCAGCGCGTCCGGCTTGCGCGAGCGCCGTGCCCTCAAACCCTTGACAATTTTAAGAAGTCCTCTGGCTATTGCCAGCCAGCTTGGCATAGGAAAGCCGCCGATCAAGACATTGGGTGACGTATTCAATGTGATGGCGCCCAACGTGCCCGGAGGTACGCACGGATCCTTGCCCATGGCCGCGCCCATCGCCATGGCAACGGCATCGGAAGCCATTTGCGCCGCCATCATCGCGGCGCTCATCCCCAGGGCAGCAGACATGGCCGCGTCATCGGCCTCGACGGCTTCGATCGTGTCGCCCGCAATCGCGGCCGCCTGTGCCGCCATCCCTGCGATCTGCGCGCCCATCAGAGCCTTCTGGGCGAAAGCGCTCGCCATCATCGCCGCCTTCATGGAGGTCTTCATGGCGGCGGCGGTTCCGCGCGAGGCGGCGCCTGCCGGGGGAATCGGCTTGCAGTGATAAGTTACGTCGAGAGCGCGGGCCGCACGCGCCCCCCCGATAAACACTTTTGAAGAACCCGTGAAGATCTCGTAGATGGGCGGCAACCCGCAGCAGGTGGGCGTGATGCCAAGATCGCCGCATCGCGCGGCCGGCATTCCGTTGATGAGAACTTGCACCGATGTGCCGAACATCACCGGACCGATAGGCGGCAGCGGCACCAGAGGCGCCGGGGGAACCAGGCTTGGCGGATGCAGGTGGCCGTGCGGCATACCCATGGCGATCGAGCCCAGCGTGGCCGCAGGGAAACAGGGCAGCGCCTGTGCGATGACGTTGGTTGCTTTCGCGAACCCTTCGTTCGCCAGATTCACCACTTGCATGGGAGCGCCCACCACTGCTCCTATACCGCTGGCTACATCATGCATCACGTTGGTAGGGCGCGCCGGAGGCGACGGCGGAGGCACGGTGGGCAGCCTCATGCAGGCACCTCTCCGCGCCTGGACGCATCGATCTCCGCCCGCACCGCCCGCGCGCGATCCTGCTCGCCAAGGGCTTCATACCCGCGTTCCTGGTGTTCAAGAATCTTCTTGAGCAGCGGCGGCAAACCAATGCTGCGGCACAGAGTGACCGCTCCTTCCCAACTTGCCACCGCCTCACGCACACGGCCCTGCTTCTCCTGGCTTAACCCTTTCCACTCGATGGCCTGCACCTTGGTTTCCGGATCCAGATTGTGCGCAGCCAGCCGGTCGAGACCGTCGAAATACTGTTCAGCATCGGAGAACTGCTGCCTCTTGTAAGACACTTCACCCAGGTTCTTGACCACGGTCGCCAGCAACACCGGGTCCTTCGATTCGACAACCGGTGGAACCGCGCACTCGTACCAATGCTGCGCGCGGTCCAACTCGCCTTTTCGCTGGAATAGGTCGCCAAACGCGTTCAGGATGAACGCCTGCATCGGCTGGTTGCTGGTGCTTTGATAGTGGCCGAGCAGCACCTTGTACTTGGCGATGGCGTCATCCGTCCGGCCATGCGCGGAATCAAGGGAAGCGAGCATCAGCAGCGATTGCATGCGATCTTCGAGCGGCAACTCGTCATCTTCCACGTCGTCGCGCATGCTCTTCTCCATCGCCGCCGGTCCGAGGTCAACGGGCAGAACGCGCGTGCGCGGCGCCCGCGTGAGCCCCGGCGCGAAGTCGGTTGAGTCCGGCTGATCGCGAAACACCAGGCGCACTCCGCGCATCCAAGGTTGGATCATTCCACGGGGAACAAAACAGGTGACCAGCCGGAGATATTCGCGGCGATCAGCGATTTTCTGCGGGCACGCTACCCATACCAGCCTGTGCCCTCCTTCTTCCGGAACCAGGCTGCGCGCAAAGCAGATGGCTTTCCATAGGCGATCCAGAGGCGGCAGAGCGGTATTGAAGATCTCATCCGGCACGGGGCGAAGCGGAAGCTTTCCTTCTTCCTTCAAAGCCTCACAAGCCATGCGGTGTTCTTCCCTCAACCGTTCGGCAATGACCGATACGTACGCACCGGCCTGAACGAAATCGTCCGCGAAAAGCAGGAAAATATCCGTACCCTGTTTCTGCTCGATATCGCGCAGCAGCTTGAGCAGGATGGGAGCATCGTTATCGTTTGCGGAAGCGATCATCACCAGGTCGTCGCGCTGATTGACAAACTCTTCCAGCTCACTTTCGAGCGCTTTGAAAAGCCTGCGCATGACGCTCAGTTGATTTTCACCAACGCTCCGCTGATCTCATGCACACCGATGGCGGCCGCTTTAATGCCCGCGCCGGCTGACGCCACTTCCTGGTTGTTCAAAGTGACTGTCTGCGTTCCAACTCCCAGCTTCACTTCCTGCGTGCCGATGATCTCGATGTTCTTACCGTCGATGCGGATGGAGCCATCGCTCTTCATGACCATGCGGCTCGATCCGGTGTGGAGTTCGATGCTTGTCTTTGCGTCCACCAGGATGGTGGCGTCCGTGGACCAGATCTCCACCGCCTTCTTGACCGTAGTGGTTTGTGTGGCGTCAAAGTTTTCCGTCACTGCACCTTTGACATGGTAGGTAGCCGTGCCTTTCTCCACATCGTGCACCAGGTTGCCTTCCGTGATTTTGATGGTGGTGTCCTTCTTAATGGTCTCCGTGTGCGTGCCGTCCACCACAATAGTCCGGTTGTTGTGCACCGTTTGGGTGTCGTCGTGCTCGACGGTGGTTCCCATGTCGTACTGCGCGTGGATGGTGATCTTCTCCTTCCCCTTCGTGTCGTCCATGGACATTTCGTTGTAACCACCGCCGCCCTTGGTGCTGTTGGTCTTGACGCCGCTGACCACCGCGCCCGAGGGAAGTCCGTAAGGAGGCATCTGTTCGGCGTTGTAAACGCGTCCGGTGATAAGAGGCTGGTCGGGGTCGCCTTCGAGAAAATCGACCACCACCTCCTGGCCAATTCGCGGTATCGAAATAGCGCCCCAGCCTTTACCCGCCCATGGGTGCGATACGCGTACCCAGCAGGAGCTGTTCTCGTCCCGCTTGCCGTAGCGGTCCCAATGAAACTGCACTTTGACGCGGCCGTATTTGTCGGTGAAGATCTCTTCGCCCGCGGGTCCCACAACAATAGCGGTCTGCGGCCCCTGAACCATGGGCTTCGGCGTTATGCGTGCCGGCCGTAATGGTGTGTTTGCCGGCATGGCGGTGAAGTTGTTCGAATAGCGGGCTCCCTCGCCATCCGATTCGCTCAACAGCGAACCCGTATTGGCGCTGTGAGTGACTGAGGTAAGAACGTAGCTTCCGTTCTGATCGCTTCTCGGATGTCCGGTGAGATTGAAGCGGAAACCCGAACAGAATCCACGGCAACTGCTTTCACCGGTGATCGTCGTATGGCACGCTTCCTCTTCTTCCATGCGCAACTTCACCGTCTCGTCTCCCTCGCGGCGATTGGCGAACTCACCCGGATAATCGTAGATCTCAAAGCGGCTGTTGCCACCCTGGTCAATTCTACTGGCTAGCGTGGAGAGAAGACTGTCGCGCGGCGTCTCGAAGTTGAAGTCGGACAGGGCGTATTTGCCGGGGCGTATCTCCTGTTCCATGCGCCAGGACGAGACCGTATCGTCTCCCGGAGCATAGCCGCCGCCCCCCACCAGGTGGTATCGCGCCTCGGGTTGATCCGGACAAGGCTTGTGGGCCGAGGGGGAGTCCGCCAAAATCAAGGTGTGACGTCCCTGCTCGTGCCGGAAGAAAAAGAAAATGCCTTCCTGCTCCAACAACCGGGAGATGAAATTAAACGCGGTCTCCCGGTATTGTACACAATACTCCCAGGGAGTATAGCTCCGGTTCAGTTGCAACTCGAAATTCTGAAATCCGAAGGTGCGAAAGACCTCCTGAACGATGTCGGGTACGGATTTTCTCTGAAAGATTTTGCAGTCGCTCGTGCGGGTCAGGAACCACAGCCACGGTTCTACAGCAGCCTGATACCGGGCAAGGCGTCCCTCCGAAGGAAGTTGAGTGAACCTGCTGACGTGCCCGTTGAAATAGCGCCAGCTAGATTCGTCCTCCAGACGGACGGCAATGGTGACATTGCGCCCGATGATGGCGTCATAGTCGATTTCTGCGTCATCGGACACCAGATCGAGTTGGAAATGGAATAGCTGCGACACCGCCTCGGTACCGGTAAACGCCCGCAGGATCAGAACGTCCTGACCAAGAGGCGTCTCGATCGATATGGTCCGGTTTGCCTGCGTAATGGACGCGGCCATAAACACTCCCCTCACTCGTAGTACGCGTAATTAGCGAATGAAATACGTCACGGTGGCTGAGTCCCGGCGCTATCAGCGCTGAAACCAATGCCCGTCGGCGGCGTTCTCCATGAACTCGAAAACTGCTCCGTCTTTGAGAACAAACACCACTCGTAGCGCGCCGGCGGGATTGAACGGACCCAGCAGGACTTCGGCCCCTTCTATCTCCCGCTCCAGATTTTCAACCCGGAAGGCCATATGTGGAAGATCGCGGACAGGACCGCTGACGGGACTGTCCGGTTCATACCGCAGGTACTCGATCCGGTTCGGGTGGCGGAGCGGGTCGGTCACCCATACCTTGCTGGCTTCAACGTACATCTCTTCGGACTGCTTTTCGATAGTCGGGATTCCCACGTGATCGAACACTCGCATATGTACTACTCTAGTCCGGCGAATCGCGTGTTGCATCCACCCATCGTTCCCACTTATGATCAACTCCCATGAGAAGGCGCGAATTTCTGTTATCCGCTCTCGCCGGTGGCTTCGCTCCGGCCGCCCTGCCGCAGCAGAGAGACGGGCCGCCCGAATATACGGCTCATGGCAGCCTGGTCATCGAACGCGCTATATCCGGAAAGCCACATGCCGGCAAGGTGCTGGCCGCCATTCAACCGCACTCCGACGATATTCCGCTGTTTGCGGCGGGCACCGTCGCCAAACTCCTCAACGAGGGCTACACGGGCCACCTGATCCGCGTAACGAATGACGATATGGCGGGGCCGGGAACTGTCGGTACGACGGTGCTGGCCAATGAAAAGGATAACGACGAAGTCGCGCGAGTCCTGGGGTTGAAGAGCGTTTTCAACCTGAATTACCCGAACCACAATATGGACGGCACTTCACGGCCGGAGCTTCGCAGCCGGTTCATTTTTCTTTTCCGGCTGCTCAAGATCGATACGGTTATCAGCTACGATCCCTGGAGCCACTATGAAGAGAATCCTGACCATTACGTCACCGCCGCCTGTGTGGAAGCGGCGTGCTGGATGGCCGGAGCCAGAAAGGACTATCCGGAACATTTCGCCGCCGGTTTGAAGCCGCACTCCGTCGGCGAAAAGTACTACTTTGCCCGGTTCGACCAGCGCGTGAACCGCGTGGTGGATATCAGCTCCACGGTCGAAAAAAAGATCGACACAAACCTGGTGAATGTTGCTCAGGGTCCCGCTGGAATCAGGGGCTCCAAGCTTCGCAGTGTCCTGGCCGGGCGCGGGCAGCGCCTTCCGCTGCTCGGCAGTGACGACACCACCGCCAATCGTGAATATATTCGGGAATTTGTACTTTCCCGCGACGCCGAGATCGGACAGAAGTACGGCTTACAGTACGCCGAACAGTTCCACTACATCGGGCCGGAGGAAAACCGGGTCGAGCAATATATTAAACGCCACGCCGTTCCGCTGAAGTGACAGGCAAGACACGCAGACTGAGCACGGCACCAGGCGCCCGCTGGAGCCGGCCGATTCCGCTTGCTGGCCATTCATGGGAATTGCCGGGTTCGCTCTGCGAGTTTCTTTTTCAGATCGATGGCGAGACCGTCGTCAGGGAACCGCGCCAGCGCTTCGTCCAACTCGGCCCGGGCCAGCAGATCGGCTCCCATCGACATGTAGATCATCGCCAGTGCGAGCTGAGGTTTCGAATAGTGGCCTGGATCGATCTGCTTGGCCGCGGAGAAATACTGGAGGGCCCGGACCGCATCGCCGAGGCAGAGATAGTTCTTTCCCAACTGTGAGTTGGTTGCCGCGTCCGTGGGGAGTTCGCGAACGGCACGCTCGCTATAAGGCAGCGCTTCCGCACACCGGTTCCGGTTGAGCAGAACCGCGCCGAGATTGACAATGCTCTCCAGCGCATCCGGGTCCTGCGCCAGCACGCGCCGGAAACACATCTCCGCTTCCGCCAGGCGGTCCGACTGGAACGCAATCTGCCCAAGCAGTTGCCATGCTGCCGCGAACTCCGGAGACATTTCCACCGCCTTCTTCAGGTGCCGGATCGTGTCTTCGATCCGCTGCTCGGATAACGCACGGCGGGCGTCGCGGTACTCGCGGCGGGCCTTTGGCGCAATTTGGAGCGCCCAAAAGGGAACCGTGCCGGTGCGCTTTGCATACTGCACAACGGAGGTGTCTCCGTCCGGAACTTTGAAGGCGACGTCCAGCCAGACAACACCTTTTGAATCCGCCTTGGCCGCATCCAGTTGTACGCTCTTGCGGACCAGCCCTTCGCCGCGAACGAAAACGGAGAGAGTGTAGGCCCCGGGGGCGAGTTTCGTGAAACGGAACCGCCCGGTCTTATCGCAGGTGACGGTCGCATCGAACGGAAATTGCTGGGCGCTCAGATTGGCCAGAATCCCCGGATACGGAGGCTGAACCTGCCCGCGCAATTCAAGCTTCGCCGCGTTTGAGCCGGACGCCGCCAGCGCAAGCGCCACAACGACCGCGACCATACCTCAATTCTATGCTCCAACCGCTCCCGCGGCCGCGGCTCAGTACTCGTTTCCGAGCCACGACCGCCAGGGAGTGGTTATCGGATACGCAAACAGAAGCGGCGTCGTGTTTAGCAGCGCTCGAAAGCGACAGCCGCCGCGCCCAGCACGCCACCGTGATAGCCCAAACCGGAAGCACATACTTCAAGACGCCGCTGGTCCCAGACGGTCAATCTGCGCGAGAGCTCTTCGCGCACACGCGTCAACAGCAGCGTGTTGTTCTGGACCAGTCCACCCGACAGGACAAGCAACTCGGGGTCGAGCAACTGCACTACGGCGGCCAGGCCGCTGGCGAGATAGACGGCCTGTGCGGATATCGCGGCACGGGCGCTCTCATCGCCTCCGTTGGCGGCGTGGATCAACTGCTCCGCATTGGCGAATTGCGGCGCGCGGCGCAGCAGGGCGGCGGCATTCGTGTAGGCCTCCAGGCAACCGCGTAGCCCGCAAGTGCAGGGAGCGCCATCGGGTTCGACGGGCATATGTCCGATGGCGTTGGCGAAGAAGTGGGAGCCGTGGTTCAGCTTGCCATCGATATAACAGCCGCCACCCAAACCCGTACCAAGAGTGATGACGACGAAGTTTCGCGCGGAGCGCGCGGCGCCGAAACGAAACTCGGCCACAGCGAGCGCATTCGCGTCGTTCTCCACAGCAACCGGAAGCCCCACGGCTTCGGATACTTCGGCAGCGATTTGCGCGCCCGTCCAACCCGGCAGGTTCCCGGTGGCATACACCACTTCTCCGCTCGAAGGATCCACCCAACCCGCGGTGGCGATGCCGATAGACGCGGCGCCGCCGCCCTCGACACATTCCCGGGCGATGCGTTTAAGATGACCGAGCAAAGCTTCGCGGCCGGCAGACCACGGTGTGGGCGCCACGCCTTCGCTGAGCAGGCGTCCATCGCTCGCCACCAAGCCATACTTCGTGTTGGTGCCGCCTAAGTCGATACCGGCCACCTGCCCTGTCACGAGGCGGCGGCGTTCACGATCCATGGCGCCGGCGAATACCTGGACAATGCGCCGTGGCGCCGTGATCGCAGTGCCCACGATGACCGCGTGCGCGCCGGCACGCAGCGCGGAAGCCGCTTCTTCGGGCGTCGAAACACGCCCTTCGGCGAGGACCGGAACAGGAACGCAACGCACGAGTTCGGCGATGAATTCGGGTTCAAACCGGGTCACACCCGCGGTTTCATCGGTGTAGCCGCGCATGGTGGAGGCGACGGTGTCTGCTCCGGCTTCCACCGCGGCAATCGCCTCTTCGACGGTGGCGATATCGGCCATTACGGGAACGCGCAACCGGTTGCGAATTTCCCGAAGACGTTCGAACGCGCCGTATCGCCGGCCCCGTGCGGTGCAGTCGATGGCCACGATGGACGCGCCCGCTTCCACAACCGCTTGCGCAGACTTGACGGAGGGCGTAATCAGGACACGCCCGTCAGACGCGATGCTCTTCTGAATGCCGAAAACCGGCAGATCCACCCTGGCTCGTATAGCGCGGATATCTTCAGGACCATTGGCGCGTATGCCGGCCGCGCCGCCAAGCGCCGCCGCTTCGGCAAAGCGGGCCATGGAATCCGGATCACGAAACGGATCGCCGTCCGGAGCCTGGCAGGAAACAATGAGCCGGTGTTTGAGAGAAGAAAGAATCATGAGAGCGTCGTGGAAGCAGCCGTGATCACGATGGCGATGAGAAGAGTGACAATACCGAACTGCATGAAGCGGACAGCGGCGAGCGGCGCGGTGCGCCATTCGCCCAGCAGATAGCCCATGAGGTTCGCCACCAGCAATCCGACAGCGAGGCTGAGCGGCCAGCCGATGGATGGCCCGATATCGCCCAGCAACGGTGTGGCCGCTCCGTATAGAAAGATACTGCCGCCCCACAGCAGGCCCATCAGCAGACCCAACCCCCAGGTTTTCGCGGGCGGACCGGCGTTAAACAATTTCGCGCTGCGATGGCGGGAGAGCAACAGCAGGCAGTAGCCGATATTCGGAATGGCGCCCGCCCCCAGCATCAGCAGCCAGATGACGTTCGTCGAAGTGAAGCGGGTGAGCCCCAATCGCTCTCCGGCATCAGCAACCGGCAGTGCCAGGCTGTAGCCTATGTTAAACACCGCCGACATCACTCCCGAGCCGATGGCAAAGAAATAACCACGCCATTCGCGTGAGATCTGCTGCTCCGACATACGGCCCGCCCGCCCGCACAACCACACTCCCGCAATGAATACCGCGACACCTGCGAACAGAACGAAGACCCGCGGCTCTGCCCGGAGGTCACCGCTCACGATCAGCGGAACTACCGAGCCCAGCGCCGAACTGAGTCCGATGACCAGGCTATTGGCCAGCGAGACGCCCAGCGTGTGGACGCTCAAACCGAAAAGGATGGCACCGAATCCCCAGGCAAAACCAAAGATGAGAGCGGCCCAAACCGCCGCGGTGGGCGCGGCGGCAATCACCGCGGCAGGGTTTGCCGCTGGCAGCACGACGAGCGGCGGCATCAGCACACACGCGGTCAGGATGAAAACGAGCCAGATGTTTTCCCATTTCCAGACGGGGATGATCTTCATCGGCGCGGAGAACAGGCCATTCGCGATACCGGAAAGAGTTGCGTAGAACACGCCGAGACCGATCACGGAAGTTGCTTTCTCCCTTGTAGAGGCACTCTGTCATTGTATAGAGGGCAACAAGGTTACAATGCCGCCCGGTGGAACGCTTCCTGTGAAGACCGCGAAATCTCCCGGAACCGGGGCCCGCTCGAAACCGGGTGTCGCAGCGCGAAATTCGCGTCCCGCCGCATCAATGTGCAATTCGACCGGAGAGCCGGGAACAGCCGAGACCTTCAACATGAGCCTGCCGCCGGACTGGCTTGGCTCAACACCGTCGGCTCCGCTGAAATAGACGAGCCGCGGACCTTTCCGCTCGGGCTCGATGAAGAGAATCAGCGGGTCGTCCCCGTCCAGGGTGACAGGAATCCGCGCCAGTTCCGGTGTAGTGTACGCGCGATCGGACAAGTAACGATTGTGGCGAAGGTCGATGATGCGGTAACGGACGCCGCGTTCAAGTCCGAGCTTTTCCGGCGCGCGAATTCTCAGCGTTTCTCCGCGCTTTCCCGATCCTCCGAGAACACCCATCACGATGAGCGCGCGGCCATCGCGCGCGAATCCGTTGACGATCGATCCAGGCTGCGACATGGCAAGCACGTCAGCGGCGCCAAAGCTCGAATACTTCTCCGCTCCATTGAGCCCGAAGAAACGCCAGTAACCCCATAGTTCCCTCGCGAGCGCAACTTCCGGTTCTCTAGATACGCGCCACTCCTCCACGGTCTTCGGCGCAATCGCACGATTCAGACGAAAGGGAATCATGAATGTTGTCAGCAGGTTGATCATGGTTCGCGTGTCCTGGTTCGGGCGCCACATGGCGAGCGATTGCACACCTTGTCCCCAGCCGTTCCAGGTGGTGACGATGGTTTCCTCCCGCATCTTGATCGGATCGTCGTTCTCACCGTTGAGGCGAATGTCGAACCATGGCACGATTCCGGAAAACAGCAGCATGTTGGCGTTGAGCAGCATCACTCCCTTTCCCGCGGTATGCCTTGCCACCACACGGCGCGCGCGTTTTGCGAAATCGTGATAGCCCTCGGTGGCGAAGCTGCCCAGATAACCGCCGCAGCCGTGTCGGGTATTGTTGCAGAAACGGATATTGATCCAATGGTCGATGTAGAGACCATCGAAATCGAAATCCGCCAGCAGTTGGTCCCATTGTTTTTCCAGGTGGTTGCGCCAGCCCTCGGCGTTGTAGCACATCAGGGTGGTTTCGTTGGCATATTCAATGCCTGCCGATGCCATCCAATCCGCCGCGTGCCGCTGATAGGCGGGAGCCGCGAAGTTGAAGTCCGTGAACGTGACGTAGGGGATCACTTTTATGCCAAACTCGTGAGCGGTGCGAAGGAAGTGCCGGATCTTTTCGGCTTCGAGCGGCCGGGCGTAATCGCCGGACCAGTAGTTTGCGCCGCCGATGATCAGGTTGACCCCCATCCGGGCCCACAACTTCACCTGTTCATCCGCCGGCGGCTGCCACGGCTTCCGCGTGCCGCGCCAGCGCGCCATGACGATCTGATGCGGTCCCGGCCAGACGGCGCGGATACTATTCAGGCCGTTCCGGGGACGCTTCGCCGGAGTTGTCTGCACCCAGAAGACGCGCTTGCGAACATCGCCCGGATTGAGGGGATAGGTGGCGTTGCGAATATCGAATTCCTCCAGTTCGAGCGCATCGGCGCGCATGTAGAGTTGGGTAAACACGTTCACTCTGCCGCGCGAATCCCACCCCCTCAATTCCCGCCCGTCCACGGTTTCCACCGCGCCGGTGTCGACCTGCTTTCCGCTTTCAAGGATGACGCTCGAATCGCGATAGCCGCTCCAGCGGCCGGCGAAGTCCTGTTTGGAGAACTCGATTCCGGTGACGCGGTTTGCCAGGTGGAAAAACGCGTTCCAATGCGATTCGAACACGGGTTGATCCCGCCCGGTAGCGGCGATGGAGATGGTTGGCTCCGGGCGCACGTCGATGGGTGGAGATTTGGGATCGCTGACCTTGGTGAGGTATTGGATGGGCGCCTTGGCGAGAAAGGCGTGATTGAAGCAGTTCCAGCGAAGCTGTACCGGCCGGGATGCCGTCAGGCTTACCGTGACCTTGGTGAAACCGTCCACGTCGAACAGGTAATCGATTTGCCAGGAGAGCGGCGTACTGCCGTAAGAACCTGTGGCCCGCACCTCGACCAGTTCGGCGTCCGCTCGCACCAGTTCCGTGCGTATGTCTGTGCCCTTGGCGGCATCGAAGCGGAAGGCATCGGTGAGTTCACCGGACCACAATCGCGGGCGCATCTCAACAGACTTTTCGTAGCCGAAACGTGGCCGGTCTATACCGCCTTCGCGCCGCGCGCCTGGGTCGTCTTCGGGCATCACACCGATATAGGGGTTTGGAAAGGAAGTTCCGGAGGCGACAAACTCGTCGTTCAGCGCTCTGGCAGACACAAGCTGGCCGATGGAACGATCGATAACGTACCGGAAGGTTCCACCGGTAATCGTGATTGTCCTGGAGTTCTCCGTCACGTTCAACGGCTCGAAAATCCCGAACACTTTGCCGTCATAAAGATTCGTCTTCTGCGAGTAAAGAGCAGAGACAGAGAACGTCGCGGCGAATACGATAAAAAGGACTCTATTCATGATTCGGGGCCTACTCTATCTTCTGATAATATGAATCGCCATGCGCGTTATAGGGCTTGCGATGTGTGGAGTGTTACTGGCGGGGGTGTGTGCGGCGGCGCAATTGCGGCGCGACGTGCCGTCGGCCGTGGGAATGTCAGCAGAGCAGTTGAAGCGTGCTTCTGCGCTGCTGGCGGCTGAGGTGGAATCGGGACGCGTCGGCGCGGCATCGCTGCTGGTGGCGCGCCGCGGACGCATCGTACTTGATAAGGGATTCGGTGTGCCCGCGGACGCCGTGTTTTTGCTGGCCTCCATTACCAAGCCGGTGACGGCGTGCGCGTTGATGTTGCTGGTGGAGCGCGGGCAGGTGGGGCTGAGCGATCCGGTAAATCTCTACTTCCCCGAATTCACCGGCGAGGAGCGCGAAAAGATCCGCGTGCGGGACCTGCTCAGCCACACGTCGGGGTTACCGGATATGCTGCCGGAGAATACCGAACTGCGGCGCGCGCACGCGCCTCTGAGCGAGTTCGTCAACCGGACCTTGAAAACGCCGCTGCTGTTTCCTCCGGGAACCAGTTTCCGCTACCAGAGCATGGGAACTCTGCTGGCCGGAACGATCGTAGAAAAAGTGACAGGTCAACCGCTGCGCGAGTTCGAAAAGAAGGAGATGTTCGAGCCGCTGGGGATGAAGGACAGTTCGCTGGGTTTGGGCGGGAGGAAAGTGGCGGACCTTGTCCCATGCATGACGTCGCCCAAGGCCAACAAGGCCGATGAAGAGCGGTTCGGTCCAAATAGCGACTACTGGCGCGACATGGGGCACCCGTGGGGCGGTATGCACAGCACCACGGCCGATCTTGCGATCCTGCTACAGACGTTTCTCGATGGCGGCACGTACGGCGGCACGCGCCTGTTCAGTCCCGCGACCGTCGCTCAAATGATCCGGAACCAGAACGAGGGACTGAATAATCCATGGGGGCTCGGCTGGGCGCTTGCGCCATCCCGCGCATGGAACGCGCTGGGCGATCTTGTTTCCGCCAGAGCCTTCGGACACGCGGGCGCGACCGGCACGGTGGCATGGGCCGACCCGGAGACGAAACTACTGTGCGTAATCCTGACGAACCGCCCCTATGGGAGCGACAGCGGACGCCTGCTGCGGCGCGTGTCGAATGCCGTGGCCGCGGCGGTGGAGTAGAGGCGGCCACACAGCTTTCGAAAGCATGAGATAATCTGCCCAAATGAGCTTCCATGAAAACCGCCGCGCTTTTCTAAAGACAGTGGCCGCGCTGCCGCTGCTGGCTCGCGCCTCAATGGCGAAGCCACCCAAGACGAATATCTACACACGAATCGGCGTGCGCCCGCTGATCAACGCACGCGGAACGTGGACGTACCTGAGCGGCTCGCTCGAGCTGCCGGAAGTGCGGGCCGCGAAACATGAAGCATCTCTGCAGTTCGTGGACATGTTCGAGTTGCAGCGCGGGGTAGGGAAACGGCTGGCGGAGTTGTCCGGCGCCGAATCCGGCATGGTCACCTCCGGCGCCGCGGGAGCGATGGCGGCGGCCACGGCGGCTTGCATCGCGGGGACGGATCCGAAGAACGTCTGGCAACTGCCGGACACCACCGGCCTGAAGCACGAGGTGGTGATGTTCGGCGGCCGCAGCGCTTTCGACAATGCGATCCGGCTGGCGGGAGGCAAGCTGGTGCTGGCGCGCAGCTTCGAAGAACTGGAAGCGGCGATCAACGACAACACCGCCATGGTGTACACGACGGCCGACGGAGAGAGACTGGAAAAGGCGCTGGCGATCACCAAGCGCCGTGGCGTACCGATGTTGCTGGACCAGGCGGCGGGAATTCCTCCCATCGAGAACCTTTCCCGGTACGCGACGATGGGCGTAGACCTGTACACTTTCAGCGGCGGCAAGGGGCTGGCGGGACCGCAGTGTTCCGGGTTGCTGCTGGGCCGCAAGGACCTGATCGAAGCGGCACTGGCGAACTACAATCCCTGGGAAGGCGCGGTTTGCCGGCCCATGAAAGTGGGCAAGGAAGAGATCATGGGTTGCCTGGCCGCTGTCGAGGCGTGGAAGAAGAAGGATCTGGCATCGCTCGATCGCGAGTGGAGTGAACGGGTGAAACGTATCGCCAAGATGGTGGAGACGGTGGCCGGCGTGACGACGGACATACAGATTCCGCAGGGCGGAAATCGTTATCCCACACTGACCGTGAACTGGGACGCTGAGGCATGGGGATTCACCGTGCAGGATTGCGCGCGCCAGCTTCGCGACGGTGAGCCCCGCATCGAGGTTCTGACGAACGATAATCCGAGCCTGGTTCCCGCCGTGCGCGAGGGGTATCCCAAGGCCGATCCCAAGCGCAGCGCGCGCCGGGACCGGCTTCAGATTGTCCCTTCGACGCTGCAACCGGGCGAAGACCTGATTATCGGCAAGCGATTGCGGCAGATATTGGGTTCAGCGCGAAAGGCGTAGCAAGTTTTCGCGCCGGCGGCGTCTACTACGTCCGGGAAGGCCTGAACGGAAAAAATCCGTTCAGGATCCGAAGCGCAAGGACCCCAGGAAGCAAGGGGAGACCTTCGGCGAGCACATACTGTTCGAACTTTCCGCCCGGCCGATGGAAATTGTACCGGCTTTCGGGCTTCCGGCCGGCAACGAATCGCGCTTCGTGGCGGGCGAGGTTTGCGGCATCACCGGGGAGCAGACTCGATATTGGGCGGCTGGTGCAGTTTCGCGTAGAAGGTCCGCAGTCTCTCTACATATTCGGGGCCGGCCGTTTCAGGGATATTGTTGTGCCCTGCTCCATGCACTTGCCAAAAGAACTTGGGTTCGTTAGCAGCGGCGAAAAGCCGTTTTCCGAACTCGAGCGCAATCACTTCGTCCTGGTCTCCGTGGAGGATGAGCAGTGGAACATGAACACGCGTAATCTTCCTGAGTGAGTCGTAGCCGGAGATTAACAACGGACCGATGATGGGCAGAACGCGAGCGGCAACGGCGCGGGCGGAGGTAAACGGTGCTTCGAGCACGAGCCCCGCCGGCGGGCGGATCGCTGCAAGAGACACGGCGACGGCCGTACCCAACGACTCCCCATAGAGCACGATCCGCTCCGGTGGAATTCCACGGCTGAGAAGAAATTCGTAGCCCGCCTGCGCGTCGCGGAGGAGCCCGGCTTCACCCGGAGTGCCCTGGCTCTTGCCATAGCCGCGATAGTCGAGCAGGAGGAGTGCGGAACCGGCGGCAGTGATCGCCGGAACGCGGTGCGAACGGTGTGTGATGTTGCCGCCGTTGCCGTGGAGGTAGAGGGTCGCAAGGTCCTTTCCGGGCGCTTCGATCCACCAGCCGTGCAGACGCACTCCGTCCGTTGTATTGATCCAAACATCCTCCGCGCCGGCCCTGTCTTTCTGTTCCCACCAGCCATCTCGAAGGGGATAGTAAATGGATCGATGGGCCAGATAGGACAGGAACGCCCACGAGGCGGCGGCGATGAGCAGCAGGACGATCGTTTTCGCCAACATCCGAATGCATTATCGCGCCCGGCGGCGCGTTCCGGTTTATGATTCGAGCATTTTGTGACACGCGCTTTTTGCCCGCGCGCAGGGACCGGTCCCGGGCTCCCGCGCAAGTAGTGAAAGAGAGCCTTGGGCAGGCCTTCGACGTCGCCTCCAGCGTGATCAGGATTTACACTTCCCGGGATAGTCCTGCGCGAGGTTCGGTGGTTGCCTCTCGGCCAGCGAGCAACTACTCGATTCCAAAATAAACCAGCGGTTTGGTGGAGAGAGGCGCAGGCGGCGTGAGGGTGTTGTAAAAACGAGAGATAAAAATTGCGTACTAGTGTGAACGAACAGACCGGTGTGTACCTAAAGCTGCACGGCTAAACGTCGATAGTAGTGTGAGGCTATTATGGGACCCACCGAGTGCTTCTCGAATCCAGCCGGCGGCAACGAGGAAGAGTCGTTCAAGCTTTTGCCGCCCGCCGACCGCGGTGAAGTTCTTCATGAACAGCTTCGCTATCTGATGGAGCATCCACGCGGTTGTGCCGAAGACTGTGAGGACTGCCAACGGCTTCGCTCGGTGGCGGATCTACTGATGGCAGCGTTCCGGTAGGAACCGAAGCGGGCGGCTGGAGACCGCCCGCTTGCTCCAAATCAGAATCGCAGGCGCAACCCCAACTGGACTTGCCGCATGTCCTGCGCTCCGCGAATGGTGCCCACAGCCGACGAATTCAGATTCGAAGTCGGGCCGTTCAGATTCACCAGATTAAAGCCATTGGTCAACTCGGCGCGGAATTGCAGCGCCATATTTTCGCGAATCGTGAAATCGCGGAATATCGCAAAATCCACGTTCTTCCGGCCCGGTTCATCCAGAATATTCCTGCCGGAGGTACCGTTCTGGCCGAGCGGCGTGACGGCAAACGCGGACGGATCAAACCACTTCGCCGTAACGGCGGCACGGCTCCGATTGGGGTCGAGGCGCGGATTGCCGGTCAAGTCGGCGCGGTCGTTGCTGGTACCGTCGAGATTCCGGTCGGTTCCGTTCGTCACCGTGAAGGGCGCTCCGCTGCGGAACGTGGTGATGGCCGATATCGTCCAGCCGTCGAGCAGCAGGTGGGCGTAGCGCACATCGCGGAAATAGTTGGTCTGCCAGACAATGGACGCGACGAAGTTGTGACGCCTGTCATTGTCGGTGCGCCCACGCTCGGCGGAGAGATTGTTCATGTTCTGCGCGCCGCCGGAGGTGGTGTCGTTCTGCATGCGGGCTCCTTCCAGGCTTTTGCTGAAAGTGTAGAAAGCTTTCACCTGGAAATTTCTGGACATGCGCTTATCGGCGGTCAACTGCAATCCGTGATATGCGCTGTTCATGATGGAGTTGAGTTGGCCGATAACGGCAAGGGTGCCGGGCTGGATCGGACGCCGGCTGTTGACGTTTCCGGTGGTGGCGCCAGGTCCGTAAATGGGGTAGTTCAAGTCCCTTGTGAACGGCAGTTTGTGAGAGAGCGAACTGACGTATCCGGCCTCGACGCTGAGATCGCTGCTCAACTGCCGCTGAACCGAAAAGTTCATCTGATAGGTATAGGGCCACCGGAAATCTAAGCTGGGTCCAGCGATGGAAGCCGGAAAGACGAAGCGAGGAGCCGAGGGCGTGTAGCTGTAAGGATAAGGAGAGACACCGCCCGGCAATAGACCGTAAGGGTCGGTCAGACTCGCCACGTTGTTGAAGCGTTGGCGAATAGTAAACGGCTGGTTATCGGCGGTGGAGTTCCATTCGTTTCCGGAGATGCCGCCATAGAACAAGCCGAAGCCGGTGCGAATAGAGGTCTTGCTATCACCAAACGGATCCCAGGCCAGTCCGATTCGCGGCGCGAAGTTGTTCCTGTCGGATGAGATGATACCCCGGCCGATGCCTTCATCCCCGGGGAAGAGCAGCCCGGCGGGAGCGTTGGGAACGACGGTAGACTGCCGCCCCTGAATGAACGTCAGCTTGCGATCATGCGGATCGGTGGCCGGCGTCTGAAAATCGTACCGCAGCCCGAGGTTGAGCGTCAGCCGCGGGTGAATGCGCCAGTCATCCTGTATGAACAGACCGGTGTACCACACGTTGTCGATCTTGGTTACCGGGGCATCCTGGTTCATGGTGACAGGGCGGCCCAACAGGAAATCGGCCAGCGCGTTTTTGCTAATGGTGCCGTTGAAGGAAAAGGTGCCGTAGTTGTTCAGGGTGGTGTCGTGGATGAACTTTTCCAGGTAAACCTCGCCGCCGAACTTCAGCGTGTGGTTGCCGTGATTGAGGCTGAAGTTGTCACGGAGACCGTAGTAATTGCTCCCCGCGCTGGGTCCGGCAATGGCCTGCGAGAGGTTGAAGTAGCCCGAAACCTGAATCTGCGGAAGAGACGGCGCACCCTGAATCTGAAACCCGGACCCGAGATCGCCCAAAGAGATTTCCGGAATGTTCAGGCGTCCGCCGAAGTTGCGGACATAGGTTAGCCGAAGCTGGTTAACGGCGGTGGGGCCGGCAGTCCAGGTATCACTCACATTGAAGTTCTGCTGTGTCCATTTGAACTGGCGCTGCGACCAGATGAGATTGCCGGCGAGCGATTCCAGGCTGGTGCCGGTGTCGCGGAAATAGCTGCCCGTCAACTGGTGCGATGAGGAGAGCATATGGTCGACCTTGAACTGCAATTCGTCGGTATCGTAGGGCTCCGGTTGCGTGACCTCGACGAAGTTTCCCGGCAGGTTGGCCTGAGGGACGTACTCGCCGAGGATCCGCTTCGCGGTGGGATCGAACCGGTTAGAAGGAATCACGCCGCCGGGAAAGGGCTGGCCTGTCGCCGGGTCGATGGGTTTGATGGCGGACTGCGAGAAATCGCCGGTGCGCTCAAGAGGCGTCGGAACAATAGCGGTGTTCTTGAACTCGTACTCCCGTTGGCGGAGTCCGGAGTAGCTGCCGAAGAAAAAGGTCCTGTTCCGCAGCACCGGTCCACCCAGCGTGCCGCCAAACTGATTGCGGCGGAGTGGCGCTTTGCTGCTGGCGTTCCAGGTGGTGGCATTCAACTTGTCGTTGCGGATGAACTCGAACAACGAACCGTGGAATTCGTTGGTGCCGGATTTCGTTACAACGTCGACAACGCCGCCGGCAAAGCGGCCGAACTCGGCGCCGTAGCTGTTGGTGATGACGCGAAACTCCTGGACGGCATCGGGATTCGGCACTGCGTTTCCGGTTCCCCGAAGGCCGGTGGTGTTGTTGCCCCCATCGAGGAAGTAATTCACCGTGCCGGTCCCGCCGTAAGAGCCGCCATTCACCATGGTGCGCTGTTCGCGGAACCCAAAGGCGTTCCCACTTACGGAAGCTTCCACTCCGGGCGTGAGGTTGAGCAGCGAGTAGACGTTGCGGTTCACCAGAGGCAGGTTGACGATTTCCGTGTTCTCGACGGTACGTCCGACCACGGCTGAGGTAGTATTGACCAGCGGCGCATCCGCTGTGACTGAAACGACTTCGGTAAGCGCTCCGATATCCAGGACCGGATCGACGCGCGCCGAGCGGCCGACGTCCAGAACGACGCCGGTCTGCACGAACTTCTTGAAGGTGCTGGTGACCACTTCGACGCGATAGGTGCCGGTTGGCAGGAATGGAATCGAATATTGGCCCACCTCGTCGGTCTCCACCGAACGCGAGAAGTTTGTTTCGAGATTCGTAACCGTGACGCGGGCATTGGGCACTACAGCGCCGCTACGGTCAGTGACGGTGCCAAGAATAGTTGCTGTGCTTACCTGCGCATGGAGGTAAGAAAAAGGAAGCATTGCCGCAAGCACGGCGATGCAGAGCATTTTTCGCGAGTGCACGTAACCTCCTCATGCAAATGCAACCTGCCCGGCTTCCTCTGGGCAGACAAGACCGAAGCTAGTTACCCGCAGTATACCCCGCGGCGGAGTCCCGTTTCAGGCATAAGTGCAGGTTGCAGTCTCTAACGCGATCGAAGCTCCGATCCTCAAAGGGGAGATTCCCGGCGTCACCCACACGCAACTCCATTTCAGGGCCCTCGGCTTTGGACTTCCCCGCCTGAAGCGGCTTTGGCACGAAGCCGAGCCCGGTAGTCCGTGCGCCAGCGCGGGCCGCGGTGCGCGCGGCATTGCCGGGGCCACATGCGACATCGAGTACTTTCACCCTTGGTTCGATTCCAGCCCTGGCGCGAATGCGTTCGCCCACATCAGCGATGTATGGTGAGGCATGTCTCGCCTCGATCCGGTGGCTGCCTTGAGAAATGGACAGCACCCCGCGGATAGGGCCCGGTTGCGGTATCGTGATAAGTCACGCTATGCTGCGACTCGTACTCCTTTCCCTTCTGACTCTTCCTCTGGCCGCCCAGGACCGCATCGCCACGGTTCAGGTTCGCGTTTCCACCGACCGGTCCGATTGGCGCTATGAACCCGGCCAGCCTGTTCGTTTCCGCATCGTTGCCGTACAGGACGGCCATGCATTGAGTGGCGTCAAAGTGACTTACCGGGTCGGACCCGAAATGATGCCCCCAAAAATCGAGCGGACCGAGACGCTCACTGCCGACGGCCTCACCATTGATGGCGGCACGATGAAGGAACCCGGCTTTCTCCGGTGTGTCGCCACCGTTGAGCGGAACGGGAAAACGTACCGCGGACTCGCAACCGCCGCTTTTCACCCGGAAGGCATCCAGCCCACGCAGAAGGACCCTGCCGGTTTCGATGCATTCTGGGCCGCGGGCAAAGCTGCTCTCGCCAGGCTGCCGATTGACGCGAGAATCACGCCGCTGCCCGAATATGGCAACGCTTCGGCGGATTGCTACGAGGTCAATCTACAGAACATCGGCATGGGAAACGCGCCCTCGCGTTTCTATGGGATTTTCTGCGAGCCGAAAGCGCCCGGAAAGTATCCGGCGCTTCTCGCGGTTCCAGGCGCCGGTGTGCGTCCCTATCGCGGTCTGGCCGCCATGGCGGCGCGCGGCATCCTCACGCTACAGGTGGGGATTCACGGCATTCCGGTCACGCTGGACCAGTCCGTCTACGACTCACTTGGCGCCGGCGCCCTAATGAACTACAGCACCTTCGGGCTCGACAATCGCGACCGCTACTATTACCGCCGGGTCTATCTCGGCTGTGTGCGCGCCAATGACTTTCTGACGAGTCATCCGAAGTGGGACGGCGTCAACCTTGCCGTTACCGGAGGCAGCCAGGGTGGAGCGCTCTCGATCGTCACCGCGGCGCTGGATGCGCGTGTACGGGGCCTGGCCGCGTACTACCCGGCGCTTGCCGACGTCACGGGGTATCTCGAGAATCGCGCCGGCGGTTGGCCGCACATGTTCCGCGCAGCCGATGGGCCGTTGTCCCACCGCTCTCCGGACAAGATCGAGACCTCGCGCTATTACGATGTCGTCAACTTCGCCCGGCGCGTCAAAGTGCCGGGTCTTTACTCCTGGGGCTTCAACGACGAGACGTGCCCGCCTACTTCCATGTACTCGGCTTACAATGTGATTCCCGGGCAGAAGAAATTGCTTTTGGCGCTCGAAACGGGGCACAACAATATTCCGGAGCAGGTTGCTGAAGTGCAGGCATGGCTTGAAGCGTTCCTGAAGCCGTGAGCGGAGCAGTTGGCCGCGAAACCGGCTCTGCCGCTCCGTCAGACACGGGGAGACAATCGAGTTTCGCATCGGCGCCACGGCGGCGCGGAAGCATCAGCGGCGCGACTTGTTGAAGGCGCGTACCTGCTTATGGATGATTTTCCACTTCCGTTTCCGTTCCAGAGCGGTAAGTGGATCTGATATGGCCTCATGCCATTCCGCTTCCGCACGTAACTTCTGGAAATTCGCCCAGCGGTCTGTATCCACCTGCCCGAGATCCAGCGCCGCGGCTACCGCACATCCCGGCTCGCCGGAGTGGCTACAATCGCGGAACCGGCAGTCCTGGGCGATAGCCGTGATGTCGTCAAACACGGCATCGATGCTCTCCGGCCCTGTCCACGGTTGCAGTTCACGCATTCCCGGCGTGTCGATGAGCGCACCCGTTTGCGGTAGTGGAGTGAGTTCCCGGCGCA
>CAADGY010000183.1 GCA_900696665.1 uncultured Acidobacteriota bacterium
CGGGCAGGTCTGAGCTGGAGCGCGGCTTCCGGCCCCGCAAGCCGTCCCTCCTGCAGATATACCCAATGTGCTGACTAGTGAAACGGCGGCCAAAGGCACTGCGCAGACCAGCGCGATTTAGTGCCGTAGCGATTTCGGCATAGGTGCGCCGCGGCGCCAGTTTGTGAATCCGGGAAACAGCTTCTTCTGGTGTCTTCAGCGAGCATTCTCCAGGTGCAGTTCGCTTCACATTGAGCATCGTTATAGTGCCAGAGCGCCAGCGGACCTGCACCTCGATCTGGTCCGAGTGGGTCATCCCATCCACCTGCACCGATTCGATCGCCATGCGCAGTAACTGTTTCCGTTCCTGGTTAGTTGTCGTTTCCGCGCTCCATATTGCCGACAGATCGCGGGACATCTCCGTTATCGCTGCCCGCTCCTCAGTTGTCAGTTTCCATTCCGCATCACGGTCGGACTGGGCGAAAGCACGCTCCAGTTCGGTGACACGTTCCAGCTTTTCATTCCACCGCCGTTCCAGCTCCGCCGCGACCAAACGGTTCGACGGATCGACAGAATCGTATTGCCGCTGAGCGAGTCGTGCCTCGTACCGCGCTTGTTCCAGTTGTAGCTCGCGTTGTCGACGTTGACAGACGAGTTCCTGCTCGACCTGATCCGTCACCTGCGTAGCCACGCGAACATTAACGGGCGTGATGGCCGCCAGGAATGCCTCCACGACGGCCGCATCAATGGGGCGCGAGGTCATAGATTGGCATGTCTTCTCATCCCCGTTTTCATAACCGTGGGTGCAAATGTGGGAGGGCGAACGGCTCTCTTTCACCGAGCGGTTTTGAACACTCATCTTCCGGCCACACACGCCACAGTAAACGATCCCCTGCAGGAGGGCTCTGCCTTCCCTTGGCACCCCGCGGTTGTCATCATGGCCCCAGTTCTGCCGTAGCTGCTCCTGGTTCTTCATGAATTCCTCCCAACCGATATAGGCCGGATGATGCTCGGTGATTCTCACGGGCCATTGTGCCACGTTACGCACACGGGCGGATGCCTTGCCCGTTTTCGGTGAACGCCGTTGACTCAGGTACTCGGACCGGCCATACACGTAGGCTCCGGCGTACGCGGGATTGTGCAGAATCCGAACCACTGTGCTCAGCGTAGGTTCCTTCCAGATCAGAGAGCCATACGCCTCCTTGGCGGTGACCCGCGTCGGCAACTCCAGGCCTTGTTGCCGTAGATCACGCACCACGGCTCGAACGACGCCAAAACGACGAAAAGAGTTGAAAACGTAACTGAGTCTCTCACAGACCTGCGTGTCAGGGTCCAGAACCCAGGCACCATCGCCGGCCGCCACATAGCCCACCGGCAAAGGAAACCGAAGCAGCCCTTTGCGAGCCTTATTCCAACGTCCTTCGTACAGCCGCGTCCGCAGCGTGAAAAGTTCCGCCTCTGATAATGTGCCCTTCACTCCTAAAAGCAATCTGCCGTTAGGTTCGCGAGGATTGTATATGGCGCACTCGTCCGCGATGAGCGTTCCGCTAATTCCACAAATCTCGATGAGCCGGTACCAATCGCTGTTGTTGCGCGCCAGCCGCGAGGCCTCCAGCATCAAAACGATCCCGACTTTGCCCAGACCAACTTCCGCTGCCAATCGCTGGAAGCCGGTACGGAATGTCGCGGTGCTGCCAGATCGGCCTTGATTTTCATCGATCATCTCGACGCGGCTCTCCGGCCAGCCTAACTCGATAGCTCGCTCGCGCAAGTTGTATTGACGTTCTGTACTTTCGCGATTTTCGGACACTTGCAACCAGGTAGACTGCCTTACGTAGACGAAGGCCGTCCGCTCGCAATGAGTGCTGTGAATTTTCGTGTTTGTCATCTTGTCCCCTGTGGGGCTCGCCTTCGCAGGCGGCGTCGCGCCAGTTGGGTGAACAGAGTTTCTATTTCCGGCGGGATGGCCTCCGGGACGGGCATGTCCGCGCAGGTTACTGCAGGCGCTGCTACGTCCGGCGGCGCGATCGCTGGACGAGTTCGTTGGAGTTCATGAGGAGAGCTGGTTTGCTCGCTTGTCGTTTCATGGCGAGTGCGTAGACGAATCCGCTGGAAGACGAGCTGAGCCAACAGGTGATTGCCCGCGATAAGCGCGGCAGTTGCCACGTCGGCCGTCTGGGGTGTCTGTTTTGCCGGGCGGCAATGAGTGGTGTGACGAGTCGGAGCCTCAGGTAGCTCCACAGTCTTGCCATGGATCGTCTCGGTCGAACCAGCAGGTACGCAAGGCTCGAATACGACGCCCGTCGGATACCGATCAGGCATCCGCACCGGCAAGAGCAGCTCTCGCCGGTTCGCTACTCGTCGGCGAGACATCGGAGATGTGAACTCCGTTACCCTCAAGAATATTCTAAAACATTCATGCATTAAACTGTTTTTTAATTCGACCGCGCTCGGCCCATTGCAGAATGAAGCGGGCGAGATCCCGTAGGGCAATTGGAGACAGTAGCGCGGTAGCCGCCTCATCGGCCCGAGGATCGACTTCTAGCGGGGGTGTCAGGAGATCGGTCGAGGCCCATGGGAGAGCAACGATGCCGCCGAGCCGCAGCCGGAGCACTACCCAAGGCACCTGACCTCGCCAAAATACGCGTCGCACCCGGCCTGACTGACCGCAGTACGGGCTATCGTCAGAAATAATCGTCACCGTACATCCGCAAAGTGCAATATACGGTGCTGTCTGTCGCTGGCCTGAAGGGCACGATGAGTGAAGCAGAACTGCATGTGCTGCGGGCTCGACTGCAAGGCGGCATCCGCAACAAGGCTCGACGTGGAGAACTTTTCGTTCGCCCACCGATGGGATTCGTTTATAACGCGGATGGGAAGATGGTGGTGGACCCGGACCAGCAGGTGCAGCAATCGGTGCGACTGTTGTTTGAAACGTTCCGGCGGACCG
>CAADGY010000184.1 GCA_900696665.1 uncultured Acidobacteriota bacterium
AAACGCAAATCCCGGTTTGCTCGTCGAGATCCGGTTGCCCAAGTAAATCCCCTTCGCAGAGGCCTTTTACAAAACTTAACTACCCGAATTGCGATTTTGCCGTTTAATGAAAGTGTAAGGACCGCTACCGCCAAATCGGCCGCCTGCTGACGCATGCGGCTCGGCCGGAAGCGTGACTGCACGTCAGAACTAACGAAAGGATGTTCGCAATGAGGTATTTGTGTGTCCTCATAACGGTATTCGTGTGCGGTTTGGCGTCCGCGGAGCCACCGCCCGCGTCCACTTCCACATTGCGCGGCACGGTTACGGATCCTTCGGCGGCGGTCGTACCGGGCGCCGTGGTCGTTGTGCAAAGCGGGACAGAATCCCGGCAGGTCACAACAGATGGTAAAGGTCAGTACATACTCAACCAGGTTACAGCGGGCAACTACACGGTTCGCGTCACGGCAAAGGGCTTCGCACCGTTTGAGGTCGAGGGCTACACGATTTCGGATTCCAGCGTGCTCGACGTTCAACTTACGATCGCCACGGAGGCGCAGACGCTCACGGTGCAGGAGGAAGCCAACCAGTTGACGACCGAACCAAGTTCGAACGCAAGCGCCATTGTTCTGCGGGAGAAAGACCTCGAAGCGCTATCCGGCGACCCGGATGAGTTAGCGCAGCAGTTACAGGCGTTGGCTGGTCCGGGCGCGGGTCCAGAGGGGGGCGAAGTTCTCGTAGATGGTTTCAGCGGAGGGAATCTGCCACCCAAAGCGTCGATCCGCGAAGTCCGTATCAATGCGAATCCTTTTTCGCCCGAGTACGATCGCCCGGGGTTCGGCCGTATAGAGATTCTGACGAAGCCCGGCAGCGACCATATTCGCGGACAGGCGTTCTTCCAATTCAACAATGAATCGCTGAACTCGCGCAGCCCTCTATTTGCGGGTTCAACGCTGCCTCCCTACCAGCAGCGCTTTTTCGGGTTCAACCTGGGCGGCCCCATCAAGAAACAGAAGGCTTCCTTCGGTTTGGACCTCGAGCGCCGCAGTATCGACGAGAACGCATTCATTCTGGCTACAACGCTGGACGATCGCTTCAATCCGCAACAGGTCAATCAGGCTGTTGTTGCGCCGAACATCCGCACCAGTATCAGTCCGCGGCTCGACTATTCCATCAACGCTGCCAACACCCTCGTGTTGCGTTACGAACACACACGTATGAGCCGGGAGAACGAAGGAATTGGAGACTTCAGCCTGGCTTCGCGCGGGTATGACCAGCGCAATACGGAAAATGTTCTCCAACTTACGGAGACGGCGGTTTTGAGTCCCCAGGCTATCAACGAAACGCGCTTCCAATATCTCCGTACCCACCTGTCGCGAATTGGCGACTATTCGATTCCGGCGCTTACGGTGCAGGGAGCGTTCGAAGGCGGCGGCGCACAAATCGGAAACTCGGGAGCCATCAACAGCCGATGGGAGCTGGCGAACTCGACTACTCTTACGTCGGGCAAACACACGGTGAAGTGGGGGGGGACGGCTGCGCCAGACTTTCACCGATGACACCTCCATGAACAACTTCGGCGGCGCTTATACGTTCTTTGGCGGCATAGGACCTGAACTCGATGTGGATAACCAGCCCATCGCTGGAACCTCCATGCAGTTGACCGCACTCGAGCGATATCGCCGCACTTTGCTGTTTCTCGCCGCCGGTTATGCGCCTGCGGAAATCCGGGCGTTGGGAGGCGGTGCCTCACAGTTCAGCATCACTGGCGGTACTCCAGCCGCATCCGTCAACCAGTTCGACATCGGACTGTTTGTTAACGACGATTGGCGCGTGCGTCCCAATCTCACTCTCAGCTACGGACTGCGATATGAGACGCAGACCAACATCAGCGATTTCGCGAACTTTTCCCCTCGCGTTGGAATCGCCTGGGGGATTGACGGCGGCTCCGGCCGTTCCGCCAGGACGGTTCTCAGAGCCGGTTTCGGCATCTTCTACGATCGTATCGCCGACTCGCTCACACTTCAGGCTCTTCGCTATAACGGTCAAAGCCAGGTCTCGTACTTTATTCTGAATCCCAATTTCTATCCTTCTATTCCTTCCATTGATGCGCTTGCCGAGGGACAACAGCCAGTGCGCATACAACTGCTGGATCGGAATCTTCAAGCCCCCAGAACCTACCAGGCGAGCATCGGGCTGGACCGGCAAATCAACTCCTACGCACGCCTCAGCGTACAATACATCGCCAGCCGCGGCGTGCATCTGCTGCGGTCGCGAAACATCAACACGCCGGTTGACGGCGCATATCCGTTCGGCGAAGCCGGCCCGCGCCTGCTGAACGAATCGACAGGATTCAGCCGCAGTAACCAGATCGTGTTCAGCCCAAGGATCAATTACAAAGGATTGTCTTTATTCGGCTTCTACGGCCTGTCTTACGGAAAGACAGATGCGGAAGGGCAACCTGCCGATCCTTACAATTTGAGAGCCGAATGGGGACCTTCCTCTTTTGCGGATGTGCGGCATCGCGCCGTCATCGGCACCAGCCTTCCACTGCCCTGGAAGATCACTGCCAATCCCTTTGTATCGATGAGCAGCGGCAGCCCTTACAACATCACCATCGGGCGCGATCTGAATGGTGACACGCTAAGTAGTGAACGGCCGGCGCTGTTGGCGGGCTTGAGTGCCGCGGACTGCTCGGGTGGCAATCTGCTATACGCTACCGGTTTCGGCTGTTTCAACTTGAGTCCTATAGCCTCGGATTCGATCATCGGACGCAACTTCGCGCGAGGACCGGCAAACTTTACCGTCAACCTCCGCCTTGCCCGCACGTGGTCGTTTGGCAATCGTGGGGAATCAGGAATGGAACCCGGTCCTCCGCGACGAATGGGAGGCTTTCGCGGCGGTCGCGGGCCGGGTGGAGGAGGCCCTCCGCCGGGCGACGGCCCTCCTACCGGTATGTTCGGTGCGTCAAGCGGCTGGAAATACAACCTGACGCTGAGCGTATCGGCACATAACCTTCTCAATAACGTGAACTACAGCGCGCCGAATGGCGATCTTTCCTCTCCGTTTTTTGGAGAGTACCGGACGCTGGCGGGTTTTGGACCATTCGGGGGAGGACATTCCACCTACAACCGGAAGGTAGACCTGCAACTCCGATTCACGTTTTGAAGAAACGGTCATGATGACTCCCATGATGTTTTGTCTACTCCGAGGTTCAACGCCTCGGGTTGGCTCGCCACGTCCCAGCAACCACGGAGCCGCCGGAGCCGGAGCGAAGCCTTGCTGAGCGGAGCGGAAGGCGTAGGCGGCGCTCTTCAGACGTCATGCCGTCGCTTCCTCCGCCAGTACAAAGTTGGGGAAGTCTTCAAACACCCACTTGTTCTTGAGCGTTCGGTAGATGATTCCCAGAAACTTGCGCGCCAGTGCGACGATCGCTTTTCCGGTACCCCGCCGGCTCTTCATCTTTTCGTAGTAATTCTTCAAATACGGGCTGTAGCGTTGCGCGATTAGGGCGCACTGAATCAGTGTGGTTCGGCCGAGCTTGGTCCCGCGTTTGGTAATGCGTCCGCTGTGCTCGGTTTCATTGGAGTTCGACACGCGGGGAACGATCCCGAAGTAGGCTGCCAGCTTACCTTCATCGGCAAAGTCTCCAATATCACCGATAATTGACAGCAGGATGCCACCGCTGAGTTGGCCAATCCCTTTGATGCGGGCCAGGTTCTTGTGTCCTTCCAGCCTATGGCTTTCTTTTCCGATGGTTTCCTCTAATTCGGCAATGCTCTGGTTCAGGCTGCGAATCTGATCCACGATGATCTTCAGTTCCAGATTCACGAGCACATCAAAGTGCATCTCCAGAACCGCTCGCAATCCCTTTTCGCTGGCCAAGGATTCCTTGTTCAAATTCACTCCGTGAGACGAACAAATATTGTTTACTTTGTTTTTCAGCGCCGTCCGCAGCTTTACCATCGAGTCGCGCGTCTGCGTCAGGCTGGCAATCTGAGCTCGGGTCTTATCCTTCATGCGAACCTCGGGTAACAAATCCTTCGATAGATACAACGCCAAGTTCCGGGCGTCATTTGGATCGGTCTTCTTCACGGAATGGGTGATCACCTTGAACTGACTGGGATTGACGGCAACGAATCGCTCTACGTGCGGTGCCACCGCATCGTGGAACAAACGCGTGTTGCCCGTCACTTCCACGGCCACTTGGTCGGTGGGCCGCAGTTTGGCGACGAACCGGTCCATCTCTTCCAGCCTCCATTGCTTCAGATACTCCCGTCCGTTTTCCAGCCGGAGACATGCGGTGAAGCAGTTCCGGTGCAAATCGATTCCGATGTAACGCTTGGTTTCCATGTCTTCTCCTGTTCGAAAAGAGAACCAAGCGGAGTAGACCTTCGCTTTGCGGCGGTCGCCATTCTCCTATTCAAGGTCCAGTTCGGCCTTACAGTGGCGCTGCGGCTCACAGGTCTGACTAATCTCCTTTTCGAGGTCGCAAGCGCCTCACTCGATGCATCCAGCCTGTGGCCTGTCCACTCCAGAGGTCCCCTCTGGAGCCTACCGCTGCGGAGTTGGATCATTCATACCATCTCCTTTGCTCAAGATGTCCACGTGATCAGCTTTTCAGTGGCGCGTGCTCGCGCTCCACAGAGATGGGCTCCTTTGTATCTGTTCCTCGTCGTATCCGTAGTCGGTCCGATCCCCGTGATCGTCGCCTGTGGGCGAAAGCTTGTCTTTCAGAATCACGATTTTCTGAACCAGGTGATCGCGTCCGGAATCCCATTTCGGGTATACGTGGAAAGTGACACTAACTTTCCGGCCATTCGGCCTTTCAACCGACCAAGTACACCATTCGTCCGAAACTTCGCCGTTATACTTCCAATCCTTGCACTCGCAGTCTTCTCCGAGATTCTGTTTCACCTCGGGCATGGAAGGAAACGGACGTCGCAGAAAACGCACGTCCCCCACAGTGACCTTGGCGGGCCGCGGATCGACGTCACCAAGGGACCGCGGAACCCATATCGGGTCTGTCGGCTTGGTCTCCCGATGAGAAATCCGGCCTTTTGTCGTCGCAATTAGCGTGTCGGTGTATGACAGCATCGCCGCGAATCTTCTGCTCCGCCATATTCCACAAACGCTCCTGCTCGTCTTTCCTTCGCCGAGCCTCCTCCTTCCTGCGCTCCTCCGCCGCCCGCTGCCGTTCGGCTTCGGCATGCGCCCGAGCTTTCGCGGCCAAAACGTCATAGGTGACTCCGCCGCCGATGACGGTCAGAACGGCGGCTACGATTACGAGACGGATATTTCGCCGCGGTTTGGAAGAGATCGACGAAGCGTACCGGGCCGGCCCCGGCAGGCGGGCAGATTCCGAACCGCTTGACTCGAGCGTTGCGGGACGACTCGTGTGTGATGTGCTCCCCGGAACAGAAGCGCCGCTCAGGAACGAGGCCGCCGCACTAACGAATGCCCCACACGCAAAGCAGTACTTGCTCTGATCGGGGATGTTCTGGCCGCATTGTGGGCAAAACACGATACTCCTCCGCTACTTCGAACTTCTCGCTGGCGTGCGCATCACTTCATGAAGTAGGTTGCCCACCAACGCCCCTGGGGGCGCGCACTGCACGAGCCCCATCACGTGAATCTTGTCGTTGCTCGTCGGCGGCGGGAACTGTCGGTTCACAAATACGGTGATGCCCGACGTGCCATCTTCGAGGACATAAGTCCGGGTACCACCTGAACTAGCGACGGTCTTTACCGTGCCCTCGACCGAGACGGGTCGCCCCCCGGTCAGTTTTCCGTCAGCGTCCATACCGCAATACTGCCTGTCTGCTAGAAAAGGACCGGCTATTTCCGTGATTGGAGTGACACGCGTAACCGAGGGACCGGTGAGGTCTTTGAGCATAGCCGAAACGAACCCGATGTTGACGAGAACCGCAAATGCAATGAATATGGCGTAACCCGCGGTTTTTTACGGAGTCCTCGGAGGGGCTGGTTGATGGGGACCAGCAATGCCGAACAGACGCTTTGTTTCCTCCCGACTCAGGACCCATAACGCATACCAGGACAAGGGGATAGCCATCGTCAGAATGGCTAACGCCATGCTGACCGTGCGGCCCCAAGGCTTCATTAACTTCAGTCCCGCAAATACTACGAAGCAAGGTAGCACGAAGAAGGTCAGCATCATGACCGCGAAAACCGGGTTCGCGGCTGACATTCCCGAGGGCTCGTACCATCCGGGCGGTGGCGCCGGCTTGGGCAACATGCCAACGACAACTAAAATGAGAAACAGCAAACCGGCCACGAGTAACAGGTAGGCTAATATCCTCACGTGCTTCGCCATTCTCCGGGTCGAAGACGCTGATGTAGATGACGTCGAGAATGTCGGATCCTCCTGCGGCTGCAGCTGTTGTGAAGGCTCGCTTGTCGGAACGGGTTCGTCCGGTGTCACGATCCCCGCGGCTGCCCCGGCGGCTGCTGGCGCGCCACCGCCGCCGGTTCCCGCTTGGCCTTGAAGCGGAGCGAGGGACGTGCCACACCTCATGCAGAACCTTCCGCCGTCCGGGATCGGTTGTCCACACTCCGGGCAGAACATTTGGACCTCCTTCAGATCCTGTTCACTTTATACCTCGCGCCTCGTTAGAGAGGGCGTATTGTATCAAAGAGCGGCCGCCCGGTTGCCCGGCATCATCGCGCCCGGTCGCGCCCGGAAGTTCTATCCAGAACGGCCGACACCTCATCATGGCGTTCCGCACGGCATCATTTCCGGGGAAATAATCATGGTGTAGGGTCGGAGCACACCGCTCACTCCCGTAAAGGCCCTTCGTAGCCCCGTAGAGATGGTTAACAGAAGACCGCGAAGTGTGGCAGGTTACAGTCAGGGAAGGGGCTCGTGGCGGTCCTCGAGGTGAAGACGTACCAGTTCCTCCAGCACGCGCCGGACAAAGTTGTTGGCTGCGAGGGGATGCATCCTCGTCGGGTGATTTTGCGGCTGCGGAAACCGCGATCGGTGCCGCGAGAGACCCGGCCGGCGCGGAGTCGAGCCGTCCACGGTCCAGCGGAACCAGGCGCACTCTTCGGCCCAGCCTTGCGCGGCGATCCAGGACTCCGCTGCCGGACCGAGGTCGCGCCGCGCTTCCTCGAATGTCTCTCGCAGATTCCAGGCGGCGGACCCGAGGAGGAAGAGGTCCAGGGCACGGCCCAGATGCGGCCGGTTTCGTGTGGCGGTCCAGATCTCGCCCAGGGAGAGCTGGAAGGGCCGTGGGCTCTCGGCGCGAACCGCGGCCACCGCGCGCTCGATGGCGTCGGGCGAAAATCGGCCGTCGCGGTCGGACAGGACGGCCGGACCGCATTGAAGTGGCAGGCGCACGGCGTAGCGCAGGCGGATGGTGCCATTCAGCTGCTGGAGAATCGCGGCGCCCGCCCAACCGACTTCCTCGGGCCACGAGAGCGGATCGAAAACCTCGGGTGCCTGGAGGAAAAAATGGCCGGCGATCTGTACCACCGCCAGACCAGAGCCGTTGAGTTCGCTGGCGAGAAGCTCCAGATCGGGCGGTGGGCCGTATAAAAGGACCGCCCAGCCGGACTGCGGGGCTGGTTTGCCAAGGGCGGAAGGCATGGCTGAGTATAGTCCGTCTGGGTAGCGATCATATCGATACTCGGAACGTCCGAGTAGGAGGACTCTTGTGGACTCCAACGGCTGGGCGCGTTGTGATATCTTGATGGTGTCGTGAAGTGGACTGGAGGACAATCGGTGTCCCGGCAAACTCGCAGCTCGGTTCTGTGTGGGCATCAGTTTACTGTCCGTTTTACTGTCCATTTTGCGATCAGACCCCATGGTTCTGGATGGATTGCAGAGACTGTATGGACTAGCCGGGAAACCGGCTAAATCCTTGCAGGACAGTTAAGTAGCAGAAAACACAGGCACGCGGGAGTAATTCAGTGGTAGAATGCCAGCTTCCCAAGCTGGACGTCGCGGGTTCGAGTCCCGTCTCCCGCTCCATAAAACCAATTGTCCATTCCGGACACATAGGTAACAGATTGTTCCTAAGACATAGGTAACACTTTGGGCGCGAAGGGGTTGTCGAGGGGCTGCAAAGTTTTCTCTTCCAGGTCGATATAACCCAGATCATAATCCATAAAGCTGACGAGCCAGATGCCGTTGTCGACTTCTTTGACGCCGACGGCCTGGCCGGCC
>CAADGY010000185.1 GCA_900696665.1 uncultured Acidobacteriota bacterium
AAACAACCGTGACGAGGATGGAAGCCGCGCAATCCTGCCAGCCACACGCTCCTGTTGCCACGGTGTTCCGGTCGTTGAAAATGTAGGTGCCGGGCCGGATCTCGTTTAGTCCTTCCACCAGGTGTGAGTGGAATAGAGAGGGCGTGGATCCGCCGCTCACGATATTCGCTTTAACGCCTGCCTTTTCCAGGCACGACAGCATTCCCCGTACGGCCTCGTTGAGTGCACTGAGCTGTTTACCGCCGCCGTTGTTCATCTCCTTGATGTGACCGGGGTAGAACGCGATTCCTTCAAAAGTCAATTTCGGCAACCGGCGCAGGCTGTCCACCAGTGACAAAACTTCACCCGGAGGAACACCTACGCGGCCCAATCCTACGTCGGCCTCGGCCAGTACACCGAATTCCACGCCGCCGGTCTGTGCCGCATCGGAGAGTTCTTTCGCGGCGTACAGGCTGTCAAGCGAGACCGTTACACGAGTCTCGTGAGCTACTTTGACAAGGCGCTCCAGCTTCCGGCGTCCGATTACCGGATACGCGATCAACAGGTCGGGTGTGCCGCTCGCGAGCATCACTTCAGCTTCCCCGACTTTGGCTACTGTGAGCCCGGCGGCTCCGAGTTCCACCTGGCGTTTTCCCAGGGCCGGGATCTTATGAGTCTTTGTATGCGGGCGGAGGCGCAAGCCGTGAGAGCGTGTGTAATCCGCCACGCGCGTGAGGTTCCGCTCCATGATGTCGAGATCGATCGTTAGCGCGGGTGTGTCGAGTTCAGAAATGTGCATGGTTTGCTATTTGGGCTCTTTGAACCGTATGGCGAACTTGCCTGCCGGACCTTTATATATCATTTCGAGCTGTTTGATTTTGTGCTTTCCTTCCATCGGGAAATAGAGCAGTCCTTGAACGGGTTCTTCAAGCTCTCCCTCTTGCAGAACTTTTTCTTTTAGTAGAGCCAACATCGGGTTAGCTTTGCTTCCCTTGCCTGTTTGAACGGTTGCCTGCACTTCCGTGCTCCCGGTGTTGCCGGCCGAGGCTCCTTCGCCGCCCAACCGGCGAGGACGATCTATGGTGCCGCCCCAGATCGGTCCCCGGTCTTCGGCCATCATCACGGGGCCCCCGCGCCCGGTAGTAGATATCACCAGGGCGCCTTCCCCGGCGATCTGGCTGGGAGCGAAGGGCTGCGACTTCTGGCCGTCTTTCTCCGACAGCAGAGTGAAATCGTCGCGATAGAGTTTCAGGGGACTGTCTCCCTTGGGAGAGACGGCTACATCCACGACCACAATCGTTCCGTCGAAGTCGGACCCGAGCAGTTCGCGAATCGAATTCTTATCGTGGTAAAGTTTTGCCGATACCTCAATAGCTTCGTTGATATACCGGCCCTCCGGCCGCTTATTATCAGCACCGAGCAGGCAGGAGCAACAGGCGAGCGTCACGACTGGAAACAGGCGATGCGGCATGGTGATCCCCCCTTGCTGATTATACGCCCGCACATCCTCCGCCGACGCCGTTTGCGGGTGGCCTATACTGAGCATTCGTCTCATGTGTGAATACCTCGTACGCTTTGTATTGCTCGCCGTCAGTGCTGTAACCGCCGCACCGGCGGTTGCTGAACAAGCCGGCAGTGCAGATCCAGAGCTCCATCTCTACCCGGACCATCCACGGCTGGTGTTTCGCCCCGCCCGCGCCCGCGGTTTCGGCCGCAGTTTCGAGGACGTGCGGAACTTGTATCGCTCGGATCAAACCTTCCGTTCGATTTTCGACAACGCGCTGGCGCAGGAGTTACCGAAACAACAGCCGGCGATGTTGGCCGCATCATGGGTGGTGACAGGTGAAGACCGGTATGCCCGGGCGGCTGTTCACGCGTTGGTCGAGAACCCAATCAGCCGCAGCGGCGGAGGTAGTTACTCCAATATCTGGTCTTTCGGGCTCGCGTATGACTGGCTGTACCATCACCCCGCACTCACTCTGGAGAAACGCGAGAAGGCGGCGGCGCGCATCGTTGAACGGCTCGAGACGGAACTGGCGGGACTCGATCAAGCCTCGATGGCGCTGTGGCACGGCCGCAACCAGGCGGCCAATAATGCCATGGTCGGGGCACTTGCAGTCGGCGATCTTCCCGGGCAGGCTCTGAACCTCCGGCGCGCACTGAACCATTACGCGATCGCACTGCATGCCATAGATTTTTCGGAAGGCTGGCCGGAAGGTGCAAGCTACTGGATTTACAACCGCGCCGGACCCTATGCGGTGACAGCCGATTGCGTTTTGACGGCGCTTGGTCTGGATCGGGTGGATGGGGTTTCGATTCGCGAAGCAATGCGGAAGATCGGGCTGTGGTCGGTGTACCAGTATGCTCCGAACGGAATGTTTGAGCCGTATGGCGATTCCGCCGGTTCACTGCGCCTGGGCGAAACCGGCTGGTGGGAAGTGACGGTAGACTACTTTGCCAAGCTGTCGCGGGATCCCCTTGTGATGGCCGGCGGCGATTATTTCCGCAATCAGTCTCCTTCACCGTATGGAAGAAGGCTGCTGTATTGGTACGCCGCGATTTCTTACGATCCTTCGGTGCGGCCCAGGCGTGGCTACGATCCGGCCAAGCCTGAGTTGTGGATGCGTCAGCACATGCCGCAGGCGAAGTTGTTCGGCCGCGAGTCGATGGGCGTGGCGTTCTTTCGCGGAGAGTGGGGTAATCCGGATGAGCTTTATGCCACGTTCAAGGCAGGCGACCTGCTCGCACACCACGATCACTACGATACCGGGCACTTCAGCATTCAGCGCGGCGGCCTGCTCGCACCGCAAACCGGCCTGTATGGTCCCGGTGGCGGGTATTACGGGCGGCACCGGCTGGGCTACGCGATCCAGACGGTTTCGGCCAACAGCCTGCTCGTTCTTGCGCCCGGCGAGACTGCCGCATCACTCCGGAGCCAGAAAGATCCTGTGTGGACATCGCTCTCCGGCGGGCAGCGGGTGATCCGGCCGACGGGATTCGACTGTGTCAGCCTGGACCATTTCCAGCGAATGCGGAATTCGGGGCCGCATCTCGAGCGTGCGGATATCACCGCGTTTGAGAGCGTGCCACGGCAGTTTGACTACATTGCCGCCGATATCACGGCGGCATACAACTCGACCCGATGGGCGGAGCCGGGCAACACCGCCAAGGTTTCCCTGGTAACGCGGCAATTTCTTTATCTACGCCCGGAGGAGGCTTTCGTGGTCTACGATCGCGTGGAGACGACGAGGCCCGAGTATCTGCCGAAATTTTTGTTGCACCATCTTTCCAAGCCGCGGACTGAGTCGGAAAAACTGCTGTCGGGCAACGGCGTCGAAGACGGCATCTTGGAAACGGCCAGCCGGGAACTACTGTCTTCGCATCTGCGCGGCATTCTGAGTCACCGCGTGTTGTTGCCGGCTCAGGCGCGTACGCTGAAAGTAGGCGGACCGAACTACAACTGCTACGCCGAAGAAGATGGCGATCCATCCGATGGGTTCGATGGTGTGAACCTCGAAGGGGGCGACCCTCTCCAGCCGCGGCCGGCCGCGCAACTGGGACTCTGGCGGACGGAAGTGGAACCCTCGACGCCCGGGACGAGCCATCGTTTCCTGAACGTCCTGCTTCCGCGGCTCAAGTCCTCCGGCGGCGCGTTGCCGGAGGTCGAAGTTCTGGAGGCTGGTGCGGGCGCTTACGCCGCCCAGGTGGGGAGTACCGTGGTGGTATTTGCACGCGAAGCGAAGCCGCTTGATGAAATCAACCTGAAGGTAAAGGCGCCGGGCCGTCTGATTCTTTTGGATGCTGTACCGGACCGTCAGTACAGGGTGGGAAATCGCCGGGTACTCACCAGCCGGGAAGGGGTGCTCTCGACGGGGCTGCCCCCGGGAGCCATACGGGTTGTTCGAGTGAGATCGGGCGCGTCCCCATGGCATCCCTGGTCTGAGCGAGATCCCGAGACGGATCGATAGCCGTCATTCACCAATCCTGCCTAAAGCCGATGAACGTGACCGCCGATTAGATAATCGTGCGGGCCTCGTCTTGGCCCTTGTCTCAAGAAGGAGAGCGAATGAGGGCACGAAGCCGGTTTTTGCTATTCCTGTTTGTCCTATCTGTGCCGCTGGTCCTCCACGAGGGTCTGGAAGCGCAGGAGCCGGTTACTAGTTTCCGGGTGTATACCGAGCCGCCTAACGCACCGTTCCGCGTGGACGGGCGGGACTACGCGGGCGGGGCGACGTTTCTCTGGCCCGCTGGCAGCAAACACGTAGTGGAAGCGGTCGAGACCAAAAGTCCTTTCTCAGGAACCCGGTATGTTCTTAAGGAGTGGCGGGACGCTTCTAACAGCGTAGTGCCATATGGCGCTCCCGTGCAGACGGTAACAGCCGACCCGGCCCTCCCTTATCTCCAGGTGGTATACAAGGTTGAACACCTGATCCGTCTTCGGTTTTTCGAAGGACCAGTTTCCCCTCAACCCCAATGCGGCGCTCCCGGCGACGCGGCGCCGGGAGCGTTGAGAACGGGTATCGTGTGGATTGAAGACAGCTGCTACTGGAGCAATGCCGATATCTGGCGTGAGGAACGAGACATTCCCATAAACGCCATGCCCTACCCGGGCTTTGTTTTTCGGGGTTGGTCCGGATGGGGCAGTGTTTACCTGGGGAGTTTTCCGCTGAAGGGACCTGTCACGCTCGTGCCCCGCTTTGAACCGGCCAAACGCGTACAGTTTCGCACTTCTCCCCCTGGTCTCGATGTCATCATCGACCGGACGCAAACCCGTACGCCAGCCTCCGAGTCCTGCACCGTCACGCAGGCGCTACCTCCGGCAGCCCCATTGAGTATCCGGCCGCTTTGTGTCGGTGATTATGATTTTGCGAACGGAACACAACATGTACTCTCCGCGCCGCCCTTCCAGATTCATAGGGAGACTGGTGATTACTGGGTTTTCGAGGAATGGGATATCGGCGGCGGACAGAATACCGTCTACACAGTGAAAGACGTCAACCTGCCAGTGACCATTCGGGCTAAGTTCGTTCCCGGCGTCCGTGTTGCACTGCTCACCAGCCCTTCCGGCTTGAAACTGAACATCGACGGGCGCGACATGGCTGCATCAAACTTCATCTGGGGTGTGGGTTCCACCCACAGATTTACGGCACCCCCGGAGCAGACGGATTCCACGGGACGGAAGTACGTGTTTAAGCAGTGGTCGAACGGTGGTCCGGCATCGCAGGAGTTGAACGTGGAAGCGGCGGCGCTCGAAATGGGTGTACGCTTGACGGCGGAATACGAACTGCTCGGCAGGACTGTGTTGACGAGCTCTCCCCTCGGGGTAAAGCTACGCGTCGATGGGCAGGAGTGCGCTACTCCCTGTGTGCTCGATCGCCCGAACGGTACATCGGTTTCAGTTTCGGCGCCACAATCCAAACTCCTGAACTCCGAGGAGCGTCTGGAGTTTTCCGGCTGGTCGGACGGTGGAGCGCAGGAACGGACCATCACCGTCGAGAACACCGCCCGCACCATCACGGCTCATTACCAGAGCCATTTCCGCCTGCAGATATCGGTACATCCCGAAAACAGTGCGACAATTGCTCTTAGCCCTGCTTCGGCAGATTCGTTCTACCCATCGGGTGCTGAGGTCACCGCAACGGTTCAGCCGAATAAGGGTTACCGGTTCCGGCGTTGGGAAGGTGATGCGGCCGGCACTTATCCGGTTGCACAAATCAGGTTAAACGGACCGGTCCAGACCCTGGCACGGCTTGAAGCCCTCTACCGGGGGCCTGTCGCAGAGATTTTTAACGCTGCCGGGGGAAGTCCGGATGCCGCTGTAGCACCCGGGTCTCTCATCTCGATCTTCGGCTCAGATCTGGCGCGTTCTTCGGTGGCGAGCCAAGCGCCTCCCCTGCCGCAACTATTGGGTGGGGTGATCGTGCGAATCGCTCACCGGATGTTTCCACTCCTATTCGTGTCGCCGGGACAGATCAACGCACAGCTTCCATCGGATCTCGAACCCGGTGAGTACGAGGTTGTGATTGAACGCGGAGGACAGGAAGCTGTGAAGGCCACGGTATTGATCGCCCGGAACGCTCCAGGCCTGTTCTCGACTGGCGCCCAGGAACGCCCGCTTGCAGTGGCCTACCGGGAAGACGGCTCCTCCGTCGATACTGCACAACCGGCTCGACCAGCCGAATTGGTGACACTCCTCGGTACCGGATTCGGACCGGCAGACCGCCCGATTCTCGATGGTTTTGCCGCACCTGAGCACCCGTCCGCTGAACTCGTCGATCGAGTGGATATTCTCTTCGGAGATCAGGTTATTCCAGCGGATTGGGCGGGGCCCGTCCCGGGACAGGTTGGGATTAGTATGGTCAAATTCCGGATGCCGGAGACGCCTGAGGCCGACCTGCCGGTTTCCGTCCGGGTCAACGGCGCGACGAGCAATACGGTCCTGATCCCCCTGAGATAGCTTGCTTACACTGTGGTTTGCAACGAAACGCGGTTGACAGGCGTCCCTAATAGCGACAGGATAGCTATCAGGGAGGCGTGATGACCCGCAGAGTGCCAGCAATCTTTGCAGCACTGGCCTGTACGGCAGCGATCGGTTACGCCCAATCCGTAATCTCGGCCCATTCCGGGTTGGTCCACTACATTGAAGGGGAAGTGTTCCTGGCGGAAAAACCCGTGGAGCCGAAGTTTGGGAAGTTTCCGGAGATCGAAGAAGGCGCTGTATTACGCACCGGGAGGGGTAGAGCCGAAGTGCTTCTCACTCCAGGGGTTTTTCTCCGCATTGGTGAAGACAGCGCAATCAAGATGCTTTCCAGTCGCTTAATCGATACCAGGATTGAGCTGGTTCGGGGTTCCATTCTCATCGAATGTGTGGAGTTGCTCGAAGACAACAATATCACTGTGGTCGCGAGTGATCACACCATCGAGGTCGCCAAACGCGGATTGTTCCGGTTGGATGCGCAGCCTGCCGTGCTGAAGGTCTATGACGGGGAGGCACGGGTCGGCAGATCCGCCGAGATCGCCACCGTCAAAGTAAAAGATGGACGTGAGCTTGCTCTGTCGGATTCCGCGGCGGAGCCTGTGAAGTTTGACGAAGAAGACGGTGACGCTCTGTACAGGTGGGCTCAAAGGCGCGCCGGATACCTTGCGATGGCGAATGTTTCCGCGGCGAACTCTGTCCGCCGGTCGTCCTCTGACTGGCGCTCCAGCGGATGGCTGTGGAATCCGTATTTCGGCATGCTGACCTACGTGCCCTATCGCAACTCCTTCTACAGCCCCTTCGGATATCAGTTCTGGAGCCCGCGCCAGGTTTTTCAGGTTTACGAACCCCGGGTATGGCGTGCGCCGCAGCAAGGTGGGGGAGGGATATACGAACCGCGGTACAACTCCAATTTGGGCTACAGAACAGCTCCTCGCATCTCGGGTGGTTATCCATCGGCTCCGAGAGGCGGCTCGGCGGCTGCAGCCGCTCCTGCGCCGAGCGTAAGGACTTCTGAAAGTGCGGCTCCCCGCCAGTCCTCCGGCGGCCGCGGCCGCTAACCGGCTTCTGTAGAATAGCCCGGAGGGATAAGCTCCGGGCTTCCAGGCTGTTTAACGGATCTGACGGGTCTGGAGATCGCTGACCATCCGCTCGAATCGCTTCCGCTGATCGGCATCCAGAATGCGCAGAATTCGGTCTTTTCCCGTCGCCCGCACTTCATCCATCTGGGCTTGCAGCGTCTGATAATACTTCCAGAAATCATCTAGCACCAGTTCCATCTGTTCCGTCTGGTCAGGGCGGAGATTCAACTCCTTCTTAAAGCGCTCCAGCATGGCGTCACGTCCGGACTCGCGCGCTTCCTCTGGGTCGGCGGACCGGCGCAGCGTGTCGTGTGCCCCGGACCTCATGGCCAGCACGCCAACCGCAGCGCCGCAGAGAAATACCAGGAGGAGAGTGGATAGGATACGGGGATTTTGCCAGGAAGCACGGGTGTCATCGAACATGGATAACTAATCCGGGTACGTGGCCAGATTTACCAAGATGGTATCCCGCTCGCGCTGTATTTCCGTACTCGGCGGGGACTGGCGTTCGACGGCGACAAACACGGATTCCGGCCTTGGGTGAGCGGGGCCCACGGGCTCGGTCGAAACCAGGTAAGTCCCGAGCAACACGAGAAGTGTAACGGACGCATAAAAGAGGCGGCGGCCGAACGCCGGATCCAGAAATAACGACCACACGGATCCATAGCGTTGTGACTCGATGCGCTCTATTACACGTGCGTAGAAATCCGGAGCGGGTTCAATCGGCTCCTCTGCGCGCAATTGAGAAATCAGATATCGCTGATCCTTCATGCTTCGCACTGTAGCCCGACATTGATCACAAGCGTCAAGATGCCGTTCGAACTCCCGCCTCAGCCTCGTTTCGATGGTCCCTTCGAGATACCCCTCAAGACCTTCTTCAGTAGGCCTATGCATGTTCTTCCCTCAAAGATTCTTCACATCACCCTGTCTGTCACCATCGCGGGTCTGACGCCCGGCTATCTGGTGAAACAGTATTCTTTAAAACGATCGATCCCCTTATCAGGCCAGAACTGTGCCAGGTGTGCGCGATAACCGCTGCGCTGCCTTCACCAGCTTCTGCCTCGCCCGGAAGAGCTTGACCTTGATCGTATTTTCGTTCATTCCCATCATCTGGGCCAACTCTTCTACCGAATGCCCTTCCAATTCCTTCAACAAAATCAGCGTTCTATCTTCCTCCGATACCTTCGACAACAACTTCATGATGTAATCCCGCCGTGCAAGATCTGTGTCGATTCGCGAACCCGGATCGGCGGCCGCCTCCGAGTTCTCCATCCGTAGAGTATCTTCCTCGGAAAAGTCGCTTTCGTATACCAGCTTCCTGACGCGCTTCTTCCGCAGGTAATCGTAACACTCGTTTACGGTGATCTTGTAGATCCAGGTTAGAAGCGAGCTACGGAAGTCGAAATTTCCAATAGAGAAATATACCTTCGAGAAAACCTGCTGGGCGATGTCTTCGGCATCGTTACGGTTGCGCAAGATACCGTAGATGATCGAAAACACCTTGGCTTGGTAGCGCTCAACGATCTCGCGGAACGCCGTCTCGTCTTTAGCCTGGACACGCCGGACAAGATCGGCTTCCTCGGATTTCCGATAGTCCACTCTCGTTTTCGCCTGAGGCACATCGCCGGCAGCAGGGAATGGAAGAACGCCGCTAAAGCCGCTCATGTTCATTCCGACGTGACCATCACCGAACGGGTTACAACACAGTTCGGTGTCTGCCGGCTACCAGCCCAATGCCCGCTCTCGCAGGCGGAAGTGCCACTATTGCATAAAGATAACAGATTTTCGAATCGTCCCGCAGAGTTTCTACGTCGAATGGTGTAGAAAACCACGCATGCTCTCGGTAAAATGGGTTTTTAGAGAGAACTCACCGGGAGGGGGAGATTCATTAATGATTCAGTTGACTGAGCGCGCAGTCGAGAAAGTAAAGGAGATCATAGACACGCAGGATCCCAAGCCTGCGGGGCTCCGCATCGCGGTCGTAGGAGGCGGCTGTTCCGGGTTCAGTTATTCGATGGCTTTCGAGAATAGCCCCAACATGTTGGACAAGACTTACGCCTTCGATGGTCTTAAGGTATTCATCGACCAGGCTAGCTTGCTTTATTTGGACGGTGCCGAAGTAGACTATGTCGAGACGCTCGAAGGTTCCGGCTTCAAGTTCGGCAACCCGAATGTGAAGTCCACCTGCGGCTGCGGCAGTTCTTTCCAGGCTTAGTATCCGCACAAAGCGCAGATTTTGTTCCGGGTTCACGGCAGGGGTGTGCCCGGAACCCTTCCTTGTTCTATCACTTGAACGGATACCTCACCGCACTTATGTTTGAGGAACTTCTCACCGAACAGCGAAACCCCGCCTCCACGCATATCGACTCCCTTCCAACAGAACAGATTCTCCGGATCATGAACGAAGAGGACCGCAAGGTTGCCGATGCCGTGGCGCCGGAGATCCCGCAGATTGCTACAGC
>CAADGY010000186.1 GCA_900696665.1 uncultured Acidobacteriota bacterium
CAGCATGGCCCGTCTCCGCTTCACCGCCACGAGCAGATTAACACGCGCTCCCGAGAGGCCATGGCAAAAGACGACATTTCTACTTTGCCAGGAACACGACATTTCTACTTTGCCTTGACAGCCCGAAAATCCTGATTGACTTCCACCCGCTGCCGTGATACTGTCTCGTCCCATAACTCTTTGTTCCTGGTGTTTGGAAACTAAACTGTTAGTCTTTGGGGAGGAAAAAAATGAATCGGGCCAGCCTTATAACTCCGCTCGCTGCTTTTCTGCTGGCGGTAGGGGTTGCCGACACCGCGTCCGCGCAGGTATTGTACGGCTCCGCGGTAGGAACCGTCGAAGATCAAACCGGCGCACTCGTATCGGGCGCCACGGTTACCATGACGAACACGTCTACAGGCCTTGTCAGGGAGGATAAGACCGGAGCGAATGGACGCTACAGCTTTACCAATCTTCTGGCTGGTCCATACGACGTCAAGGTAGTCGCCAACGGGTTTCGTACCTACACACGGACCAATGTCGAAATCACCATCAACACGGTTACGCGCGTTGACGTCAAACTCGAACTCGGACAGATAACCGAACAGATTACAGTGGAGGCAAGCGCCGCCGCGTTGCAGACCGACAAGTCGGATGTGCGGTCGGAAATCACCAGCCAGGCGGCGAGCAATCTTCCGCTGAACGCCTACCGCAATTTTCAGAACCTGATCAACCTGGTTCCGGGGGCCACACCCGCCAACTTTCAGAACAGTGTGGGATCCACACCGGCGCGGGCACTGACCACCAACGTCAACGGCACGGCGCGCAACAACAATAACGCCCGGGTAGATGGCGCGACCAACGTCTATATCTGGCTACCGCACCACATGGTCTATGTGCCCCCCGTAGAGTCCATCAGCACGGTGAACATTACGACGGGCTCCTTTGATGCCGAGCAGGGTATGGCGGGCGGAGCGGCGATAACGGTAGCCACCAAGTCGGGCACCAATGAATTTCACGGCTCGGCTTTTGAGTACCACGATAACCAGCGGCTAAGGACGCGCAACTTCTTCCTGCCGGCGAACAGCGGCAAAGCGAAGTCGATCTTCAACATTTTCGGCGGCACGCTGGGCGGGCCGATCGTGAAGGACAAGCTGTTCTTTTTCGGCAGCTTTGAGGGAACGCTGGAACGCGCCGGTATCAGCAGGACCTCCGACTCGGTTCCAACCGCCACGATTCGGAACGGAATCTTCACGGGACTGCCGGTTACTCTTTACGACCCGATGACGGGCAATCCGGACGGCACCGGACGGCAACCCTTCGCCGGCAACGTCATCCCGGCGAACCGCATTCATCCGATCAGCAGAAAAATTCAGGAATTGGCGCCGTTGCCTAACCTGCCCGGGACATCGCAAGGCACGCTCAACAACTACTACAGTTCCGGCACGGAGAAACTCAACCGCTACAACTACGATCTGAAAGTGAACTGGAACCCGACCAGTACGCTGATGATCTGGGGCAAGTACAGCCGTATGGATGCTGCGGTCGATTCGAAATTCGCCTTCGGCGACCTTGGCGGGCCTGGATTGAGCCGCGCCGGGGCGCCGGAAGTATCCGACGTCGGCGTCAATATCCCGACCTTCGGCTACACCAAGACCTTTTCTCCGACCTTCCTTCTGGATGGCACGATCTCCATCACGCGAATGGACAATCATGGGGTCTATCCGGGCTATGGAAAAAACACGGGCAGCGAAGTCTGGGGCATTCCGAACACCAACGATCCTGTGGTGAGCGGCTCGGGGGGAGTTGACCGCCTGAAAGACGCCTGCCCGAGCCTGGCGAATGGCGGCTGCTACAGCGGGATGCCCTCGATTGGAACCGGCTTCACAACGTGGGGAGGTACCGCCGGCTGGCAGCCGTACTTCTATAACGAGCGGTCGCTCACCTATACGACGAACGCGACGAAGATAAGCGGAGCGCACGAAATCCGGTTCGGATTCGACATGGTTCGATACCAGATGGATCAGTGGCAGCCCGAAGTGAGCGGCGGCCCGCGCGGAAGCATCAGCTTCAGCGGCGATGTGACCGGAGCGCGCGGATATACGGCCAACTACCTGAACCAGTACGCTACATATCTTCTGGGACTGACTACATCCATGCAGAAGGCCGTGCAGTTATTCCAGTACACCAACAGGGAGTGGCAATTCGGCGGGTTCGTTCGCGATCGCTGGCAAGTGTCGCGCAAGCTCACGTTGAATATGGGCATCCGCTACGAGTACTATCCGCTGATCTACCGGAAAGATCGTGGTATTGAGCGGTGGGATCCCGCCACCAACCTCGTGTACATGGGCGGCGTGGGAGACATCCCGCGGAATGTCGGCATAACGAGCAGCAAGAAGCTGTTTGCTCCGCGCCTGGGATTCGCTTACCGGCTGACGGAAAACACAGTGTTGCGGAGCGGATATGGAATCACTTACGACCCCCTGCCTTTTTCCCGGCCGCTGCGAGGGATGTATCCGGCGACGATTGGCTCCACGTTTGTGACCACTACCCCATACACCTGGATCGACACGCTCGACAAAGGCATTCCCGCGATATCACTTCCCGACACCAGCACGGGCATAATTGAGCTGCCGCCGACGATTGACATGGGTCCCCGCAGCGCATGGGGCGGCGAAATTCACCGCGGCTATATCCAGTCCTGGAATTTCACTCTGGAGCGAAAGCTGCCAGCCGAGATCTCGACCAGCATCGGATATGTGGGGACGCAGACCGTACACCAGATGATGGACCGCGATATCAACGCTGCGCCGCCCGGCGGTGGTCCCGCGGGGCGCCCGTTGGCTGCAACTCAGAACCGGCGGATTGCCGCGCTGATGTGGGACGGCTCGGCGAGCGGCAATTATCACAGCCTGCAGGTGGCACTGAACCGGCAGTTCAGTCAAGGTCTGCTCCTGAAAGGCGCGTATACGTGGTCGAAGGCCATCAATTGGACAGATGACGACGGGTGGACCGGCGCGCCCATGTGGAATTGGGGACCGGTAATGTATCGCAACCGCGCCAAAGCGGGCTATAACCGCACCCACATGTTCACAATGGGCTCGGTATATGAGTTGCCGTTCGGTCCTGGAAAAAAGTATGCCACCAGCGGACCGGTTTCCTGGCTGGTGCGAGGATGGCAGACGAACGGCACGTTTGCCGCATATACCGGGACTCCGTTTACAGTCGGTGCGTCTGGTACCGAACTGAACGCCCCCGGCAACAGCCAGACCGCGGACCAGGTTAAACCGGGGAAGGTGCGGACTATCGGCGAAATCGGCGCAAACAAGTCCTGGTTCGATCCGCTGGCCTTCCGGCAACCTACCGGTGTGCGCTTTGGAAGCAGCGGGCGAAACTCGATGTTCGGCCCGGGTATGTGGAATCTCGACCTGAGCCTTTTCCGCAATTTCAACGTGACGGAAAGCGTGAAGATCGAATTCAAGGCGGAGGGCTTTAACATCACGAATACACCAAAGTTCTCCAACCCGGGCGCCAACGTCGCGTCGATGGTGTTGAACGCCGACGGCACGGTACGGGCATTGAACAACTACTCCTCAATCACCAGCACACTGCCGAACATGGGCGCCCCGTCGGAGCGCCAGTTGCGATTCGGCTTGCGGCTCAGTTTCTGAACCGCGATAACGGCGAAGTCCGCGGGGATCTCATCTGCCGCATGAGATCCCCGTATAATGGTGGCGAGCGACATTCATCCGTAAAGATCCTGTTTCGTTTCCCTTGTTTTGGAGAAATTAATGAGCGCTAGCCCTTCCAGAAGAGATTTCGTTGTGAACTCCGGCGCCGCAGCGGCGTCCCTCGGCTTTATGATCGTGAAACCGGAATCCGTCTCCGGCTCGCAAGCCAACTCGGCACTGACCGTGGGCTTGATCGGAGCGGGCCGCCGGGGTACCGCGATCAGTGGGATCTTCGCAAAAAACGAGTTTGCCAGAATCGCGGCCATCTGCGACATCTACGACGACCAACTGGAAGCCGCGTCGAAGAAATTCGCCGGTGCGAAGACCTTTAAGGACCTGAACGATCTGCTGGCAAGCAACGTGGATGCGGTGTACATCGCTACCCCGCCCTACTTGCATCCGCCGCATTTTGAGGCGGCCGTCAAGGCTCGCAAACATATCTTTGTTGAGAAACCGGCCGGCGTCGATGCCGCCGGCTGCCGGCGCGTCATCGAAGCTGCCAAAAAGGCGGACAAGTCCAAGCGGATTTCCTTCGATTACCAGCAGCGCTACGGAAAGGAGTACAACCAGGCCTATGACCTGGTTAAGTCCGGCGAACTGGGAAAGATCGCGATGGTACGAGGCTCCTGGCTGAGCGGCGGCCTGCCGGTTCGAACCGGGCATCCCAGCGATCAGGAGAAGATGCGGAACTGGCTTTTCTACCGCGAGTATTCAGGCGATATCATCGTCGAGCAGGATTGCCATAACCTCGACGTGGTGAACTGGTTCATGGGAAAACATCCCGTGAAGGCGCATGGCTACGGCGGGCGTAAAGTGCGTACCGATATCGGCAATATTTCGGACCACCTCGCGGCCAACTTCCTGTTTGCCGACGGTGTTGTGTTCAGCTACAGCGCCAACCAGATTGCGCAAGGCGGATACCGCGATGTCGGGGAAGTGTTCTTTTGCGAGAAGGGTGTGGTGACCACTTCGCGAACGGGCATCGCGATTTATCGCGAAGGATCCCGGACACCGGAAGTCTTCCCGACGAAGTACGACATCACACAAGACGCGGTCAACCAGTTTGTAGAAGGGGCCCGGACTGGAAAGATCGAGAACGCTGCATTTTGGGCCGCCGAAAGCACACTCACCGCAATCATGGCCCGCGAAGCGATTTACGCCGGCAAAGAGATGACCTGGGACCAGATATCGAGAGCGTAAGCGTGAACGCCGCAGCAACGGCTCACATGCGACAGGAGTCGCCGCTGCGGGTGTTCCTCAGTAATCGAGGCGCAGGCCAAACAACATCGAGCGCCCGGAGTCTGTGTGCTCTGGGCGGCAAGGTGGGCGGTTGCCCAAAAACAGCAGACCACAGCAACGAGCGATGCGCGTTGCCCTATTGCATGTTGAGTCTCCCCTCTTGAATGTGCCATCGCCGGTGTAGCCGGTGGATTCATTGTGAAGCCGGCAAAGATGCTGTGGCGTAGATTTCTTGGCATTTTTCAGTACTCGCCCGTGATGGAAGCCTACACCCCTTTTGCAAACCTCCGCCAGGGACGGCAAACTAGAAGTAGCCGGCTTTTTCAACGCCGCGAGCGTCTTATCAGTTGATTTGATCGTGAGACTCCTCGTCCTTCTTCTCGCCGCTGGTATCGCGGCACAGGCCGCCGCTCCCGATTGTGTCGGCAGCGTGTCTGTCGCAAACTTCGAAATATCGGTCCGCCAGGATGCGGATGGGCCGGCGTTGCCACTTCGGAAGATCAATCTGCTCGCCTCCGGATATGAGGTGATTTACCAGCCGCTTCGTCCCGAAAAACTGGATGACGACGCCGAGGTTGCGCTTGTTGCCGTTTCCTCCGGTTCGAATTCCGAGTTGACGGTTCTCGAGCCGAAGGATGGCCGAAAGCAAGCTACCTGGAGCCTGCCCGCCCGCACATCGGTTCTGGCCGTGGTCTTCGGTCCCAAGGGGCTGGACTACAAGAAGATCAAATCACTGGTCAAGAAGGACCAGCAGATGATTTCGCAACTCGCCGATTACGCTGAGAAAACCGCCCAGACCGAGATACTCATCGAGGCGCTGCTGACTGGCCGCGGCTCGCAGAATTTCGATGCCGCATTGCGGGGGATCTCGGCGCAGTCGGGCGCAAGTCTGACCAGACTCGACAAGAAGCAACCTGCGGATCAGCAGCTTGCCCTGTTGATGAAAACTCTGAATCCCGCGCTTTCAAGTTACGATCCACTGGCGCCGGAACCGCGGCGCATGCAGCAGTCGGTCGGAGTTGCGGCGGCGGTTGCGGGGCTTTTCTTCGGGAACACGGTTGGACTGGCCGCCGGTGGTGTGGCCATGCTGGACAACTTCCGGACGCTGTTGTTTCCAAACACCGAATTTCGCTCCGCCTTTGCGCAATCTGCATCCGCCAACGGTCTGGCGCTATGCGCCAAGCGCGAAGCATCGAAAGCCCGAACCCGCTGGGCTTACTTGTGGGCCGTGAGAGTACCGGATTCCCGAGCCCCGGCAATCAAGTTGGCGGACGATATACACTTGCCTGTTGGCGTGAAAGCAGCCGTTCCGGCGGAAGTATCGGACTGGCGTTTCATGGCCCGCATGCGAGAGTGGAGTCTTCAAAAAGGCAACCAGCAAATCCCCGTTTCGGTGCAGCCGGACCCGGAGAAGAAGATGCTCCAGGTCGACCTGACCGGACTCCAGGCGGATGCCGGCGTTTACAAGCTCAGCGGTAAGTGGGACTGGCAAACCGTGGAAGCCGTGGGAACGTTGCACCTGCACCAGATTCCCGACCTGCGGAAGGCGGTCCTCGCGCCTGCTTCCGAGGACCGGTTGGTGGAAGGTTTGGGCCCGGCCGGCGTAGTTCTCAGCGGTCCCGATTTCCGCTTCGTTGAAAAGGTCGCGTTCCGGCCGGTGGAAAATCGCGAAGCGCCGCCGGTGGAAGTGCCGTTCGATCTGGCGGGAGGACAGCTCAAAACCTCCATCAATACCGCGACTCTGAAGCGCGGGCTTTACCTGCTTGCTATCACGCAGGCGGGAGGCACCACACAAGAGATCCCGTTCCAGGTGCTGCCGCCGCATCCGGTCATCGAAGGGTTGCCACTACGCGCGAATCTCGGGGAGCACGCCCAGCCGCTCCGCCTGCGAGGCAGCGGTCTTGACAGGATCGAGAAGATAGTATCCCAATCCGCCGATATCGACTTCAAGTCTCCAGGGCAGTTGCTGGTTACGCTCCATGAAAACGTTAAAAAAGGCGATCGCATCGATCTGATGGCCAGCGTGAAGAACGTTCACGCGCCTATCGTGTTCGCAGGCGCGATACGGGTGGCTGGTCCCCGGCCGCGGATCGGGGCAACCCGTGCGTCGCTGCCGGAAGGTATTGGGATTGCTTTGCTTCCGTCGGAGTTGCCCGCGGGCCTATTTACCTCATTTTCGGTTCAGGTTCAGCACGCCGATGAACAGCCGTCCTTTCGTCTGGGATGCCGCGAATCCACCCGCAGTCTCACCGCGATAGACCTCAAGCCGGGAGAGCAGACGTCATCGGCGCGCCTGAGGGCTGCCGGGTTAGGCAATCTTTTCCTCTCGTTCGATCCCGGCAGTGTGGGCCAGCCGGGATGTACCGTTGTCGCCACCGTGGAGACGGCCTCCGCGGGTGTGTCTGACCCGCATGAGTTGGGCCGTGTAGTCCGTCTTCCGGTAATCGACAGTTTCGAATTGACGGACGAGAAATTGCGTGAGGGCGTCTTCGCCGGATGGATCAAGGGACAGGATCTCGAGACCATCGAGAAAACCGGATGGGACCCGCATAACGGAGTCCTGGTGGAGCAACTGCCTTCCGCCGTGCAGGGCCAGAAGCAGGTTCTGAAGATCGCCATGCCATGGCCGGCGCCCGCGCCAAAATCACCCCTATACGTCTGGCTGCGGGGAGAAACGGAAGGAAGACTTACGACGGCAAAGTACTAACTGCTGGCGGCTGTGACATAATGCGCATGTTATGCGCTATCGAAACCGCGTCTTAGGGTTCCTGTTTTCTCTTTCCATCATCACTTACATTGATCGGGTCTGTATTTCCGTTGCAGGACCGCGCATGCAGGAGGATCTTGGGATCACCCCTGAAATGTGGGGATGGGTGGTTGGCGCCTTTACGCTTTCTTATGCCCTGTTTGAGATACCGAGCGGCGCGCTGGGAGATCGCATCGGACCGCGCAAGGTGCTGGCGCGTATTGTTATCTGGTGGTCTGCTTTCACAAGTCTTACCGGAGCGGTTTCGAACTTTTATTACTTGCTGCTCACCCGCTTCGCCTTTGGCGCCGGGGAAGCCGGAGCGTACCCAAACAGTTCCGCTGCCATCTCCCGCTGGTTCCCCACCGCTGAGCGCGGCCGCGCGCATGGAGTCGTTTGGATGGCCAGCCGGATTGGCGGTTTCCTTTCGCCGCTCATCGTCATTCCGATCCAAATACGTTGGGGATGGCGGGCGTCATTCTTCGTCTTCGGCGTCCTTGGTGTAATCTGGGCCGTCATCTGGCTATGGTGGTTCCGGGATCATCCCACTGAAAAGCCCGGCGTCACCCAGAAGGAGTTGGACGAGATCGGCGCAGTAAAGCCCAGCCGGCATATTCCGCTGCCCTGGGGCCGTGTACTCCGCAACGGCCAACTGTGGATGATTATGCTGATGTACCACACCTACTGCTGGGGGGGATACTTCTATCTTTCCTGGCTGCACACCTATCTTCAGAAAGGACGTGGTTTCAGTGAAGCGGAGATGGGTGTGTTCTCCACGCTGCCGTTTATCGTCGGAGCCTTCGGGAACATGTTTGGCGGATATTTGAGCGATGTGTTGACACGCCGGTTCGGTTTGAAATGGGGACGGCGCTCGATCGGGGCCATCGGCCTGTTTCTTTCGGGCTGCTTCCTGTTCGCAACAGCCATGACCGGCAGCAATATCGCCGCGGTTGTGTTTCTCGCGCTCGGCTACGGCAGCATGGATTGCATGCTGCCTGTGGCGTGGGCTGTCTGTCTCGATGTAGGGCGCAAGTACGCGGGGGCGGTGACCGGTGCCATGAACATGGCCGGCCAGTTTGGATCGTTTCTTTCCGCCGTCGCATTCGGCTACATGGTCCAGTATTTCGCCAGCTATAATATTCCGCTCATACCGATGGCCAGCATGCTCGTCATCAGTGCTCTCCTGTTCTTGCGGATCGATCCAACAAAACAGCTCGTTCCCGAACAGGAACCCGACACGGCAGCAGTACCTATTCCACCAGACTCTGGCCGAGCTTGACAAAATTTCAGGGGGCAGGTACGGCTGAGAGGGCCGGGATTCGGTCATGCCCTGGAGTTGCACCACTTCGGATGACCGAAAACGAGGTGGCTAAAGAAATTGTGAACGCCGCCTATCGCATCCACACCACCATCGAGCCCGGCCGGTTGGAAACCATCTACGGGTTACTCGGCGTGGGAACTGGAGCGGCGAGGGCTGCGCCTGGTACGGCAACCCGAATCCTACGGATTGTCGCCTTCGCGAGACCTCCCGAGATCTCCCTGTTTGGTTCCGGCTGCGCCGGGTTAGGATTAATTTAGGTGACTGGGCAATCAGAGAAGGGCTCGAGCGCGCCGCGAATCCGGTCTATGCTGCCCGATGTTTGGCAGTTGGTCAAGCCGCGGTGGAAGTCGCTGGCGGTGGGACTGGTCCTGATCGCTATCAACCGCGTAGCTGGCTTGGTTCTGCCGTATTCTACGAAGTTCCTGGTCGATGACGTGATCGGGCAGCGGCGGTTGGACCTGCTGCAGCCAATCGTCTTTGCAGTGCTAGGTGCGACCGCGATCCAGGGAACTACCTCATTCTCTTTGACCCAGTTGCTTTCGAAAGCCGCGCAACGCCTGATCGCGGATTTGCGCCGCAAAGTGCAGGCACACGTCGGCCGCCTGCCCGTCTCTTACTACGACCGGAACAAGACCGGAACGCTCGTATCGCGCATTATGAGCGACGTCGAAGGGATACGGAACCTCGTGGGCACGGGTCTGGTGGAGTTTGCCGGAGGACTGATCACAGCATCCGTGGCGCTGGCCGTGCTGTTGCGAATCAACGCGCTTCTGACGGCCGTCGCGATCTCGATGATTCTGGTTTTTGTCCTGTTGTTGCGGAAAGCCTTCAAAACCATCCGCCCCATCTTCCGCGAACGCGGAAAAATCTATGCCGAAGTCACCGGGCGGTTGACGGAATCGCTGGGCGGGGTCCGTGTGGTAAAGGGCTATCGCGCTGAAGCTCGCGAGGCGGAAGTGTTCTCAAGCGGCGTACAAAGGCTCCTGAACAACGTCCTGCGCTCGCTGACCGGAACTTCCTGGATGAGTTTGTCGGCCACGCTCATGATGGGCTTGGTTAGCGCGGTTGTAATGTACATGGGCGCCCGGGAGATTTTCTCCGGATCGCTCACACTGGGCGAGTTCGTCACGTTCACCGCGTTTTTGACGTTCCTGGTGGCGCCGATGTTTCAGATCGTTTCAATCGGAACGCAGGTCACCGAAGCGCTTGCCGGATTGGAGCGCACAAAAGAGGTGCTGAACGAGCATATAGAGGACGACGATCCGAACCGTGTCGTTTCGCTCGACCGCATCCGCGGAGAAGTGGAATTCCGCAACGTGACCTTCGGCTATGAACCGGGCACGACGGTTCTCCACAACGTCTCTTTCGTGGCAAAGCCGGGCACGGTGACGGCGCTGGTTGGGCCGTCAGGCTCGGGGAAGTCAACCATCATCGGGTTGGTTGCCGCCTTCCACAATCCGGATTCCGGCTCGGTTCTGATAGATGGGACCGACCTGTCACGGGTCAGCCTGCCGTCGTATCGCGTTCAACTCGGCGTCGTGTTGCAGGAGACATTCCTGTTCGACGGCACCATTCGCGAGAATGTCGCCTTCGGCAGACCCGGCGCCACGGAGGAAGAAATCCTGAACGCGTGCCGGATCGCACGTGCCGATGAATTCGCCGAAGACTTTGAGAAAGGCTACGACACCGTAGTGGGCGAGCGCGGCGTGAAGCTTTCAGGCGGGCAGCGGCAACGGGTGGCGATTGCGCGCGCGGTTCTGGCCGATCCCCGCATTTTGATTCTGGATGAAGCGACTTCGAGCTTGGATTCCGAATCCGAAGCCGCCATTCAGAAAGCACTGGCCTACCTGATGCAGGGAAGGACGACGTTCGTAATCGCACACCGTTTGTCCACCATCCGCCGTGCGGACCAGATCCTGGTTATCGAATCGGGCCGGGTTGTGGAACAAGGCACGCACAGCTCGTTATATGCGGCCCGAAACCGGTATTACGATCTCTATACAAAGCAGCACGGGGTGGAATCGAACCTGTTCCTGGCGCCAGGCGAGGGGGCGCAGGCAGATGGCCCGGAGCAGGTGGCCGAAGAGGCGGGAGGAGATGCAAGGCTGGAACTGCTCAAGGCCATCCGGCCGGTCTGACGCGCCCCCAGGGGGAATTTCTAATCACATATGCTTTTTGTAACTTTTCGCACCGCGGGCGGCGCCGTGGAACCGGGTATTGTCCGGGATGGAAAAGTCATAGGATTGTCGTTCGCGGGATTTGCCGATCTGATCGGTATCATCCGGCACGGTGAGCAGGCGCGCGCGGCGGTTGAGTCCGCCGCCTCTAATCCACCCGCTGATTCCGTTCACGATGTCTCGGATGTCCGTTTGCTTGCGCCCATTCCGAGGCCGCCGAAATTCATCTGCGTCGGATTGAATTACCGCGACCACGCAAGAGAAGCGCGGATGGAAATCCCCAAAGTGCCGACGATTTTCTGTAAGTTTCCAACCTGCGTCATCGGCCCGGGCGAGCCGATTGTGCTGCCCGGAAATTCGGCCAAGCCGGATTACGAAGCGGAGTTTGCTTTCGTCGTCGGAAAGGGTGGAAGGCATATCCCCAGGGAATCCTGGCGGGAGCATGTGTTCGGCTACACGAACGCAAACGATGTCAGCGCCCGCGATTTCCAGATGGCAACCACGCAGTGGATCATGGGCAAGACGTTCGATACATTCGGACCGATAGGACCCTACCTCGTGAGCGCCGATGAGATCTCCGATCCGCACGCGCTGGACATATCGATGACGATTAACGGCGAGCGGCTACAGCACTCCAACACGCGAGAGCTTATCTTCCGTATCCCCGAACTGATCGAATATCTGTCCAGCGTCTTCACGCTGGAACCCGGCGACGTCGTGGCGACGGGAACACCCGCGGGTGTCGGCTTCGCTCACAAGCCGCCGCGCTGGCTGCGCGATGGCGACGATGTCGTAGTACGGATCGAAGGGCTCGGCGAATTGCGAAATCCTGTGATCGCGGAAAAGCGGATACAAACAGAACGTCATGAAGGCTTGCGCTATCTCAGCAAGCCAGAAAGATAAATTCGGCTACGGATGGACACAGATCGGAGACTTTAGCGGAACTCGTAATAGATCCCGGCCGAAAACCGTGCCCAGGCCGATCCGGCGGTGAACACCTTCATCGCCGGCCGGAGGCCGAAGCCGCCCGCGATCGGCTACCGCACGCCGCTGCCGAACGCGAACTCGTTACTGCCCAGTGGGATATGCGATAACTCCACAATGGACATGATATGGCGGGAAGTGGAATAACCCAGGCTTCCTCCCACCGTTCCGTGCGCGCCAATGCCGGATACGAATCCTCCAAAGCCCGCCAATTCTACCTAATCCGCCTGCGCAAACAGAGGGACGGCGCAAAACATACTTATGGCTGATAGAGTTTTCAGTATTCTTCATGAACCTGACAGGTCAATCCAAAAAACGTCCGATCCAGGATGTAATCTTTGGTGTAAGTTCGAACGCTGTATCGAGCAGATTCGCTAACGCAGCGCCGAGGAGTATGAGCAGACTCGCTCCCACGACGTCCATGCAAGAAATTCCAGTATACTGGAAACCGTCACATCCCGCCGCCCCGTGCGAGCGAGTCTACTGCCACACCAGTTCGCGCACTTTATTCTTACGCACCGGGCTCAGCGGCTAATGCGGACCCACAATAGCGCCGGCCGTGACCGGAAAGAACGGAGGAAACGTCTGTAACCTCCAGTCTGTCGATTATGCAGCTATCGCCCAGGAGGATGGTAGTACAGGGAAAGTGGTCCGGCGCCGGTTGTGGCGTTTGGACAGGGTGCCGTGAAGGTACGCTATCATCGTTGTAAACACGTCATTTGCCGCCAGTATGACCGTTGAAACAAAGCAGGTGCGGTTCCCGTCCGTTTCGTTGGATTCAGGCGCCACCATTGCACCCGTCGACGTCGCCTATCAAACCTATGGCCAGTTGAATGCGCAGAGGTCGAACGCAATCCTCGTCCTGCACGCTTTTTCCGGCGACGCTCACGCCGCCGGCATCGACGATTCCGGCAAGCCGGGTTGGTGGGACAACATGATCGGTCCGGGAAAAGCTTTCGACACCAACATTTACTACGTTATCTGTTCTAACGTCTTGGGCGGATGCCGCGGTACAACCGGGCCCTCCTCGATAAATCCCGAGACGGGCCGCCCCTATGCCATGGCTTTTCCGGTGATCACCATAGGGGATATGGCGCGCGTACAGAAAATGCTGATCGATCATCTCGGAATCGAACGGCTGCTCTCGGTATCAGGGGGCTCCATGGGCGGCATGCAGGCGCTCGAATGGTCCGTCGCCTACCCCGATTCGGTGGTCTCGGCCATCCCCATTGCTTCCACGCCGCGCCATAGCGCCCAGCAGATCGCCTTCAACGAAGTGGGCCGTCAGGCGATTATGGCCGATCCGGATTGGGAAAATGGTGAATACTACGGGAAAAAGCCGCCCGCACGCGGTCTCGCGGTGGCTCGCATGGTGGGACACATCACCTACATGAGTGACGATTCCATGCGCGAAAAATTCGGCCGGCGCCTTCGCGACAAGGAGCAGTTCGGCTACAATTTCTCCTCCGTGGACTTCGAAGTCGAAAGCTATCTCCGGTATCGCGGCACTCAGTTCGTCGACCGTTTCGACGCGAACTCTTACCTGTACATTACCAAAGCCATGGACTATTTCGATGTCGCCAACGGCTACGGCTCGCTGGCCGCGGCGATGGAGCGCAGCACGGCCCGTTTCCTGGTGATCAGCTTCACTTCCGACTGGCTCTATCCCAGTTATCAATCGCAGGAGGTGGTACGCGCGCTGAGAAGCCGCAACCGCGACGTCGCCTATTGCGAGCTTGCCTCCAACTACGGACACGATGCATTCTTGGTGGACGTTGGCGAACAGACGGAGCTTGTCCGGGGCTTTCTCGCCAGCAGTCTTCGCGAAAGAGCGCACGCGTGAACGCAGCCAGCGGCACAGCCTCCGCGCCATTTGTCCGGCAGTTGCTCGGCCGCAGCGACTACGCGATCATCTCCGAAATCGTCGAACCGAATACACGTGTGCTGGACCTCGGCTGCGGAGACGGGGAGTTGCTTCAATGGCTCGCGGAACGGAAGAAATGCGATGCGCGCGGCATCGAGATCTCAAGCTCCCGGGTACAGCGGGCGATCGCGCGCGGCGTCTCCGTGTATCAGGGCGATATCGACGAGGCACTGTTGGACTATCCCGACAGCGCTTTCGATTACATCATCCTGAGCCAAACACTCCAGGAAACGAAGGAACCGCTCAAGGTGCTTCGCCAGATGCTACGTGTCGGCCGTAATGCTGTCGTAGCCTTCCCCAACTTCGGGCACTGGTCGGTACGGCTGGCACACCTGTTCAGCGGCCGGGCGCCGAAAACGAAATTGTTTCCTTACAACTGGTACGACTCACCAAACATACACTATCTGACGGTTCACGATTTCGAGGAATTGGCACGGCAGGAAAATTGGAACGTGGAGCGCCGCATTTTCCTGGCAGGGAAGCACACCGGTACGCTGTGGCCGAATCTGATGGCCGAAACCGCAGTTTTCCTGATCAGGAAGTAAGCTTCCGGAACTTGCGGAGTTCTCCGCTTGAATCCACCTCGAGAAACCCTCCGGCTTCCAGTTCCGTTTTCAGCCGCTCATCGGCTTTAAGGTAGGCTACAGCATCTCCGGCAAGCACCCTCGCCAGTTCGCGGACCGTCGCCGCCGCATCTCTCCACTCGCAGAAACTGTCGATGGCAATCGTAAAAAAGGCATCCTGCCAAGGGATCACGTCCGGTTCGCCGGGCGCCAGCATTACGTTATGAAGATCGCAAAAGCAACGCCGCGCCTCGTAGACCGCGTCGCCGGCGCCCAGACCGAATACAAGGCCCCGCGCCGCTTCTCCCGCGAGCCGCGCAATCACGCCCGTGTCTTCGGGCAGCGACAGAAAAAGCACGCGGTCGCCAGCCGCCGCGCGTATCAGTTCGTACACAGTGTCCTAGTCGCCCGGCAGGTTTACCAGTTCGCGGTTCGGCTGTCCGGAAAGCACCGCTTCCGCATCCGCGGCGGTAAAATCCTCCACCTTCGACGAAATGTTCATGGAGCAGAATTTCGGGCCGCACATGGAACAAAAGTGTGCTTCCTTGAAGCCTTCTTCGGGAAGCGTCTCGTCATGCATGGCACGAGCGGTTTCCGGATCCAGCGCCAGTTCAAACTGGCGGTTCCAGTCGAACGCGTAACGCGCGCGGGAAAGCTCATCGTCGCGGTCCCGTGCTCCAGGACGATGGCGCGCGATGTCAGCGGCGTGCGCGGCGATCTTGTACGCTATGATGCCGGCCTTCACGTCCTCCCGGTTGGGAAGACCCAGATGCTCCTTGGGCGTCACATAACAGAGCATCGATGCGCCGTGCCAGCCGATCATGGCCGCGCCAATAGCTGAAGTGATGTGATCGTAGCCCGGCGCAAAATCCGTGACCAGGGGTCCAAGAGTGTAAAAAGGCGCGTCGAAGCACAGTTCCCGCTCTTTCTCAACTTGCAGCTGTATTTGATCCATAGGAATATGCCCCGGGCCTTCAATCATCACCTGAACATCATATTCCCAGGCCCGCCGGGTCAATTCCCCGAGTGTTTTCAACTCTGCGAACTGCGCTTCATCACTGGCATCGGCTAATGAGCCGGGTCGCAGCCCGTCCCCCAGCGAAAAGCTCACGTCGTGCTTCTGGAAGATCTTGCAAATCTCGTCGAAATGCTCGTACAAAAAGTTCTGCTTGTGGTTCTTGACCATCCACTCGGCCAGAATCGATCCGCCGCGGCTGACAATACCGGTCACACGGCGTGTCGTCAGGGGGATATGCTGCACGAGCACGCCGGCATGGATCGTCATGTAATCCACGCCCTGCGCGGCCTGCTCTTCAATCACCTCCAGCATCACCTGCGGCGTGAGATCCTCGATTCGCCTCACCCGTGTCAGCGCCTCATAAATCGGCACCGTGCCGATGGGTACAGGCGAGTTGTCGATAATGGCTCGCCGGATGGCTGGAATGTTACCGCCCGTTGAAAGGTCCATCACCGTATCGGAGCCGTATTTCACCGCGTAGCGGAGCTTCTCGAGTTCCTCGTCAATATTCGAAGTAGTAGCCGAATTTCCAATATTCGCGTTGATCTTGCACTTTGACGCAATCCCGATGCACATTGGTTCGAGATTCGGGTGGTTGATATTGGCGGGGATGATCATCCTCCCCTTCGCAACCTCCTCGCGAACCGACTCCGGCGAGAGCCGCTCTTTGCGAGCGACATACTCCATCTCTTCGGTTAGAATGCCGCGCCGCGCATAGTGCATCTGCGTGCGCACAGCATCGTTTTTGCGCTTTTCAATCCACTGCGTTCTCATTAGGTTTACCGCACCCTCTTAAGGTCTGATTATGGCATCCGGTCCTGAGGGTGGCAAGGCGAGCGCGCGACGGCGGCCTTTCCAGACGATATGTTCGCCCGCGCCATTCAATCGTGTTGCTTGCCGTGGAAGCCAGCAGGGAATATAGCCACAACCAGGTGGCAACCGGCGCGAGCATCACTTCCATCCACGCATACCGGCGAAACCAGTCTCGATACCCGGGAAAGCAAAGACGCACGGTGCGGGACCTGACCAAGGCCTTTCCCACTCCGAGCCCGATTTGGGCACCTAACAGCAGAATAGCGGGCATCCATCCTGCGAGCGCCGCCGCGGCGGACGCCACCATCGCACCGCAGTAAATCACATGGGCCAGTAAAGCCGTCCTCCACAGCCGGGGTGCGTGGACCCTGGTAAGGACCATCTGGCGCCGCACCCAGCTGAAAAGCTCGCGCGGCCCGATGCGGTCGAGACTCGCAACCATGGCCCCCGGCGCGTAGGCGATTTCGAGTCCTGCGTCCAGCACGGCCCTGGCAAGCTGATAATCGTCGCTCACGGCGCCGGCCCAGTATTCCGCTACACGGGCTTCTTCGAATACCTGTTTGCGAATCGCCATTGCGCCGCCCCACAGAAACCCATTCGGTCCGGGACCGAACGATCCCGCAATCACAGCGTTCCACGCGCCGCGCAACAGCGACCAGAAATCCGGGCGGCGGGGGATGTACCAGCGGTAACCCGTCGACGCTCCCACCTCCTTACGGCGCAGCGGAGCAGCGAGTGCGCGAAGCCAACCGGGTGGTACGCAGCCATCCGAATCGGCAAACGCGTAGATCCCGGATTCCACCCGCGATGCGGCGATGGCGGCCAGCAGATTTCCAATCTTCTCGGAACTGTCTTCTCCCGCCGCACCCGCGTAAACCACTTTGGCCTTCGGCGGCAACACACCGTCGGGAACATCTCCCGGGGTCCGCGCCGCGACAATCAGCTCATGATCGGGATAATCGAGCGTGGCGAGCGCGGCGAGATTTTCTTTTAGACCGTCGTCCTCACCTTTAACGGGGACAATGACTGTCGCCGGCGGAAATTCACCGGTGTCAGGTTCCGGCAGAGTCCGTTTGATATAGCGAATGCGAGCCGCTTCGCCCCGATAGGCGAGAACGCTCAACGTCAACGCCGGAATCACCAATACCCAGAGAAGAATCATCTATTCATCATGCTCGCTCATGCTATAGTTCCGTCAGTGGCCCTTAGTAGAAGGGAATTTCTGGCCGGTTTGCCGGCTGCCGGCGCCCTTGCCCCGGAAACCGGGTATGCGCCCATGCTCGCCTCCCAGGTCTATGTGTGGAGGCAGCAGTTAAGCGCGGAGAAAAAACCACTCTCGGACAACCTCGAAAGAATATTCTCCGGCACCGCACGGGCGGGATTCCAGCGCGTGGAGTTGGATGCCTCATTTTTCAAGCCTGAACTGGCCGAGGAGACAGCCAGGCGGTTGCGGCGGCACAAGCTCGAGGTACCCATCGTGTACAACGGCGGTCCCATGCATATGCGCGAACTGGCCGAAGCCACATGGGCGGAAACGCTAAAAATGGCGGAAGCCGCCAAGACCGCCGGCGCCGCGGCAGTGAACTTCAACGCAAGCCCCAAACCGGACGGACAGCGGAAGTCGGACGCCGAGCTCAAAACGCAGGCCTACTACATCGACCAGCTCGCTGAAGAACTGGCACTGCGGCACATGCATCTCTTCCTTCACCAGCACGCGCTGGAAATGGCCGAAAACGCGCGGGAGTGGCGGCATCTGCTGGCGAACACAAACCCCGCGACCGTCTCTTTTTGCGTGGATGTGGACTGGGTGCTCCGTGGTAAGCAGGATCCGATGACCATCATCGAGGAAGCGCGGCGCCGGCTGGCGAGCCTCCACTTGCGCAATTCCGTCAATGGCGTGTGGACCGAAGCTTTCGGACCCGGAGATATCGATTACCAAAACGTAGCGGATTATCTCAAGGCAACGGCATACCGCGGCTATCTGGTCGTGGAACTCGCGTACGTAGCGGAAACCCGCAAGACACGCTCTCTTGAAGACAATCTGAAGGAGAGCCGCCGATATGCGGAGAAGATCTTCGGACTGAACGCCTGAACAAATCGTCATCATCTCTCATTTTTCCTGCTGTTATGATGGCGGATGATGAACCGTAGAGACTTGTTGTGTTCCCTCCCCGCACTGGCCACCACTCCTCTTCTTCGGGCGGCCGATGAACAGGTGCCCGGAAAGGCGCGCCTGCGAAATGCCATTTGCGCATACTCCTACCGCGAGGAGCTGAAGAGCCAAAGCATGAGCTACAGCGACCTTGTGCGCGTGGCTGTCGAAACCGGCGCGGAGGGACTCGACCTCACCGTCTACTGGTTCCCGCCGGGCGCTCCGGACAGTTTTTTGTTCCCCCTGAAGCGGCTCGCATTCAAAAATGCGGTGGAGATTTACAGCATCTCCATTCGCACCGACATGTGCCGTCCGCCCGGAGCCGTGCGCGACAAGGAAATTACCGAAGTGCACAAGTGGGTAGACGCCGCCGCCAAACTCGGTGCGGGACATATCCGAGTGTTCGGCGGTACCGTGCCGAAAGGCTCGACGGAAGACGAGGCGGCGCAATGGGCCGTCGAAACGCTGAAGCCGTGCGTCGAGTATGCCGGCTCGCGCGGCGTGATCCTCGGCCTTGAAAATCACGGTGGCATTACCGAGCGCGCGGAGCGCATCATACAGATTGTGAAAGAGGTGGGGTCGCCCTGGCTCGGCATTAACCTCGATACCGGAAACTTCAACCGGAATGTGCTGCCTCAAATCGAAATGTCGATTCCCTACGCGGTGAACGTTCAGGTGAAAGTGGAACAGCGTCTGGAAGATGGAACGCGCGGGCCCCAAGACTGGGACCGCATTGTGCAAATGCTTGCCAAGGGCAACTATCGCGGCTACCTGGCGCTCGAATACGAAGCAAGGGAAAGCGCCGTTTCAGCGGTTCCCCGCCTCACGCGCAGGCTCGGGGAGATTATCCGCAAGTACTCGCAGGTATAGGCAAGCTTTCAGCAATCAGCGGTCAGCCAAAGCGGCTTACCGGATCACCGGGCGCCGATTGCTGATGGCTCTTAGTTCACCTCGAGCGGAAAGCTCTGCACGTGCTCTTTTCCGTCCACGCGCACCCGTACGTTGATCTGGTATTCGCCGATACCGGACGCTGCCGGTGTACCGCTCAGGCCCCCCGTGCCCGGATCGATCTTCGGCCATTTCGCGTCAAGATTTCCGCAACGCGGCATTTCGGTTTCAATGGAGAACTCCGGCTTTTCGGCATCCCAATACGCCGCCTGGTACGATCGGCGCGGGCCAGATCGATTCGGAGAAACGGCACCCCGGTCTCCGCGAGGAAGTTCGCCGGGAACGTCACCTGCTTCTTTCCCGGGTAGAGGCCCCGTTCCTTCTGATTGCCCACTGCGACTTCGTACGGCCGGTCGCTGACCGTGAAGCCTTTCTCGTCGCTCGTGTGCTTTCTTTAGCCGTGCGTAAGTCAGAGCCAGTAGTCCGGAGCCACCAAGTAGTGCCAGTCCGCGATGGCTTCGTCGATTGATCCGTCTGGATCGATGTCGGCCAATCGAGATAGAGGGCTATTGTGGCTGGAACTTACGTGATTCCAGGTACCTTTTGTCTCGGTCGGGAAGTTTGCCGCGAACCTCGTCGCACAACGGCGCGCCCTCGATAGCGGCGCTCTCCTGGACCAGGGTCGACGGAGGCACTTCCCGAAACGAGGTCGGTACGACAAAGAGATCCGGCGACGGCTCGCCTGACGAGACCGATTCGGTGATCTTCTCAGCAACCATAAAGGTTGAGCCATCGGTGGAGCTCTTGACTTCAAGCTTACTATAGAGTCTTTCGCAATCAAGATCCGGGGCCTTCCAAAACTCCTCTGTAGCACCTGGGGTTTCCCTGAGCAACTTCACTACAAAGAAGCCTTGAACCGAACCTTCGCCGATCACTCGTGGCGGCGCGAGCGAGTCTGGATCGGTCCGGCAGGATGGGTCCGCCGCAGGCGCTTTGAGGCGGAGTGCGGTCTCCTCGGGGAAGAATTCGGTAAGAGTTGACCGAGTCAGGTTGTGCACAAGTACCTTTTTTCTCTCTCCGATCAGGCGGATCGAACGAGTTGATGTGAGGGAGTTGTCCGCATTTTTGTAAGAGTCCCCTCAACGGTTGAACCGTCGGAGCGCCTCGCTTTGAAGCTGCGCCGCTCCACTACGGGCAATGCAGGTTTCGCGAGCGTTGTGGATCTCTCGTAGATGTTTATCGTGTACGGCCGCATCCGGCTACTAAGGATCTGCTGTGAACGTAAGCGCTTTGTGACGGCAAACGACAGCGCAATCACGCAAACTGCGCCGCCGGCAGTGAAGATTGTCCGGAATCTCATATTTCCTCCTTTTCAGGCGGCAATCATCCATTAACAATATCCTGCGCAGGGGCACCAACTCAGATGGCACGCGATCGTAGGTGGCACACAGGTACCTTGCTGACAACAAGGGTATGGCGAGGAACAACTGGTTGATGGCTTGCTGTACATCTCCCAGGCGCATGGGTACGAGGCGGTACAGGAGCCGAGATAGCAGGAATCTGTGCATTTACCAGCTGGCCGCCGCACGGCTGCGCCAATGTTCGCTGAGCTAGCACTACCCCCAGCAAGACCATATATGCCCATTGTCAAGCATCATTCGACACCAGCATAGGGGAGCGGGGTTACGGGCACCAAGGGCGATCGTAGCCCGTGCCTCCGAGGCGCACGTTGTACTGCTGCCGGGAGGAATGGAGACCTGTGACGTTGCGCCGCTCGACATCTTTTGACTGGGCAGACGGGCATAGGATGAAGGCAAAAGCAGGAAGGTGTCAATACCGGTTGAAAATTCCCCAAAGTTCCGGTCGAAAATTCCCCAGCCCCCGTTAAGTGGTGGTTGACTGTTTCGGCCGGTGGGTACAGCATAGATTCCGGCCGGTGAAGCGGAGGCGGGCAC
>CAADGY010000187.1 GCA_900696665.1 uncultured Acidobacteriota bacterium
GAAAAGAGCCTGGCGCTGATGCAGCCGTCGAGCAAGCAGTTCTTTCAAAAATCAGGATGCATTTCGTGCCATCACCAATCGATCGGCGCGCTTGCGGTGGCGGCCGCGCGGGAGCGCGGGTTCACGGTCGACGAAGAGCTGGCGCGATATCAGGTCAAGGCCACAATCTCCATCGCGGCGCCTCATCGCGAGGCGCTGCTGCAAGCGATACCGACGATTCCGGTGACGCCGATCGTGAGCAGCTATGCGCTGGCCGGTTTGGCCGCCGAACGCTATCCCGCCGATGAGACGACGGATGCGCTTGTGATGGAACTGGCTGCGCGCCAAGCGTCCGACGGGTCCTGGCGTACGGACGAACAGAGACCGCCTCTTGAGCAGAGCCGCTTTACCTCCACGACGTTGACGGTGCGGGCGCTCCAACTTTATGCACCTGCCGGACGGAAGCAGGAGTTCGACAAGAGAGTCGCGAAGGCAAGGGAATGGCTGGCCAACGCGCAGGCGCATACCACGCAGGAGATGACGATGCGCCTTCTGGGGCTGGCCTGGACGAGAGCGGATCGTACTCAGCTAAAGGCTGCTGCTACAGCCCTGCTTTCCGGCCAGCGCTCCGATGGCGGCTGGGCCCAACTGCCGGGGCTCGAAAGCGATGCCTATGCCACCGGTCAGGTGCTCTTCGCATTGCATGAAGCAGGCACCTTAAAAGGTACGGACCCGCAGTATCGGACCGGAGTGCAGTTTCTGCTCCGCACCCAGCGGCCGGATGGGTCATGGCACGTCAAAAGCCGCGCGATGGGCTTCCAGCCCTACTTCGAAAGCGGGTATCCGCACGGCCACGACCAATGGATCTCTTCAGCAGGCGCTGCCTGGGCTACCCTGGCGCTGGCCACGGCTGTAGAGCCGCCGCGCACCCTCTCGCGGCGGTAAAACCGGAGGCGCGTTGGATGCTCCCGGCCTCAGTGGTGGGGCCGGGAGCGTGGTGTTACTTCTGTGCGGGCGTGAGTGATTCGATGTATTCCATCCACTCTTCCATTCCTTCGCCCGTCTTTGCCGAAACGCACAGCACACGAAGTCCGGGGCGCACGGCTTGAATATTCGCTCTTGCGGATTCGAGATCGAATTCAGCGGCTTCACACAAATCCATCTTCGTGATTACCGCGACGTCGGCGCCATTGAAGATCGCCGGATACTTCAGCGGCTTGTCTTCTCCTTCCGTCACGGACATCAGCACTGCACGTACGTCTTCACCCAAATCGTAAGAAGCGGGACAAACCAGGTTGCCGACATTCTCGATAAACAGATAGTCCACATCCGCGAGATGCCATTCTTCGAGCGAACTTCGAATCATGCTGGCATCCAGATGGCAGACCGTGCCGGTGACAATCTGTTTCACGGGCGCTCCACTGCGCGCCAGGCGGACGGCGTCGTTCTCGGTCGCCAGGTCGCCAACCAGGGCTGCGACCCGGTAACGGCTGTTCATCCGCGACAGCGTGCTCTCCAGAAAACGCGTCTTCCCTGAGCCGGGACTGGACACGAGGCTGACCACCGCGATGCCTTCCCGCTGGAAACGTGCGCGGAGTTCCCGCGCTACCAGATCATTGTGCTTGAGCACGTTGCGCCGCACCTCAACCAGCCGCGGCTCGGGTTTCATCACTCCACCTCCAGCGCCGTAACCTGTAATTCCCGGCCTTCGATGACTTCCGCCGACGGAGTTCCGCACTGTGGACATTGGAACAACTGCACCGACGGAAGAGTGCGCCGCTCGCGGCAGGCAGGGCAAAAGACCACCACCGGAGCCTCGGTAATGACGAGCCGGGATCCCTCTAGCAGCGTACCCGCAGTTGCAATGTCGTAGGAGCCCGCCAGCGCTTCCGTTACCACGCCGGAGAGTTGACCCAGCGTCAGGTGGACCGCAACGACGCGAACGCCCCGGCGCTCGGCTTCTTCTTCGGCGAGTTCCACAATGCTGGTTGCGATGGAGAGCTCGTGCATGAATGCTTCAGATATAACCATTTTCCCATATGTCCGGGGGTGCGCCCCCGGAGCGGATAAAATGGTTGTTCTGCCGGTCATGCTCACACGCCGAACATTGTTCAGTGCCATTTCTTCTGTGGCGATGGGTGCAGTTTCAGCCGCCGTGCGCATCGACGATGACATCCCTGGGGGCAACATCATCGTCGACGCGGTGGATGGCGATACCGTCTCCGTCCGCCAGGATCTCCGCGATACCGAGGGCAACTGGTTCTACTGGGCCTTCCGTGTGCAGGGCGCGGCCGGGCGCAAAATGACGTTTCGATTTCCGGGCCGGGCGCCCTTATCGGCGCTCGGGCCGGCGGTCAGCCTCGACCGCGGACGCACCTGGCAGTGGCTTGGCGCGGATTCCATCCACCAGGCATCCTTCACGTATACGTTCCCGGCACGCGTGAAGGAGGTGCGGTTCTCCGTCAACATTCCCTATTTCGAAACCGATCTTGCACGTTTTCTCGACCGCCACCGCGGGAGCCCTTATCTCAAGGCCGGTGTTCTGGCGAAAAGCCGGAAGGGGCGTGATATCGAGATGTTGCGCGTGGGAAATCTCGAGAACCCCAAAATCCGCGCGATTCTGACGGCACGCCATCACGCCTGCGAATCGCTTGCCAGCTACAGCCTGGAAGGAATTCTCGCGGGCATCGTGAAGGGCACTGCTGGGAACTGGCTGCGTGAAAACACGGAATTCCTGGTTGTGCCCTTTATGGATAAGGACGGCGTGGAAGATGGCGATCAGGGTAAGAACCGCCGCCCGCATGATCACAACCGGGATTACGGCGGAGAGAGCATACACCCGTCGGTGAAGGCCCTTCGCGAGTTGGCGTCAAAATGGCCGGACGGGCGATTGCGATTTGCAATGGATCTGCATTGCCCCTACATCAGCGGTAAGGGTAATGAAGAGATCTACTTCGTCGGCTCGCGCCACCCGGAGATCTGGCGGGAGGTGGTGCGTTTTTCGAAAATACTCGAGTCCGTGCAATCCGGTCCGCTGGTTTACCGCGCGGACAATAACTTGCCATATGGCGAAGGATGGAACACGGACGCGAACACCAAAGGTCTCAAGAGCTTTGGTATGTGGGCCGCGGAGCAACCGGGCATCCGGTTTGCTTCCACAATAGAAATTCCATATGCGACGGCCGGCGGAACGGCGGTAACGGCCACATCCGCACGGGCGTTTGGAATCGATCTTGCAAGAGCGATAGGCCGTTATCTGGAGGGGTGAAGGGAAATGCGTCGACGTGATTTGCTCAGCGGGTTAGGACTGGGTGGTTACTCTTTGGTGGTGCTGGCGGACCAGATCTCACAGGGGCCCTTGCCGCCTGTGAGCGAACGGCTTCGCCGCGAGTTTGACCGGATAGCGCCGCCGGACCCGCAGCGCCGGAAGGCGGAAGCGGAGCCCAACATGGCTGTCGTCGATCTGGAAACCGACGTTTTCATTGCCGGAGGCGGCCTCGCAGGCGTGTGCGCCGCCATCGCGGCGGCACGCAACGGCGCCAAAGTCGTACTTGTACAGGACCGTTCCCGGCTGGGTGGCAACTCCTCCAGTGAAGTGAAAATGCACGTCGTCGGCGCGAACAGCCACAAGGGCCGGCCGGGTTGGCGTGAGGGCGGGCTGATTGAGGAGTTCCGTCTGGACGATGCGGCAAACAATCCGCAGCGTTGCTGGGAGCTTTGGGACCTGTTGCTCTACGACAAGGTTGTCAGCGAGCCGAACATCACGCTGCTGCTCGAGACCATTTTGTATTCGGCCACCATGCAAGGCAGCCGTATCGAGCAGGTGATGGCGCGATGCGACAAGAGCGAGCATCTGTACCGCATCAAGGCCGGGCTGTATGTCGACGCCACTGGCGACAGCCGTCTCGGCCTGGAAGCCGGGGCCGAGTACCGGACTGGCCGGGAGACGCGAAGCGAATTCAATGAATCGCTGGCGCCCGAAAAGGCCGACCAGGAAACCCTCGGCAGCAGCATTCTGTTCACCTCGCGCCTGCATCGCAAACCGATGCCTTACACGCCGCCCAAATGGGCAAGGAAAGTCACGAAAGAGCATCTCCGCTTTCGCAAGGTCGGCCCGGAGAATTGGGAGTATGGTTACTGGTGGATCGAGTGGGGCGGCGACAAGGATACGATTCGCGACAACGAGCGCATCCGGTTCGAACTGCTCTCGATTGTGACCGGCGTCTGGGACTACATCAAGAACAGCGGCGATTATCCGGACAGCTCGCATTGGGCGCTGGAATGGGTTGGCATGATGCCCGGCAAACGCGGCAGCCGGCGCCTGGTAGGCGACGTGATCCTTACGCAAGGGGACTTGATGAGGGGAACATGGCCAGATGCCGTGGCGATGGGCGGGTGGCCGATGGACGATCACCCGCCCGGAGGTTTTGACCGCTCGGATCTGCCGCCCAATACCGTCATCCGCACCGATGAAGTTTTCGATATTCCGCTGCGTGCACTCTACAGCCGGAATGTCACGAACCTCATGATGGCGGGCCGGAACATCAGCGCCTCTCATGCCGCGTTTACCAGCACCCGTGTGATGGCGACCTGCGCATCCATCGGCCAGGCTGTCGGGACAGCAGCGGCGCTCTGCCGTGAGCGTGGCGTCACACCGCGTCAACTGGCGCGCGACCGTCAACTGGTCAGTGGCCTCCAGCAGTTGCTATTGCGCCAGGACCAGTCTATCCGCACGGTCTCCAATCACGATACACGCGATCTGGCGCGAACCGCGGCCATCAAGTCTTCCGGCGAAGTGGGCGAGGCCAAGGCGGCCCTGGTGACGGATGGAATCGACCGCGACATTCCACCGAATAAGAAAACGGGGAAGCCGGGCGAGGTACACCACTGGGCCGCAAAGCCGGACTCCCGGGAAGCCTGGATCGAGTTGTCCTGGCGCCAGCCGCAACGGCTGCGCGAAGTGGTGCTGAAGTTCGATACCGGTTTTCAGCGGGAGCTAACGCTCTCGGCCTCGGACTCGATCTCACGCGCCATCGTGCGCGCACCGCAACCGGAAACGGTTCGTGATTACACGGTGACCGTGACCGGAGCGGACGGCCGCCAGCGTACGGTAGCAACGATAACAGGCAACCACCAGCGCTTGAATCGCATCACGTTCGAACCGGTCGATGCACTCGCCGTGCGGATTACCGCCACGAAGACGAACGGTGCGGAAGAAGTGCGGATCTTCGAAGTCCGCTGCTACGCGTGATGGTTCAGCTTCTTGACCTCAGGGTGTGAGAATTTTCTCTTTCAGATTTTCAGGCGGCGAGTAGCTGAAAAATCTGCTGAGCCGGTCAGCGGCGGCTTGTAACGCGTTGGGGTCATCGATGGCCAGAAACGCGTTATCGCTCTTGCGGAAGCCGATCTTTTTACAAATCAGTTCGCGCTCGATCAAGTGATGGCCGTTAAGGTAGTACGCAGTCTGGAACGTCAGTGCGTATACCGGCAGCGTTGGCGTGTGATGATGCGGTAACCGGAATCTTCGGTGGGGCATTCCGGCGCGCTGGAACGAAAGCCTGGTCCGGTTTCCATGCTCTTGAGAAGGAAGTACACTCCGAACCGACACCGAGGACAGCCCGCCGGCTCTCGAATCAGCGGATGCTCGGCGTCTTCAGAATTTCCAACATATTTGGGTAGAGTTAGAATAACATTAGCCGCATCCTGCGGCTCCATCTGACATGGATTCTCAAAAAGCCATCGGACGTCCGCCGGAAGACCTTTCGTTGACGGAACGCACCGCTTTTGCGGGAAAAACCATCGCCCTCGAGATCTATTCACCGCAAACCCTGCCAGTGCGCCGCATCGAGGCGATTGGGGACTCTCCGGAAGAATGTGCTCGTGCGTTGATGGAGCGCGGACTCGACCCGCGGAAATTCGAGCTGATCTCGCTGGCCCCGCCTTATTGACCGGCCTCGGCTCCGATGCGGGATAGCGTTGCCGGCGCCGGCGGGCGTTCTTTATCCAGGTTCATCAAGGCTTCTGCAATGCGGGTCACCACGCGCTCTTCGTCCGCCTTCTTCGAACTGTCTTTCGGCAGGACCGAAAGCTGAAGATGCAACAACTCATGGACAATCGTCATTTCGATATCGCGGGGTATTTTCGCCAGAGGCAGATCGTAATCGACGGGATCGAGCACGCGGATGGTGGCCGTCCGGGCTGTACTGTTCCAGCGCAGGTTTCCGAGTGTGTCGGGCTTCAGCTCCCAACTTCGGACGATCCGGAGTTCAACCTTCCAATCTTCCAGGCTGAGCCGCTTCTGCCAGACGCGAAGCCACTCTTCAGCCTGTAATTGACTCACCAGAGCAACGGAATCGTCAATTCTCTCCCCGGAGGGGGAAGCTCCGAAGGCTGTCACCGCTGCAGCCAGAAAAATAGCCGGCCAGAATTGCATTTTAAAAATATAATCTTACCTCAAATGCCCGGATTAAAACACAGTAAGTGCCAGGTACTTCGAGGGGAAAGTCAACCCCATTTGGGGGGAGGAGGAGTCACTGATTTGAGAGATTGCCGAGGAGTAGTCCACTACTTTCCCTGGTGGAAATCCGTCTGGAAGACTATCTGAGATTCCTCGACAATTTCACGGCGTTTTGTGTCGTGCCGCTGGTTGTCTGGATTTTCGTTAGCGGGCTCGACGATCTGTTGATTGCTCTTGCTTTTCTTTACTCCTGGCTGCGCAAACTGCGCCCGCCGGTGACGGATTCTCAACTTCGGTCCGAACCCGAGAAGAGGATTGCCATTCTGGTTGCGCTCTGGCAGGAGCACGAAGTGATAGGCAGCATGATCCGGCACAACGCCGCCTCCCTCGAATATTCCAATTACGACTTCTTTCTCTGCACCTATCCGAACGACGAAGAAACCGTGGCCGCCGTGGCGGAACTAGAGGACAGTTTCCCGAATGTCCATCTGGCAATCTGCCCGCACGACGGGCCGACGTCGAAATCGGACTGTCTGAACTGGGTCTATCAGAATCTGCTCCTCTTTGAGCAGCAGAGGCAAGTACGCTTCGAAATTCTCGTCATTCACGACGCCGAAGATGTCATCCACCCCGCCGCTCTGAAGTTGATAAATTATTACTCCCGCGAATGGGAGATGATTCAGGTGCCGGTGCTGCCGTTGAGGACCTCTCTATTCGACTTGACCCACGGTGTGTACTGCGACGAATTCGCCGAATACCAGATCAAAGACATTCCGGCCCGCCAGACCCTGGGGGGATTTATACCGTCGAACGGTGTGGGCGCGGGGTTCCGCCGCGACACAATCGAAAAGCTCGCATCGTGTTCGAGCAACCGGGTCTTCGAACCCGAATGCTTGACTGAAGACTATGAGATCGGGCTCAGGCTCCATGAACTCGGCTGCCGTCAATTATTCGTTCCGGTTCAATTCCAGGGACCGGAGCCGATGGCCACCAGAGAATTCTTCCCGCGTACATTCCGCTCCGCCTTACAGCAGCGCACCCGCTGGATTACTGGAATCGCGCTACAAAGCTGGGAGCGCCATGGGTGGCGGGGCGGGGTCCGTCGCGCCTTCTGGTTCTGGCGGGATCGCAAAGGTGTCGTGGGGAATCCCCTCAGTGCATTTGCCAACCTGTTGTTGTTGTATGTGCTTCTAACCTGGGCCGCGGGACACACCCCCGCAGTTCTCAGGTCCGAGGCAATACCACCTTTCGCAATGCTGCTGCTGCCGTGCACGTTGTTTTTCCAGATATTCCAACTGGTGTTCCGTACCGTGTGCGCGACGCGAATCTATGGACCCGCCTTCGCGGCTGGTGTCCTGGTTCGTAGCACATGGGCCAACGTCATCAACTCCATTGCAACCGTTCTGGCTCTCCACCGCTACATGCGTGCGAAATGGAGACGCGAGCCTCTTCGGTGGCTCAAAACCGAGCACACCTATCCTTCCCTGGCATCGCTTACACAGGCGCTGGCAGGCTTTATGCCGATCGATATCGACGAGGTTCCGGCCGGAGTACTGCGGGCTCTGCCCGCACACCTGGTCGAAAAATGGCACATACTCCCCTTTAAGGTCGCCGCCGGATCCTTGCATCTCGCCGGCCCCCATCCGCCGCCGGAAGGCTTTCAGGCCGACATCAGGCGGTTCACGAACCTGCGTATCCGGTTCCATCTTGTTGATGAGTTCGACTTCGAGGAATTGAAGCAACGCCTGGGGTAAACTGACGAGAACACACTATGAAGGCCGTTCGCATCCACCAACACGGCGGGCCGGAAGTTCTCATTCAGGAAGACATCCCGGAGCCACAGATCCGGCCCGATGAAATTCTGTTGCGGGTACGTGCGGTTTCGCTGAATCATCTCGACCTGTTTGTGCGCGCCGGCATTCCCGGACAGAAGTTCGCGATGCCGCATATTTTAGGCAGCGACATCGCCGGTGAAGTGCTGGAGACCGGCGCGCTCACCGGCAGAATCAAGCCTGGCCAGCGCGTCCTGCTCTCACCGGGGCTGAGTTGCCGCCAGTGCGAGCGATGTGTTTCGGGCAGCGACAATCGCTGCGCGCGGTACACGCTTTTGGGTTCTGGTATTCCGGGTGGATACCGGGAACTTATGGCCGTGCCGGAGTACGCCGCCATACCCATCCCGGACGATCTCAGCTTTGAGGACGCGGCGGCGGTCCCGCTGGTTTTTCTAACGGCGTGGCATATGTTGTTCAGCCGCGCACGCCTGGAGGCCGGGGAAGACGTCCTGGTTCTGGCTGCATCCAGCGGCGTGGGGTCGGCTGCGGTTCAGATCGCCAAGCTCTTCCACTGCCGGGTGATCGCAACCGCCGGAAGCGATGACAAAAGGGCAAAGGCTGCTGAACTCGGCGCGGATCTGACGATTGACCACTACCGCCAGGACATCTCCGCCGAAGTGAAAAAGTTCACAAACAGGCGCGGAGTCGACGTAGTATTCGAACATGTGGGCGAGGCAACCTGGCCCAAGAGCATGGAAAGCCTGGCCGCCGGAGGCCGCCTCGTGACGTGTGGGGCCACCACGGGCTTCGATGCGAAGATTGATCTGCGGTATCTCTTTTTCAAACAACAGAGCGTGCTTGGTTCGTTCATGGGCCCCCTCGGCGACCTGCATCGAGTGCTGCGATTCGTTTTCCGGAAACAATTAAGACCCGTTGTCGACAAGGTGCTTCCTCTGTCGGCTGTTCGTGAAGCGCATGAACGGTTGGAAAACAAGGAGCAGTTCGGCAAAATCGTCCTTGTGCCCTGAGCCGGGTTGTTGCGCGCTTTGCGCGTTCAGCGTCCCGGCCCATCGAGCGGCAGCCGGCCCATCGTTGATTCGCTGGGCTTGCCGGAAATACACGAAGCTACGCCATCCCGCTTTAGCGCGCGGGAGCGATAGAGAAGTACTCTACAAACCGTTTTTTGGTCACCGTGTTGACCGGTGTTTTTCTTTCGAGGATGACATCGGCCAGTTTGCTGAATTGTTTTCCTAGTTCTGAGTTGCGTTCGATTTCGGTCGCGGAAGTGAGCGAGCGGTGGACGCGGTGGTAATCGTTCGGAAATGTCATGGTGACCGGCAAGCTCATGAGGTCTTCAACCTCTTCCTTCGAAATCAAGGATCTCTTGTGAAAGCGGTTAACAATCAGACTTACCCGGTCGCTAAGCTCGATGCTCTTGAGATAAGCCAGCTTCTCCCGTGCCAGGTGCAAGGAAGCGATCTCGGGCGTCGAGACCAGAAAAATGCGCTTCGATTGCTTCATCATTTCGACCGAATACCGTTCAAGATTGCCCGAGAGGTCCGCGCAGATCACCTGATAGTTGCGCCGTGCGTAATCGCTGAGCTTTCTTACCTGAGCCGGGTCGATGCGGATATGGGGATTCAGCCCGCCTGAATGGAGCAGATCCAGCCGCCCGCGGTGTGTGACGAGTTGCGCCCATAACTCCTCTTCCAGGGCGTCGCAGTGTTCTACAGCGTCGAGAAGTGAATAGGGGTTCTCCAGCTTCAGCATGAACCGGATCATGCCTGAGTTCAGGTCAAAGTCCATCAGCAGGACCGACGTGCTCTGTTTTTCCGCGATGGCCATGCTGGTATTCAGTGCGATCGTGGACGTGCCGCACCCCGCCTTGGCCGGGAGAAACGAATACAGCAGATCGGAAGACCGGGTGGTGGGGGGGTGCTTTTCGAGGATTGCGCGAATTCGAGCCATCATCTGTTCGAACTCGTTCAGGTTGACCGGCAGCGTCAGGAACTCTCTCACGCCCATGCGCATGAGTTGGAGCAAAACCTGGGGATCGCCGTAACGGCCTACCGCCACCAACTGAACTCCCGGCGATGCTTTTTCGAGCAGCGAGTGAATATCGCCCGCTTCCGCGACGTGCTCCAGACTGATAAACACGACTTCCGGCCCGTAGGCGCGAACACACTGAATGAGTTCAGACTCCGTGGGCTGGCGATGAAACTTGCGTCCGATGCGAAATTGCCCCAGTTCCCGCGACAGGTTTTCGAGGTGCTCTAGCACCTCGTTATCATTCGAAATCAAAGCGGCGCGTAACATCCAACCTCCTCTTCCAAGCTCCAAAGTAAGGTGGAAACAGCAACGCTTCAATTGCAGGTTACCCTTAGTTTGCTAGGGTAGAAAACCTTAGACGAGCCAAAGGAGTGGCGGCTTCGAAGCCCGATCGAGGAGTGCCCCACATAGTAAAATCAAGTAGTCCAGACAAAGGGCGCGTAGCTCAGGTGGATAGAGCATCTGCCTTCTAAGCAGAGGGTCGCAGGTTCGAGTCCTGCCGCGCCTACCACTCTCAAACCCGTTCACCGCCGTAGGCGCCGTTGCGCAGGGTGTCGCTTGAGCGGGGGCAATCTGCACGGGAGAGTCTTTCTTTGTTTCCTGACACCAGGTGCAGAGTGAGAAACCTCTTGCCAGCAGGTGTTACGATCTGTCTTAATGCACGAGCAGAAGTCCCTTTCCGATATGACGATCACTCGCCGGAACCTGATGCTGCCGGCTGCGGCTGCGGTGTTTGCCCAAACGGGAGAGCCTTCGTGGCTGCGGCAGGTGATCGGCCGTCACGACTCCTACGTCGAGCGTCTTCTGAAGCAGCAGATCACCGATCCTCGAAACCGCTGGCGAGGCATTTTCCCCGACGAATATGGGCTGTACTTTCCGGGTACAGCGGCCGGCATCATCGACGCATTTTCGGCCGCCTACCTGCACCCCCGATCGAAATTCCACAAGAATGCCGAACTGCCGCGGCGAATTAAGCTCGCGGCGGATCTGCTTGCGCGCGAGCAGACCAGCGACGGCAACTGGGACTTGCCGATCACCAACTTCAATTCTCCTCCTGATACGGGATTCATCGTGCGGGCACTTTGCCCGCCGGCAGTGCTTCTGAAGCGCGCGCGGGAAACCGAGATACTCGGCTGGCTTGAGCCGCTTCTTCGGGGGGCGGGAGGGGGAATGGTGAAGGGCGGCGTCCATACGCCCAACCACCGTTGGGTTATCTGCGCGGCGCTATCGCAACTGCATGAACTATTTGGTGAGCCCGCCTATTTGAAGCGCATCGACCAATGGCTTGCGGAAGGCATCGATATCGATCCGGATGGACAATTCTCCGAGCGCAGCACCTACGTCTATAATCCGGTAACGGATAATGCGCTGACGACGATGGCGGCGAAATTAAATCGTCCGTACCTGCTCGAGCCCGTGCGTGACAACCTCGAGAGCATGTTGTACCTTCTGCATGCCGGCTACGAGGTGGTCACCGAGATCTCGCGGCGACAGGACGTGAACCAGCGAGGCGATATGGGTCCGTACTGGTTTTCACTCGCATATGTGGCGCGGCGCCACAAGAGCAGGGACGGCCGGTTTGAAACCCTCGCGGACCATTTCGCTCCCACGCGAGCCAGCCTGAGCGCGCTGATGGAGTACCCGGAACTGGTGTCGCCCGGGCCTCCGCACCTACCTGTTCCGGACGATTATCGCAAGAGTTTCCCACATAACCAGCTTTTTCACATCCGGCGCGGCCGCATGAGTGCCTCTATACTGGCGGGCGGACGCAACCGGTTTTTCACTTTTCGCAATGGCGACGCGGTTGTCAACGCCGTCCGTTTCGCGAGCGCGTTCTTCGGTAAGGGACAGTTCAGTGCGCCGGTCGTCGAAGAAGCGGGCAATGCATTCCGGATAAAACAGTCGCTCGAAGCGCCTTATTACCAGCCGCTTGATCCGGCAGAGCGCGTGAACCCCGATCAGTGGGGTACGACACGTCTCAAGCGCAGGCAAAGCGGGATCTGCCACCTGACGCAATCGGTTGTGATCTCGGAGCACGAAAAGGGTTTCAGGGTGCGGATTCAGTCGCAGGGCACCAAGGATGTTCCGCTCGCCGTCGAGATCAATTTCCGTGAAGGCGGCAGGTTGGAAGGCGTCGTACCAGCGCACAAGGTGACGGACGGATGGATTCTTGACTCGGGGCACGGGATCTATCGCGCAGGTTCGAATGCCATCCGGTTCGGCCCCGGAGTTCGCGCACATGCTTACACTCAGGTCCGGGGAGCCGATCCGAAACTGCCTGGTCCAAGTGTTTATTTAACTGGCAACACGCCTTTCGATCACACCATTGAATTCGAGTGTTTATAGGGGGTGTTATGAACCGTCGAAGGTTCTTCCAATCTGCCGCGGGAGCCGGGGCAATATTTCACGCTGACGCCCTGGCGCTGGCCCAAGCGGCGGTCCAGTCCGTAGCAGGCCGGCCCGCGGATCTTGTCGCGCGCGACGAGGACTTTTGGCTCAACATCCGGCACGCGTTCACTGTTGATCGCAACCTGATCAACCTGAATAACGGCGGGGTATCGCCCTCTCCGCGTATCGTCATGGATACCGAAAAGAGGTATCTCGAGATCGAAAACATGACGCCATCGTATTATATGTGGCGCATTCTTGATCCCGGAATCGAGACAGTGCGGCGGCGGCTTGCTCGCGAGTTCGGGTGTGACCCCGAAGAGATCGCCATCACGAGGAATGCGAGCGAAGCGCTCGAGATCGTGCAATTGGGGCTCGAATTGAAACCGGGCGACGAGATTCTGACGACGAACCAGGATTATCCCCGGATGATTACGACATGGCAGCAGCGCGAGCGCCGCGATGGCGTGGTGCTGAAGCAGATCAGTTTTCCTGTACCGCCACCAGGCCTCGATTATCTCGCGCAGCGCATCGAAGAGGCGATCACGCCCAAAACGAAAGTCATCCTCATCTGCCATATCACCAACCGCACAGGTCAGATTTTTCCGGTGAAAAAGATTTGCCGGATGGCGCGCGCGCGCGGAATCGAAGTTATCGTTGACGGCGCCCATGCATTCGGCCATTTCCCCTTCCGGCATGCGGACCTGGACTGCGATTATTACGGCTGTTCGCTTCACAAATGGATCCTTGCACCCATCGGCACGGGATTTCTATATGTGCGCAAATCGAAAATTCCGAGCATCTGGCCGATGATGGCCGCTCCGGCATCGATGAACGAAAACATCCGCAAGTTCGAGGAAATCGGCACGCATCCGGCGTCGCAGCGCAATGCGATCACGGAGGCTCTCAATTTCCACGACAGCATCGGGGTGGAGCGGAAAGCCGAACGGCTTCGATACCTGAGGAAGCGCTGGTCGAACAGGCTCCGAAAGCTTCCTGGCGTGAAGATTCTGAATAGCGAGGACCCCGAACAGTCCTGTGGCATCGGATTCGTCAGCGTGGACGGTTTTGATGCAACAGAACTCTCCGCCCACCTCTGGCAGCAACATCGCATTTGGACCACTGCAATTGACACCCCGGGTGAGTATCAAGGCTTGCGCATTACTCCGAATGTTTACACAACTCTCGAAGAGATCGACACATTTGCCGAAGTGATGGAGAGACTGATCCGCAAGGGCCAACTAACGGCGAGCGGACGACATCACAACAGAGCCATAGCCGGACCGGGAGCGTAACCAAGCTCTTAGGCGGACCAACGTGCATCCGCCGTAAGCGCTAACTTCAGCCGCTATGTTCCGGTTGGCCCGTGAGAGTAATCTGTGGGCGCGCCGGACGCGGTTGCGTGTGTGATCGAAATGTTCACTCGCCCGCGATTGCCGTGCCCCACCAGGCCACGCACTCCGGCTCATAGCTTCCCTTCAACGCCAATGTGGACGTTTCCGCCAATTAAGGAGTTCATTTTCGAGCATCTTCAAAACTTGCGAAAAGTGGCGCGGATCTATTGACAGACACTCAGGAACATTTCTATCATTCACTGATCAGAGTTTCAGGAGGGAGCTGTGAGTCTTCTTCGTCTAGGAGCAGCGGTCGTGACGCTTGCCATGCCGCTCGCCTTTGAGGTGTTTGCTCAGTCCAGCACAGGTTCGATGAGTGGAAGGATTCTCGATCCCGCCGGCGCGACTATTCCCGGCGCCCGGATCAACGCGACTCACGAGCCGACCGGCCGGGTGTTAGAGACCGTTGGCACCGAAACCGGCGACTACGTTTTTCCCAATCTGCCCGTAGGTCCGTACACCGTGACCGTCGAAGCTACCGGATTCAAGAAACTGCAGCGCACAAACATCGAGGTGCGCGTCGCCCAGCGGCAGGTTTTGGATCTGCAAATGGAGGTCGGGGACATGCAGCAGACGGTAGAGGTCACCGCCGAGGCGCCATTGCTCGAAACCAATTCGCCTGAGCGGGGGCAGAACTTCTCCAACCGGTTCATGAACACACTTCCATTGTTTACTGGCGGCATCCGGAATGCGGAAGCGTTTGTGCAGTATATGCCGGGTGTGAACCAGGGAGCAGGACTTGGCGAGGTTAGCATCGCCGGTTCGGGGGGGAGAGGGAAGGAGATTCTGCTCGACGGAGCAAGCCAGACCATCCCCGAATCGGGCGGCGTAGTGTTCAATTTCCCAGCCAACGAGCAGTTCGGTGAGTTCAAACTGCTGACCGGCAGTTACTCGGCCGAATACGGCCGTTTCGGTGGTGGGGTAGAAGTCTTTATCACGAAGTCGGGCACCAACGATCTGCATGGCGGCGCCTTTCTCAATATGCGGCGGGACATCTGGAACGCAGCGGGGTACAACGTGAACCGCGTCGCCGGAAGGCCGGCCGGGTTTCGTCCGAAAGAGCGGTTCAATGAAACCGGTGGCGTAATCGGCGGCCCGATTTATGTGCCTAAGCTGTACGACGGGCGAAACAAGACATTCTGGTATTTCACGATAGCCAAGGACCTCCGGCCAGCGGCCATCAGCCAAGCCACATCAACGCTTCCCACAACGCTGATGAAAGAGGGCAACTTTTCTCAACTCGCCCATGCCATTTACGATCCCCTGACGACGGCGGGCACGGGCAGCGCCGCGACCAGGCAGCCATTCGCCGGGAACATCATCCCGAGGGCGCGCTGGAGCAATGTATCCACCAAAGTTGTTCCGCTGATCCCGGACGCGAATGTTGCCGGCCTGGTAAGCAATTACCAGTTCACAAACACCCAAGTCATCGAGGATACCCACTGGAGTCTCAAGTTCGATCACGCGTTCACCGCGAACAACCGTCTCTCCTACTACATGAGCCGGCAAAACCAGGACATCGGAAACACCTTCACGTTCCCTGGTCCCCTCGGAACCGGCCTGGGATCTAACACGCAGAAACCGGAGAACTATCGCGTGAATCACGATCTCACCATCCGCCCGACGATCCTGCTGCATTCGACATACGGTTTTACGCGTCAGCAGCAAGGCTGGGATAATCCCGCCCATCAAGGTTTCGGGTCTGGCATCGGCCTTCCATTGACGGGACTCTCTGATGCATTTCCTGTGGTCCGGTTCACTGGAGCCGATAATCTCACCGCCTGGGGAGTGCAGGACGGAAAGGTATCGACCGGAACGCAGTTCAACTGGACGCACCATCTGAATCAAACGCTATCCGTCATCAGGGGCAAGCACGAGTTCAAGTTCGGATGGGACTTCCGGCGTCTGCGCACATTCTCCAATCCATTAGATCTGGCGGGAAGCAATGGCCGGTACGTGTTCGATCGCGCGCAGACCGCTCTGCCCACCAATCTGGCCAATACCGGTCACGCATTTGCCAGCCTCCTTCTGGGCGCGGTGGACAATGCGAATCTGACTCCGCTGCCGGTGATTCCAGGTGAAATCCGCTATGGTTATCAGGCGGGATTTTTCCAGGATAACTGGAAAGTCTCCTCACGCCTGACGTTGAACCTGGGGCTGCGGTACGAGGTGCCGGAGAACTGGCACGAGAAGGACGGTAACTACTCGCACATCGACCGTTCCATGCCGAACCCTGCCGCGGGAGGCCTTCCGGGAGCGCTTGTGTTCGCTGGCACGGGTCCCGGCCGCACAGGTAAGGAGCGGTTCTATCCAACCGACTTCACCAATATCGGTCCCAGGCTTGGATTTGCCTTTCGTCTGGCGGAGAAGACCGTCATGCGTGGCGGTTGGGGCATCTACTACCAAACGCTCGGCAATGGCGGATGCGGGTGCCGTGAAGGATTCGGCAGCTACTACGGCGTCAGCTATCCATCCGACGGTTTGAATCCTGTGCTCAACTGGGACAACGGTGGGATTCCCCTTCCGCCGAATTTCGAGCCTCCACCATTCCTCGATCCCAGCTATGGAAACTTCAAGGACGTCGATGTCATGGGCCCGAATTTCGGTAAGGCGCCCAGGATTTACGAGTGGAGTTTCGGCATTCAGCAGGAAGTCAGGAATTTCGTTTTCGAAGCGGCGTACGTGGGAAACCGCGGTCATCGCCTCGCCTCCACAGTGGAACTGAACCAGCTCCCGGTCAGCCGGCTGGCGCTTGGTTCTTTGCTGCAGCGGCCGATCACGGATCCGGCGGTCGTTGCCGCGGGCTACACTAAACCCTTCGCAGACTTCCCGAATACAGCCACGCTCGCCCAAGCTCTCCGGCCATTTCCTCAGTTCTATGCCATGTCTGACCGGAATGCCGGTATTGGACGCACCTGGTATGACTCGCTCCAGTTGAAGACCGAAAGACGCTTCGGATCGTTTCAACTGATGGCGGCCTACACTTTTTCGAAATCACTCGGGTTGGGACACTACAGGCAGATCTTCAGTCAAAGCCAGGTGCAAGCGCAGGACAACTACAATCTCGGAGATATGAAATCGTACCTGCCGTTCGATCAGACGCACGTTATGAGCATACTGACCAGCTTCGAACTCCCGCTCGGCCACGGCAAGAAATTCCTCAACGGCAGCAGGCTTCTCGACTTCTTCGTCGGCAACTGGATCCTCTCGGGAGCGCAGAAGTATTACTCAGGCGCGTTGATACGGGTGAGTGCGCCGAATACTATCGGCAACGGCGTGCTGTTCACCCGGTTCAAGAAGGCCAACCTTACCGGGAAGCCGATTCGAACCGGTGTCAGCCGCACTGACCTCGACCCGGACAATCCGAATATCCGCTGGTTCAACCACGGCGCGAACGCCCCGTTCACTACGCCTGGACAGTACTCATTGGGAAACGCCGCCGTACATTACGGCGACTTCCGCCAACCGCCGGTATTAACCGAGAACGTTTCAATTCAGAAGCGAATGAGGTTCCCGATCTCGGGCGATCGAACTATCGACCTGGTCTATCGGGCGGATGCGTTCAATCTGTTTAACCGGACGAGTTTCGGAGGTGTCAATGGAGTGGTCGGCAACGCGAACTTCGGCCGTCCGAGCGGACCGCAACAAGGGCCCCGCCTGATCACGATGGGACTTCGCCTGGACTTCTAATCTGGAGCGGCCTTGTCAGGGGCTGCTTTAATCGTTCTGGCGTTGGCCTCCTTTCGAGAAATCAGCAGGCTGAAACAGCGGCACTCTGCGGCTCTCTGAAACAGGCGGTGTGCATCCGCCCCGTTGGGGTTGACGGACTCCTCTCGGGGACAGGTTTGGATATGGCCGCCTGGCGGTTCCCTCTTGGTGTGTTTCAGCCCACGGAACTGATTTTTACGGCCTGATCACCGCAGCTTGCAGGACCAAAGCGAAGTTCCTGTAGGGACAATTCCGAAACCTAGGAAGCGCTCCGCCATACTGCGCTAAAATAAGTACTTTCATGCAAATACGTATGCGTTCGACCACCATCCTTTGTGTCCGCAGGGATGGAAAGGTCGTTCTTGCGGGTGACGGGCAGGTAACGTTCGGTCAGGAAGTGTTCAAGGCCTCGGCCAAGAAACTTCGCCGTTTGTATAACGACAAGATCATTGCCGGATTTGCGGGCTCCACCGCCGACGCCTTCGCTTTATTTGCCCGTTTTGAGGCCAAACTGGAGCAGTACAGCGGAAACCTTCCCCGAAGTGTCGTCGAACTTGCCAAGGAGTGGAGGACGGATAAAATGCTCCGGCACCTGGAAGCCCTTCTGCTAGTGGCGGATTTGAAAAGCACTTACATCGTCAGCGGAGGGGGTGACGTTATCGAACCTGACGAAGATGTCGCCGCCATCGGCTCGGGGGGCCCTTTTGCAAAAGCAGCGGCTACTGCCCTGATCGAAAACACAAAACTGCCTGCGAGGGAAATCGTGGAGAAATCCATGGCCATCGCCGGCAAAATCTGCATCTATACCAATGAGAACATTGTGTACGAGGAACTCGGGTAATGGTCATCTACCTGCCTACCCAGTCGGTGGATGAAGCGCCGCTCCTCGATGAGCTTACACCGCGCGAAATTGTAAAGGAACTGGACAAGTACGTGATAGGCCAGCCTGAGGCCAAGCGCGCGGTCGCCGTCGCCCTGCGCAACCGCATCCGGCGCCAGAAACTCGAGCCGGAGATGGCCGAAGAGGTGATGCCCAAGAACATCCTGATGATCGGTCCCACCGGCGTCGGGAAAACTGAGATCGCCAGGCGTCTTGCCAAGCTTGCCAATTCGCCCTTTCTGAAGGTGGAGGCGAGCAAATTCACCGAGGTGGGATACGTCGGCCGCGACGTCGAATCGATGATTCGCGACCTGGTCGACATCGCCATCGACATGGTTCGCGAAGAACGCTTGGATGAGGTGGCCGACCGCGCGGAGCGCAACGCCGAAGACCGCGTGCTGGACCTGTTGATGCCCCCGCAAGGGGAGTCTAGCGACAGCATCGAGCGAACCCGCGAGAAGCTGAGGGAAAAGCTTCGCACCGGCAAACTGGACGAACGCACCGTCGAACTCGATGTGAAAGAACGCGGCCCGACGTTTGAAATCTCCACCAACGCCGGGATCGAGGAGATGGACGTCAATCTCAAGGACGTCCTGCCCGGCTTGTTCGGCGGGCGCACGCGAAAACGCAAGATGCGGGTCAGTGAGGCACTGGAGTATCTGGTTCAGGAAGAAGAGCAGAAGCTGATCGACATGGAGCAGGTTACGCGCATCGCAATCGAGCGCGTGGAGAAGAACGGCATCATCTTCCTCGATGAGGTGGACAAGATCGCCGGACGCGAATCCGGCCATGGCCCGGATGTGAGCCGCGAAGGCGTTCAGCGCGATATTCTGCCCATAGTCGAAGGAACTACGGTGAACACACGCTACGGCTTCGTGCGCACTGACCATATTCTCTTCATGGCGGCGGGCGCGTTTCACGTCTCTAAACCAAGCGACCTGATCCCCGAATTGCAGGGGCGGTTCCCGATCCGCGTGGAGCTTCGATCGCTGTCCGAGCAGGACTTTATCCGCATCCTTCGCGAGCCCAAGAATGCGCTCATCAAACAGTACATGGCGCTACTCGAAACCGAAGGTATCAAGCTTTCATTCACTACCGATGCTCTCGAAGAGATTGCGCGGTCCGCGGCGCGGGTGAACGAAATGGCCGAGAACATCGGAGCACGGCGGCTGCACACGATCATGGAAAAGCTTCTGGACGATGTCTCGTTCGAGGGCCCGGATCTCAAGCGCAAGACCGTGAAAATCGACCGGGCCTATGTATCGAAACAACTGGCCGGGATCATCAAGGACCAGGATCTGAGTAAGTACATCCTATGACGACATGCGGCGTCTGCTAGCGGCGGCGCTTCCACTTTTTCTCGCGGGATGCGGCTCCATCGGAGACCCGTTGCCTCCGGCGCTTAACATTCCCGAGCGCATCCTGGATTTGCGTGTGAAACAGTCTGGGGACATGCTGGTGTTGGATTTCAGCCGGCCGCGGAGGACCACGGAAGGGCTTGTAATCGACAAGCCGGGAACGCTAGAAGTGGCCGCCATTCCGGCCGGGGAGGGCGAATTTGACTCCGAACGCTGGGCTGCGGGGGCAAGGCGCTTCGAATTCTTGAGTGAACCCGCCGAACCGTCCCAGCCAATTGAAGTTCCGGCGCAAGAGTTCACCGGCAAGGAGATCCTGCTAGGCGTGCGCGCTTTGAACAAGCGTGGACGGACTGCCGGATGGTCAAACCTTGTGACGCTTCGGGTGATTGCTCCCTTACCCGCGCCGTCGAAGGTTCAGGCCGAATCGGCAGCCGAAGGCGCCAAGGTCACGTGGGCTTATCCGGAGCACGCTTCCGGGCTGAAATTTCGAGTGTACCGCCGCGCTTTCCCGTCTTCGGAGATGACGCAAGCAGGCGAAGTGGAGACCCTGGAATGGGTCGACGCGGCAGCCGAATATGGGTCTCGCTATGAATACCAGGTACAGGCCTTGCGTGAGGAGGGAGAGATCCGGGCGGAAAGCGATCTGTCGCCGCCTGTGAACATCGTGCCGGCCGATACCTTTCCACCAGCGGTGCCCTCCGGCGTGATTGGTATTCCCGGAGCCGGCACCGTAGAGCTCACCTGGGAACGCGCCGCCAGCCGTGACCTCCAAGGGTATTGCATATATCGTGCAGCCCGAGATGAGAACTTTGTGAAAATTTCCGGCGTTACCGAGACGCCAGCCTACAGCGACGCCACAGTGGAGAGCGGCAAAACTTACCGGTACGCGGTGACTTCGGTTGACCGCCTTGGAAACGAAAGCCGGCGCTCCGCGCCGATTCAAATTACAGCACCATAACTTATGCCGAAACGAATTCGCTTCAGTCTGAATCCCAATATTGAGCCGACGGTTCCCGACTCGTCGAACGAGGTGAAGTACGGAATTGTCGACAACGGTATGATCGTCGAGACTCCCTCTTTCGATTCGACGGAAAAGGGGGCGAGCCACCCGATGGCCTCGGTCCGGCTCCTGCCTCCGTGCTGGCCTTCAAAGATCGTGTGCGTCGGCCGCAACTATCCCGAGCACGCCAGGGAGCTGGGCAACGAGCCGCCGGCGGAGCCCATGATTTTCTTGAAGCCGCCCTCGTCGTTGATCGCCGATGGCGACCGCATCGTCTATCCCCGCATTTCCGGGCGTGTCGATTACGAGGGAGAATTAGGTGCCGTCATAAGCCGGCGCGCGCGTCAGGTCCGCCGCGAAGAAGCATTTGGTTATATCTTCGGCTACACCTGTGTGAATGACATCACGGCGCGGGACTTGCAGAAGAAAGACGGGCAGTGGACCAGAGGCAAAGGGTTCGACACTTTCTGCGCCGTGGGGCCCTGGGTAGTTCCGGCATCGGAGGTGCGGCTCGACGAATTGCGGGTGCAAACTTATGTGGACGGCGTGAAAAAGCAGGACGCGCCCATCGCAGAGATGATGTTTCCGGTGGATGCTATAGTCGCGTTCGTCACGGAGTTCATGACGCTCGAGCCCGGCGACCTGATCGCTACCGGCACGCCTCCGGGCGTTGGCGCTATGCAGCCTGGTTCCGTCGTTCGCGTGGAAATTCCGGGTCTGGGAGCCATAGAAAACCTGGTAGTGAAAGGATAATCACATGAAATTTTTTCTCGACACAGCCAATCTGGGAGAGCTGAAAAAAGCGGTTTCCTGGGGCATCGTAGACGGCGTCACCACGAATCCGTCGCTGATCGCCAAGGAAGGCAGACCGATTACCGAGCACATCAAAGCCATCTGCGACATTGTGGATGGCGACATCAGCGCGGAAGTGGTCTCCACGGAAGCCGATGAGATGCTGAAGGAAAGCCGTGAGCTCTCCAGAATACACAAGAACGTGGTTGTAAAACTGCCGCTGACGAGGGATGGAATCACCGCTTGCTCCAAGCTCAGCAAAGAGGGTATTCGCATAAACGTGACGCTGTGCTTCTCGCCGGGGCAGGCACTGCTGGCTGCTAAGGCTGGGGCCTACATCGTTAGCCCGTTTGTCGGCCGCCTCGACGATATCAGTGCCATTGGAATGGACCTGATCCGCAGCATCACCTCCATCTACAAAACTCACGGTTTCACCACGCAGGTGCTCGCGGCTTCGCTGCGGTCTCCGCTGCACGTCGTGGACGCTGCATCCGCGGGCGCCCATATTGCGACCATGCCATTCAAAGTGTTGGATATGCTGTTCAACCATCCTTTGACGGACAAAGGCCTGGAGCAGTTCCTGAAAGACTGGAATAGGGTCTTCGAGGAAACACCCGCGGTGCGATGATGCGCCGGCATTTGCGCGGCTCTCCTGCGCCGTGGTAGTTTCGATCGGCATACCGGCAATCACGCCGGTTCCGGGTATCGTCAAAACAGAGAATGGTTTTAGCTGGGATCGGTTTTATCCTCACGATTGGCGTGTTTCTGCTTTCCACGGGGGCGCGAGGTCCTTTTCCGCTGGGCGGCAGAAGCCAGGAGATCCCGAATCCGGAAACCGGCTCGAGCCGCCGCGCTGCCTTGATCGGCATGTATCTCGCGCTACTGTCTATTCTGATGTTCTTCGCCGCGTTCAGTGTTGTAATGTTTGCGCGCCGCGGAACTTCGGACGATTGGGTAAGCCTCCCGCTGCCGGACATATTATGGATCAACACTGTTCTGCTGGTGGCCAGCAGCGGCTGCCTCGAATGGGCGCGGCGAAGCCTTCACAGGGGCCACCGCGAGGTGTTCAATTTCTGCTGGACGGCGGGCGTGCTGCTTGGAGTCGGGTTCTTCTTTGGTCAGTACACAGCATGGAGTGAGCTTCTCAAGGATGGTTTTTACATCAACTCCGGTCCCAGCAGCTCCTTTTTTTACATGATTACAGTGGCACATGCCCTCCATCTCAGCGGCGGCCTTGTCTGCCTGCTTTACGTGGAGTTCGAGGCGCTACGCTTTCGCCTGGGTCCGGCCAAGAGAACCTTCGTGGATGTCAGCAGAAACTACTGGCACTTCATGGGCGCCATCTGGGTCTATGTGATTCTTCTCTTCCAGTTCTGGGGATAAAACCGGCGCGACATGCTGCCGCCGTGTTCGCCCGCGCGCTCTCTTTTTGTGAAAGTAGTGTTGCGAAAACAGAAACGGCAACACTTGTTTCATATGAGTCCCGGCTAGGCAACAACTCAGGAGAAGAGTTCGCGAACCGGCTGGACGCCGCGATCCACCAAAGGAAGCGGGCGTCCCTGCGCTCCCGGCAATTCCAATTCGAGATCGATGCCAAGGCCGTAATAAATGGTCGCTGCGATCTCGGCCGGCGACGTTGGCCGATCCTTTGGAAGCGCCCCGATCTCATCGGAGGAGCCGATCACTTGACCGCCTTTGATCCCACCACCGCCCAGCAGCATCGTCCAACACTGCGGCCAATGGTCGCGCCCTCCCGCCGGGTTCACCTTTGGCGTGCGGCCGAACTCACCCGTAGCAACCACCATCGTAGTTTCGAGAAGACCGCGCTCGTGGAGATCCTCGAGCAGCGAGCTATATGCGTTGTCGAACATCGGTCCCACCAGGTCGCTGTAACAACTGATGGGACTGAACGGCTTCGATCCGTGGATGTCCCAGGTGATCTCGTCGAATACCGTCTCAAACATATTCACCGTGACGAAGCGCACTCCCGCTTCGATCATGCGGCGTGCCAGCAAACAGCTCTGTCCGAAGCGGTTCATCCCGTACTTCTGGCGCACAGCCTCGGGCTCCCGGTGCAACTCGAAAGCTTCGCGCGCCTTGGCCGATGACATGAGCGTGTATGCCTGATGAAACGACGCATCGGACAGCCGCCCATCTTGCGAGGTTTCGAATTTGCTGACCGTCCGGTCCACCAGTTCCCGCCAGTTCCTGCGCCGGTCCACCCGCAAAGCGGCCAGGTATTCCGGCGGAAGCGTATCAGGGACACGAAAATTCGGATCGGACGGATCGGCGTTCAACACGAACGGATCGTAAGTTTTTCCGAGATAGCCGGCGTTCTGGCCATGTGGCATGTTGCCGCCGGTACTCCCGATGCTGCCCGGCAACAGCACATGCGCCGGCACGCCGCCATTCGGCCCCTTCAGTTTGCCGAGAACGCAACCGATGTGCGGGTGCTCGACGCCGCCCTGGAACAACCTGCCCGTTTGCATCATCTGATGGCCGGTATCATGTACGGCCGCGGCGGTGTGATACACGCTGCGGACCAGGGCGAACTTGTCCGCGTTCTTCGCCATTCGCGGGAAGTTCTCCGATACTTCAATACCGGGTACGTTTGTCTTGATCGGTCTGTACGGGCCCCGGATCTCCACGGGCGCATCAGGCTTCATGTCCCATGTGTCCAACTGCGAAGGTCCACCTACTAGCATTAAAAAAATGCAGTTAATATCCTTCTTCCGGTTATCTACCGCCCCCAATGCCTTGAGCCCGAACATTTGGGTGAGTCCGAGACCAAGGAAAGAGAGAGAGCCGGCATGCAGGAAATCCCTCCGGCGGAGACCGTCACAAAACTCCGCGGCCCGATCTGCATCCAGACGCAACATGACAGAACAACTCCTCCCTGGGAATAGTGGCTTAACAGTTTATACCCGATCAATCAGCGCCAGCAACCGCGCTTTAAGGGTTTAAGACGCGTAGGACGTGTGGTCGGGCTGCGTGGGCATCCCGATGGAGGCGTCGGGATCTTGGATGGATCGCTCGATGGGAGGAGCGATTGGCGGCAGCTACTTGATCGGCGCAGTGACCGGCATTCTGCTTTTTTCGTGAGGCTTGTGTCCCCACCACTTCGCCAAGATTCCCGCCGCATCATCAAGATACGTATACACAACCGGCACCACCACGAGAGTGAGAAGCGTGGAAGTAATCAAGCCGCCGATGACCGCACGGGCCATGGGGGCGCGGAACTCGGCCCCGGATCCCAGCTCAAATGCCAGGGGGAGCATACCGAAGATCATTGCCAGCGTCGTCATCAGGATCGGCCGCAGGCGCACGGTCGAAGCCGAGACCAGAGCCTCTCTCCTCGACAAGCCGGCCCGGCGCTGCACGTTCGCGAAATCAATCACGAGGATGGCGTTCTTGGTGACCAATCCCATCAGCAAAATCACACCGATCATCGACATCATGTTCAGGGTGTCGGACGCCAGGTACAACATCGCCGCGACGCCAAGAAGCGACAGCGGCAACGAAAACATGATGGCGAGCGGCTGGAGAAAGCTCCTGAACTGCGAGGCCAGAATCGCATAGATCAGAATCACCGCCAGAAACAAGGATTGCAGAACGTAGCCGAAGCTCTCCATCATGTCTTCGTACTCTCCGGTGAGGTCGAGCGTATAGCCCGGCGGGATCTTCATGGCTGCGGATCGTGCCATGATATCTCCAACCACCTCCCCGAGCGAACGGTTTTCGGTGTTTGCGCTCACCCGGACTTCACGCATCAGATCGAGACGGCGGATTTTGGATGGTGCAGCGCCATCTTCCAGGCGTGCTATTTGACTGAGCGGCACAAGTTCGCGCCCGCCATGCCCGGGAAGGTCAATGGCCAACAGGTCGGCGTTGCTCGTGCGATCCTCCCTGTTCAACCGCAGGCGCACGTCGTAGCTGTCACCATCGGGATCTTCGAACTGCGAGACGACTTCGCCCGCAACCAGCCCGGTTACCGTGGAGGCTACTCCTCCCAGGTCCAGACCCAAATCGCCAGTGGCCTTTCGATCGATGCGTATGCGGACTTCCGGGCGCGGCTGTTCTTCCGTTGTGTCGATGTCGGCCGCGCCGCGCACCTGCCGCATTTGTGCCATCAGTTCTTCGCTGATCGAGGCAACCTGCCGCAGATCGGCGCCGCGCACACTGATCTGAATCGGTTTGGTTTCCGCGGCATGCTCGTCCGCTTCGCCCACTGAAGTCCGGAGTCCATGGAACCTTTTCAGCCGTTCCCGGATGTCCGCTTTGACAACAGTGAAGTGCGCCCTGATGCCTGGTTCCTTCAATCGAACGTAGATGTTACCTTCATTCACCGGTTGTCCGCCAGTGCCGCCGGCAGTCGTATACGTATAGCGAACCGCGGGGTTCTTTCGAACCTCCGCGACAACGCTTCGGGCGATTTCAATCGAGCGGTCGAGACTAATGCCTGGATCGGCCTTGTAGGAAACACGCAGTTCTCCGGGGTCCGCGTCCGGCATAAAAGCCGATCCCAGCCGGCCAAACAGGAAAAAACTGGAGCCGATCGCGACAGCGCCCAGCAGCAGCACGGCCCAGCGGTGCGATAACGACCATCCAAGGGCGGCGGCAACCACGCCACGGAGCTTTTCGATCTGTGCATTCAATCTGTCGAGCGCACGGCCTACCACGGACCTTTGAATCGACGGATCGGCGGCAGGATCGTACCAGCGCGAAGACAGCATCGGATCGAGCGTAAAGCTGACGTAGAGCGAGACAAGTACGGCGAAGCCAACCGTGATGCCGAATTCATAAAAGAACTTTCCGATAATTCCGCCCATGAAAGCTACCGGCACGAAGACGGCGACGATGGTGAACGTCGTCGCCATGACGGCCAGCCCGATTTCCGCCGTGGCCTCCCGCGCGGCAGTGAAATGATCGGCGCCCGCGTGCATGTGGCGGACGATGTTTTCGCGCACGACGATGGCGTCATCGATCAACAGCCCGATGGAGAGAGAAAGACCCATCAGCGTCAGGATGTTCAAGGTGAAACCGAGCGCGGCCATAATAATGAACGTGCTGATGACCGACACCGGAAGCGCCAGCCCGGTGATCACGGTGCTGCGCCAGCTATTGAGGAACAAAAAGACGATCAACACCGTCAAGGCAGCGCCTATGATCAGCGTCAACTGGACATCTTCCACCGACTCGCGAATGAAAATGGACCGGTCCACCACAGTGCGCAGCCGTATGTGTGACGGGAATTCCGCATTCATCTGTGCGACGGCTGCTTCCACACCATCGGCCACATCAACCGTGTTCGCGCCGGATTGCTTCACGATATCGAGCGCCAGCGCTTGCCGCTCGTCCACCAGCGAGGCGCTGCGCCGTTCTTCAATCGAGTCCACGATGTGCGCGACTTCGGGCAGGAAAACCGGCCTGCCGTTGCGCGTAGCCACAATCAGGTTGCGGAATTCTTCGACCTGCTGGAACTTGCCGGACACGCGCACGAGCGGCTCTATCTGGCCCTGGTCCAGCTTTCCGGCGGGGACGTCCAGATTCTCACGCCGCAGCGCCGCAGAAACCTCTGCATAAGTCAGGCCAAGTGCCTTCAGCTTGTTGCGGTCCACGAGGATCTGGATTTCGCGCCGGGCCAGCCCGATGAGGTTTACCTGTCCGACACCGGGCACGTTCTCCAGGCGCCGCTTAATTTGTTTTTCGGCGATGGAGGACAGCGCCTTGATATCCATGGTGGGGCTCTCGACCGCGATGGAAACCACAGGCATCGCGTTGAAGTCGATGCGCTGCACCACGGGCTGCTCCATCGATAAAGGGAAGTCGGCGCGGATGCCGTCAATTTTCGCCTGTGCATCCTGCTGTGCGGTGTGTATGTTCGTGCCGAGCCGGAATTCCACGACGATTACAGAGAAGCCCTCGGTGGTGGTGGAAGAGATATGACGAACGCCGGAGATCGTATTCACCGCTTCTTCGATGCGTTTGGTCACCTCGCGCTCCACCGTCTCGGGGGAAGCACCGGGGTAGAGAGTCTGAATCGTCAGCACCGGGATCTCAACATCCGGAAACAGATCGACGCTCAACTCGCGATAGGAGTAAATTCCCAGCGTCACCAGTGATACGGCGAGCATCGTGGCGAAAACGGGCTGTTTGATGGAGAGATCGCTGAGAAACATCGGTTCCCCGAAACTTACGGATGTGCGGACTGCTCGATCGGGACCCCATCCGCGAGTTCGACACTTCGCTCCGCGATGAGGATGTCTCCGGACGCCAGACCTTCGACAATCTCGACCAGAGGCCCTTTCTCGCGCCCGATGCGCACGTCCCGCTTTACGGCTTTGCCGGCTACGTCGACGAAGACATAGGAATCTTTCCTGCTCTGATCCTCGCGATAAATGGCGGAGCCAGGGATCATTACAGTGTTCGGCCGGGCACCGGTGATGATCTGCCCGTCGGCGAACATCCCCGCCCGAAGACGCCCATCCGGATTCGCTATCTTGATGCGCACGTGTGCCGCCCGGGATTGCTCGTCCACCGCCGGAGCAAGTTCAATGACGCGGCCGGAAAACTCTACCCCGGGAAAACTGCTCACCGAAAATAGAACCTGCTGCCCCGTCCGGATGGGTCCGATCTCCGCTGCCGGCACCGGACTCCGCAACTCGAGCCGGCTGTTGTCCACCAGGCTGAACACGGGCGTCGGCGGTTCCACATAGGCTCCGGCATTCACATACTTTTCCTGGATTACGCCGCTGACCGGCGCGAGAATCACAGTATCCCGCAGGCGCTTGCGCGCGACTTCCACCGCTGAGGCAGCCTGGTCCAGTTGCGCCGACGCCAGCGCGACCTGGGCCCGCGAATCCTTCTCCGCTACTTCGGCCGCTCTCAGATCTCTTTCGGTAATACCGCCGGACTTCACCAGGTTGCGTGAACGTTCCAACTCCGCCTCGGTATGGGCCTCCATCACCTGGGCGCGATGAAGAGCGGCCTGCGCCACCTGGACGGCGGATTCGCTTTGCCGCAGCGCCAGGCGGTAATTCTCGTCATCCACCCAGGCGACGGATTCACCTGCCTGGACACGATCCCCCTGCTCCTTTGGAAAGCGAACGATCCGCCCGGTAGTTTCCGCTTTCACTTCCACGCGTGAACTCGAAACCAGCGTACCTGTCACAGCGACGGTAGCGGTGAACGTTTCCGAAGTAACCGGAATCGTCTTGACCGCCACCGGGCGCACTTCGGCCGCGCTGACGCTTTCGGATTTATCCCTGCGGCACCCGGCCGCGGCAACGGTGCAGGCCAGAGCCGCCACAAGAAGAAGACTGCGCCTGATCATTCCCACGGAGGTAACCCCATCGTCCACTTCAGTTCTGCTCGTGCAACCGAATAGTCGTGCAGACCCCGCAGCAGGTTAGTTCCAGCCAGCGAGACCGCCGTCTGCGCATCCACAATGTCAAGCGTGGTGGCGGCGCCATATTTATAATTATCCTGGGTCATCGAGAGCACGCGCTCTGCCTCGTTCACCGCCGCACGCGACGCTTCTACTGTCTCGCGGGCCGCTGCGAGATTGTCCAGACCCTGGCTCAGAGCGAGCCGGACCTGCTGCTCCATCTTCTGCCGCTCCAAACGTGCCGCACGCTCGTTCGCTGTGGCCTGCCACACCAGCCCACTGCGGCGGAAGCCATCGAATACCGGCAAAGTGAAATTCAACCCCACAGTCCAGCGTGCGAACTGCGGGTTCGCAAGGTTTTCCGGCATTCTCGCCATGATGCCGTAAGTGCTCGCAAAATCCAGACGCAACCGGCTCTCCGCCCGCGCCAGATCGATCTGCGCCGCCGCGCTGCGTAGGGCTATGCTCAGCCGCTGCAGTTCAGGCCGTCTGCGCTGGGCTTCTTTCCACAGCGCCTCCAGGTCCTGTTGTTCCCAGAATTTCTCTTCGAACACTCCGGAGACAGCCGTGGGGTGATCGAGCGGACGCACCAGGAAGTAATTCAGCCGTGAACGGGCCTGCCGGATAGCGTTCCGCGCGCGCACCAAATCCGGCATTCCGTTAGCCACGGCGACTTGAGAACGCAACACGTCGACCTCGGTCGCGACACCGTTCTTGAGCCGTGTCCGGGCCATCTCCAGATGTAGCTGGCGCTGTTGCTGCGTTGCTTCGACCAGTTCGTAATACCGCTCGGACCACATCACGGCATAGAATGCTTTCACCACGTCCAGGGCGACATCCTGCTGTGCGCGGTCGATTTCCGCCAAGGACCCCTCCGCCTCCACCGAAGCGAGCCGCAGCGCGGTCCCTACTTTGCCCGCCGTATAAACCGGTTGTTTCACGCTTATGCTGTAGTCGAACAGGTTGACAGGCGAAGGCACCAGCGCCTCACGCAGTTCCTCCGGAAAGTTATCCAGACCGGAGGCGTTCAGCAGGCTGGGGTCGCGCCAGCGCGTCGCGGTGCTCAGTATGGAGATCTCCGGCAGCGCCTGCGCGCGTACTTCCCGAATGCGGCCCTTCAGCGCGTCGGCGCTGGCACGCGCCTTACCGATATCGGGGTGCTTTTCCAGCGCAATCCGGACCGCTTCGGTCAGCGTCAGCGGGTGAAGATCATCGCTTTGGGGCCACGCAGGGGATAGGGCAACACACACCATCACCAACACGGCGGGTGGATAGAAACGGCCTGCCATCACACGTCACCTGGGGACAATCAGGACTGATTCTCCATTATTACACGATCGATGAAGTTTATCTCCGGGAATCGGTGCGAGGCGTCCCCGATTTCCCACTGTGAAGCGATACCAGCAGTCTGGTCGCGGATTGAACGAGCATTTCTCCGGACCCTTCGGCACAACGCGCGCTCACCACTTCGTAAGCACCTTCCGGATAAGCCTTTCGATTCGGCACATAACCAACGGAGCCGTTCGCAAGTTCGGCCACAACGGTATACCGGTACGGGGAAGCATACTTGAGCGCCACGCCGAGTTCCGTGAAAATTTCGCCCGGCAGGCCCACGAACGCAAGGTCGTCTCCAAGCGCGATCACCTGCACCTCAGCCTCGAGCGGCCTTCCGTCGCGGGCGGCGGTGTCCGTTACCCGGAAAGCCTTTACGAAGTCGAGGAAGGGTGCGGCATTGAGTTTGCCGAATAGCGGTGTGATCTTCTTTGCCCATTCGAGTTCCCGTGGTTCGAAAGCAGGCAAAGGCAGCAGCACCGTCTCGCTGCGCGTCTGCGGTGCGGCGGCGGGCAGGCGCTCTAGGCGCTTGAACGTTTTCAAAACTTCGCCGGCCAGGACGGTACCGATCCGTGCGGCTTCGCCATGCCCTTTTTGCGGCGCGCGGGTGGTTACGTCGATATGGTTCAAATTGCCCGCGCAGCCGATCGTGAAAAGGGTCAGCATCCCGCTGCCCTTCACCGCGCTCAATTGCCGTCCGAGCGTGTATGGGTAATCCGCCGAATATTCCAGGCCGCCCACTGTATCCAGGTGCAACGCGTAGTTGACATAAGTTGCGATTGGCTTTCCATCGGGCGAATCGAAGTACACTACCGGCACATCGGGGTCGATGGGGCCCGCGGGGCGGACGATGTTTGGATTCAACTTTCCGGGATTCCAACCCACACTGCCGTCTTTCATGTGAAAGCGCCGGTTGAAAGTAAGACTTTCTTCGCGGCCTCTCGCGGCGGAAATCCGGGCCGGCGCCAGTGCTGCATCCGCCTTTTCCACGGCCTCGGCGATAAGCCGCGGCAGATCCGCGGTGTATTTCTTTCCGATGGCGAGCATCTCGCCTTCAAGGTTGTACCGGGTCGCGCCACTTAGCAAAACGGGACCGGTATGAGTGTGGGTCGCGCTGATCATGACGCGCGAGCCGGGAATGCCCGTTTTCTGCTCGATCGCCTGGCGCGCCTGTTCCACAATCGGGCGCGGTACGCTCGAAAGGTCGCAAGCCACGACGGACGCTTTGGTTCCGTTCTGCTCGAAAACCAGGGCCTTGGCGAACAGGTCATCGTGCACACCGTCAGCCGCCCGGTTGTAGTAGTAGCCGGACATCGGCGCACCCATGGGAGGAGTTATCTTTACAGCGGCGGCGCCAACCTGGAAATCGGCAGCCGGGAGACTGCACACAGCGGCCGCCAGCAGGGCCAGTGTGCGCATTGGCAAGCGGAAGTTCATGGTTTCGAATATCTCGAACACCACGATTCTTGTCAAATGTGCGGGAGTGGATTAGTCCGCTTCCAGGCGGTGTGCGTACTTTTGTTTGAGAGCGGGATCCTGGTCTTCTTTTCGAAGAAAGCAGTTTCCAACGGCGAGCGTTTCGATTTCGGTTCCCATAAAACAGCGGAAAGCGTCTTCAGGCGTACAAACGATCGGCTCGCCGCGCACGTTGAAACTTGTGTTCACGAGCACTCCGCAGCCGGTTGCATCTTTGAAAGCGGACAGCAGTTGATGATAGCGGGGATTCGTTTCCCGGTGCACGGTTTGTATGCGGGCCGAGTAATCCACGTGTGTGACCGCCGGTATGTCGGATCGCGGGACATGGAGCTTTTCGATTCCAAAGAGACCTTCCTCTTCGGGGCTCATTGTGCGCCGGTGGTGTCTGGCAACATCGGCCACCAGTAGCATGTAGGGACTCGGATCGGTCAGATCGAACCATTCGGAAACGTCCTCGGCGAGAACCGAAGGCGCGAACGGGCGGAACGACTCACGGTATTTCACTTTCAGGTTCAACACCGACTGCATGGTGGGGGACCGGGCATCTCCCAGAATGGAACGCGCTCCGAGCGCGCGCGGGCCGAACTCCATGCGTCCCTGGAACCATCCGAGAGCCTTCTCTTGAACCAGTGACGCCGCACAAGTGCGAACCAGGCACTCGCCGCTTAGTGTAGTGAACCGGGCGCCCGCTTTTTGCAGACGGGCTTCGATCTCTTCCTGCTGGAACGCGGGCCCCAGGTATGATCCTTTCATGGCATCGGTTTCAGCCGGTTGTCTGGGATTTCCCTTGTAAATGTGATAAGCCGCGAGCGCCGCGCCCAGTGCTCCGCCGGCATCCCCAGCCGCCGGCTGAATCCAGAGGTGTTTAAATTTTCCGTCGCGCAACACCTTTCCATTCGCTACGCAGTTGAGAGCGACTCCGCCGGCAAGACATAAATTCCCGATCCCCGTTTCGGCCGCCAGCGAGCGCGTCAACCGGAGCACCACTTCGTTCAGAACGGACTGGATGGAGGCCGCCAAGTCCATGTGGCGCTGCTCGATCGGTTCCTCGGGGTGGCGTGCCCGCCCGCCGAACAACACATCGAACTTGCCATTGGTCATGGTGAGCCCGGTGCAGTAGTCGAACCACTCCAGGTTCAGGCGGAACGATCCGTCAGGCTTCAAATCGATAAGATTCGAAAGGATCTGTTGCACGTACAGGGGCCTTCCGTACGGCGCCAGCCCCATCAGTTTGTATTCGCCGCTATTGACCCGGAATCCGGTGTAGTACGTGAACGCGGAGTAGAGCAATCCGAGCGAATGTGGAAAGTGAATTTCTTTGGCGATTTCCAGCCGGTTACCATGTCCAATGGCGGCGGAGGTAGTGGCCCATTCACCAACTCCGTCCATCGTTAACACCACGGCCTCTTCAAACGGCGAGGGAAAGAAAGCGCTCGCAGCATGGCTGAGATGATGCTCGGTGAACAGCATCCGCTTGCTTGCATCGAATTGCGGCGCGAACAATTTCAGCTCACTCGCCAGCAGGTTCTTCTGGAATAGCTTCTCCCGTATCCAGAGCGGTACCGCCATCTTGAAGGAGCGGTAGCCCGCGGGCGCGAAAGCGAGGTAGGTTTCAAGAAGGCGTTCGAACTTCAGAAACGGTTTGTCATAAAAGACGATATAGTCTATGTCTTCCAGAGCCAGACCGCTTTCCGCCAGGCAATATCCAATGGCGTTGCGGGGGAACCGGGCATCGTGCTTCTTACGGCTGAAGCGCTCCTCCTGGGCTGCCGCCACGATGACGCCGTCTTCAACGAGTGCCGCCGCGCTGTCGTGGTAAAACGCAGAGATACCGAGCGTCCGCATGGAACAGCTAGAACAACGTGTAAATCAGGGGTGCAATCCCGGAACTCTCAGCTACCAGCATCAGGGCGCCGAACGCAAAAATCATCAGAAGCACCGGCAACAGCCAAAACTTTTTCCTCACCCTCAGAAATGACCAGAACTCCACTACGAACGACACGAATGTAACTCCTCCTTGCCTTAAAACTGGTTGATCATGCTCTCCGCGGTCGGGCCCGGTTCTTGGCGACGAATCCAATAAGAGTCACTCGAATCCGGCGCCAGACGTAGCGGGTCCTTTCCTCGCCAGCGTATCAAAATCCCAATCGGGGTAACGACGCCGAAAAAGATGAGTCCCATCACGATAGGGTTCGTGATCCGGTTCAACAGCTCCGCAATCTTGATCCAGAGCTTGTTCAATGGGGCAAGGCTGCGCGGCACGACCAGGGCGGCCAACAAAAAAGCGGCGCTAAAGGCCACTGCCCACCAGCGTGGCGGCTCTTGCCTTCGCAAAGGAAGCAGCGCCAAAATTCCGAACAAGATGGTGAAGACGAATCCGAAGACCCGATCCGAAGCGCCTCTCAGCGCTTGCCGTGCGCTGAGATCTTCATGCAAATTTCCCTTCTCTCGCAATTCACCCTTCCACGCGACGTTCGGATTTACAGGACAAAGCTGAGATAGCTAATGCAAAACAAGGGCCAAACGATAGCTCAGCTCCAAAAGTTAGAAAGCTCGGACGGTGGCCGCCGGCGCAAACACACCCCCCATTTAAATTAATTAACATTTCTCCATGTTCCGGTTCAGCCTTTTCGGATTTTTTTCGAGAAAATAGGCCCCGGTTCCAGCCCATCCGAATCATGTGTATGTTGATGTCCTGCAAGACAATGAAGTGAGTAAGCGCAAATCTTTCACTGGCTGATTTCATGGTATCTCGGATGCCTGAGTGAAATCCGTCTCGAATGCCCGTCCTTTCCAAAAAGCCAACAGGCCCTATGTGCAGACCGTCGGCCCGCGCCAGTATGCGATGGGTTCTATTCGCCGCGCTCGCCATCTGGTGCCTTGTGGCGTATTTGGTCATTGTGCTTCCGCTGGATGAGAACCTCTTTCCCGCTCTCAACCGGTGGCCCGTCGCGATTACTCTGGCGCCGTTTTCGCTGGGCGCAGTTTTCACGCTCGTCAATGCTGTACATCGAAAAACTCCCCTACTATCAATAGGCCATCTGAAGAACATCGCTCTTCTTTCGATTGTTACTCTGTGTTGCTTCGTTACCATTGACCTGCTTTTCAAAATCCAGACCAATGTTGCCGCGGGCGCCATCACACCCGACCAGGTCCGTTCCGCGCAGTTGGACGGGTATCTTTGGGATTCCGAGCTGCATCCAAGAGTGTTCTTTCCGACGAAAGAAAGCTTTTATTTGTACAAGCCCAATTCCGTTATGGAGGGATATTCCTATGGAGCGTTTTACTCATCGAACTTATTGAACTCTCCTCTGCTTGCCAAGTCCGTTCTGGAACTCCGGCACGTGACGTTCGCCGTCAACAAATATGGTTTGCGGGAAACGCACGATCCGGCCGGGGCCGCCATATTCGCGCTGGGAGACTCTTTCTGTTTCGGTCAACACGTAGAGCAGGACGCCGGGTGGGTGGAGAAGCTCCAATCGATACTGGGCGAGACCGTGATCAACCTGGGAATTTCGGGGAGTTCCCCCCGCCAGCAGTATCTCGCGTTGAACTACCTGCTACGGAAATACCCGGAAGCCTTCAAGCCCCAGCATTTGCTGTGGATGATCTTTGAAGGAAACGACTTGGAGGATGGTTACGGGAACTTGCACGTTCCGCTACAGTCCAGCCGTATCGGAGCGGTGCTGGGTGGAACCGTGATCGAGACGTTCGCGCGGATTCCTGGACAGCTTCGGGAGGAATCGGTTCTTCGCCTGTTGATGATGGGTAAACTCAAGGTGGGAGGCGTTGCCGCCAAACCTTCGAAGCAGAACCACCATTATGTAGAGGGGCAGAGGCTGCAGCACCCGCTGTACTACTCCTCCCGTTTCGGTTACCGCCTCTTCGAACCCACCTATATGGTCCGGGCGGCGCTGCCGGAGTCTTACGTCATAAACCATCCCCACCGGAAGGCGCTGGATGAGACCTTTCACCAGATGCGTGAATTGAGCCGGCGGGCTGGTTTTCGGGTGACGGTGTTGTTGGTCCCATCGGGAGCAAGGCTGTATAACGGACATTTCGACGATATGCCCCCGGTTTCTCCGGAGCCGTATTTCCTCAACTACGTCCAGCGGCTCTGCAGCAGCATGGGATTCGCGAGCGCTGATCTCCATGCGCTGCTACAGCCCTACGCGGAGAAAGAACTGCTATACCAGCGCGACGACAGCCATTGGAACGAGCGGGGTAACGCCGTCGTGGCTGAGCTTGTTGCCAGACAGATATTTGAGCGGTAAACAACCGTGCTTTTTTTAAGAAATGTTGCCACATCCGGCAAACTCGCACCATCCAGCCCCTGAAAAGTCGCGGGGAATGTGCTGTTTCAGAGGAAGAACCGTCTGGCAAACGGCGTGTTATCGTTCCCGCGGATAGGCCAGGAGCAATAAACTGGGGGTCGACGTCCGGGAGTCGGCCAGCTATTACAGCGCGTTTTATTTCCGCCGGCATTTGCCGCCTCTTCCCGCTCTACTACACCGTGCTTCTGGCACACTTTGTCCTTGTCGCCGTTTTCGATCCCCGGTCCAGTTTGTTCGCTAACCAACTGCCCTGGTGCCCATATCTTTTCTACTGGCAGAACTTTTCAATGGCAGCCGCACAACACCTGGGTGCCTTGTGGCTCTCGGGGACGTGGTCGTTGGCTACTGAGGAGCAGTTCTATCTTCGCACTCACACCTTCGGGGGGCTTAATCTCCCGGCTGCTGGCCAGCCGGCCAATGCGCCATCTTGGAAATATGCCGTAGAGTACCTACCTGATTCATCCCATACTCCTGTATTGTGCATTCTACATGGCCGGCAGACAGCTTCCCGTCCTTGCGATGTGGACCGATCTTGGGATTGTTTTGATAGCCTTCGCCGCCACTCTCGCTGTTTCGGCTCTCTCGTTCCATTACCTGGAACGTCCGATTCTTGCCATCGGACACCGGCGCAAATACTAGCTGGCTAACAGGCTGGAGATTCGCCGGCCGGACGGATACACGTCCGAATCAATGCCGGAAATGCCGGACGCCGGTGAAGACCATCGCCAGTCCCAGCCGGTCGCAGGCGTCGATCGATTCCTGGTCTTTTACCGATCCTCCCGGTTGAATGACGGCTGTGATGCCATGCTTTGCCGCTTCCTCGATGCCGTCGGGAAACGGGAAGAACGCATCGGAAGCCAGCACCGTTTCCTTCAGTGGAAGGTGTGCTTTCATGGCGCCTGCCTTGACCGCGTCGACGCGGCTCATCTGCCCGGCTCCCGCGCTGATGCTCTGTCCGGCGCGCGCGTAGACGACGGCGTTCGACTTGACGTGCTTCACTACTTTCCAGCCGAACTCGAGCGCCTGCCACTCTTCTTCTGATGGTGACCGTTTTGTTTTCACCTGGCACGCAGCCCGATCAAGCCGGTGAACGTCGGCTGTCTGCACGAGATATCCGCCACTGATCGATTTCACCACCAGCGGATCGTTTGCGGGGCCGCTGACTTTCAACAGCCGCAGGTTTTTTTTGGACACCAGTACCGCCAGCGCTTCGGGTGTGTAGCCGGGGGCGGCAATCGCTTCGATAAAGGTTTTGGAAATCTCGCGGGCGGTCTCATCGTCGAGCGGCCGGTTGAACGCCAGCACTCCGCCGAAGGCCGAGACGGGATCTGCTTCAAACGCTCTGCGGTAACTCTCCACCAGCGTGTCCTGCTCCGCGCAGCCGCAGGGATTGGTGTGCTTGATAATAGCTGACGCGGGTCTCTCGAATTCGCACACAAGCTGCCAGGCCGCGTCGAGATCCACCAGGTTGTTGTAGGACAACTCCTTGCCTTGAAGCTGCGAGGCGCCGGCAATTCCCGTCTTGCTCCCCGCATACAGCGCCGCCGCCTGGTGCGGGTTCTCGCCATACCGGAGGTCCAGCACGCGTCGAGCGTGTATGCGCAAAAAATCGGGAATCGCGGTTTTATGATCTTCAAACACGCTGCCATTCAGCGCAATGCCTGACAGCCGCGCGCTGATCGCGCTGTCGTACTGAGCGGTCAGCGTAAACGCCTTTACGGCGAGTTGCCAATGCACCGCCGCCGGCAGTTCGCCGCCACCGGCGCGCAGTTGCTCGATGATGCTGTTGTAATCCTCGGGTGACACGACCACAGCGACATCCTGGTAGTTCTTGGCTGCCGCGCGGATCATGGTGGGACCGCCGATATCGATGTTTTCGATCAGCTCCGAAACCTGAACGCCAGGCTTGGCCGCCACCTTGTCGAAGGCGTACAGGTTCACCACGACCATATCGATGGGCGCGATGGAGTGCTCCAGGAGAGCTTGCATGTGTTCCGTGTTCGCCCGCATCGCGAGAATCCCTCCGGCGATCCGCGGGTGGATCGTTTTCAGCCGTCCATCGAGCATTTCCGGAAACCCGGTCACTTCCGAGATGTCTTTGATCGGAACTTGCCCTTCGCGCAGCGCTTTGGCGGTCCCGCCCGTGGATACGATTTCAACACCCAGCCGGCTCAACTCCTGTGCAAATGCGAGAATGCCGGTCTTGTCTGTGACACTGATGAGAGCACGCTGGATTTTTGCCATGGAAGCTTACATTTTCCCACACGCTCTACCGTTAGAATGATGAAGTGATCCATCCTGCCACCCTTATTCCCGGAGACGGTATCGGTCCGGAGGTTGCCGACGCGACGGTCCGGGTGATCGAATGCACCGGCGTTTCCATCGAGTGGGAACGTATCGAATTGAATGCCGCCATCATCACGGAATCCGGCAAGCATCTTCCGCCGGCGGTCCTCGGATCCTTGGCGCGAACCCATGTTGGCTTGAAAGGGCCTGTCACCACTCCGGTGGCGGGCGGTTTTCAGAGCGTGAATGTGTCGCTTCGAAAGCAGCTCGATCTATTTGCTAATGTGAGGCCGGTTCGAAAGCTGCCGGGATTGAAGAGCAGATACGAAGACGTCCCGATCGATATCGTGATTTTTCGCGAGAACACCGAAGACCTGTACGCGGGCCTGGAGCATGAGGTGGTCGCCAATGTTGTCACCAGTCTGAAAGTGATCACGCGCACAGCGTCCGAGCGTATTGCGCGATACGCGTTTCAGTACGCGAAGTCCGCCGGCCGCAAGAAGATCACCGCGGTTCACAAGGCCAATATCATGAAGCTCAGCGACGGACTTTTTCTCAAATGTTGCCGCGAAGTATCCCGTGAGTTTCCACAGATAGAATACACCGAGCTGATTGTGGATAACGCCGCGATGCAACTGGTGATGAAACCCGAACAATTTGACGTTCTACTGATGCCCAACCTGTACGGCGATATCGTTTCAGACCTTGCCGCAGGCTTGGTGGGCGGGCTCGGCATTGTTCCGGGCGCGAACATCGGAGAGCGGGACGCAGTTTTTGAAGCCGTACATGGCAGCGCGCCCGATATTGCCGGTAAAGGGATTGCGAACCCCACGGCACTGATGTTGTCGTCCGTCATGATGCTGCGCCACCTCGGGGAGTACGAAGCCGCACGGCGCCTGCAATCGGCGATCGAATCGGTTTACGCCGAGCGGAAATACCTGACGCCCGATGTGGGAGGAAAAGCGACGACAAACGAGTTCACCAATGCCGTAGCCGCCGCTTTAAATTAAAGATTCCAAAGGCCTGCGGAAAGCCGGTCTTCGGAGAGCAGTTTACAGACCCTTTTTCGCAACGAACTTGATCAGGTCGACTACACGGCAGGAGTAGCCCCACTCGTTGTCGTACCAGGCCACGACTTTCAGCAGGTTGTCACCGATAACTTTCGTTAACTGTCCATCGGCGATAGAGCTGTTGGGATTCCGCATCATGTCGGTGGAGACCACCGGATCTTCCGTGTAGGCGAGTATCCCCTTCAATTCGGCCCCGGCCGCCTGCTTCAGCGCCCCGTTCACCTCTTCCGCCGTCGCCGGTTTGCTAAGAATGGCAACCAGATCCACAACGGAGACGTTCGGCGTCGGCACGCGCATGGCGTACCCGTCCAGCTTACCTTTCAGCTCCGGCAATACCAGGCCGATAGCCTTGGCCGCGCCCGTGGTGGTCGGAATCATGTTGATTGCAGCCGCGCGAGCACGCCGGAGATCCTTGTGCGGGAAATCGAGAACGTTCTGATCGTTCGTGTAACTGTGAATTGTCGTCATCGAGCCCTTCTCGATGCCGAAATTGTCCTGAAGAACCTTCACTACCGGCGCCAGGCAATTCGTAGTGCACGAAGCATTCGAGATCACGTTGTGCTTTGCCGGATCGTAGGCTTTGTCGTTCACCCCGAGTACGATGGTGACGTCTTCGTTCTTGGCCGGAGCGGAAATGATTACTTTCTTTACGCTGCCCCGCAGATGCTTTGAAGCTTCCTTGGCATCCGTGAACCGGCCCGTGGACTCGACAACCACTTGCGCGCCGACGGAGTTCCAGTCGATCTCCGCGGGGTCTTTTGTGGCGAAAACCTTGATGCGCTTTCCGCCGACCATGATCGCGTCGGACTCGGCTTTCACCTCCGTGTCGAAAGGTCCTAGAACGGAGTCGTACTTCAACAGGTGTGCGAGCGTCTTGGTATCGGTGAGATCGTTCGCGGCGACGAATTCAATATCGCTGTCGCTAAAGCCGGCGCGAACTACGTTCCTTCCAATTCTCCCGAACCCATTAATGCCTACTTTGATTGCCATTCAGAGTATCTCCTCTTCAACTATGATGCTTTAACTCACAATCATACCAAAAGGTTGCAATTCACAGCCAATGAGGGGGTGTTTATCCGAAATTACCGCTGTGGTTCGAGGGGCGGCGCCACCGTGCCGCCAAGTCCAGCGTATTCGTCTTTGACGCGTACGACCTTGCTTCCCTGAAATGTCACGAAGGTAATCTTTCCAGGAGGCTGTCCATAGATCCAATCTTCAAAGTCTTCACCGTCGAGTGTTTCACGTACTTTATGGCGTGGCTTGCCCATGGCGAGGATCACCTGATCACGATCCATTCCCTCCGCGGCGCGCTTTTCTTTGATGGCCGCCTGGATGGGAGCGGGAAGGTTCTCGACGTACAACTCGGTCGCGCTACGCTTCTCGAAATCGAGAATCGGCGCCAGCATCTTCTTGATCGCGGAAGCTTCAAGCGGCGGGGTCTGCTTCGGAAAAGTAACGGCGAGTTCCGTACCGCCCGGAGCATTGCTTTGTCCTTGCGAAATCGGAGTGGTGCGTGTTCCCATGCCCACCTGGATCCGTTCATACCACTTGCGTCCGCCCTTGAAGCCGCCGTTGATCTGGAGCACAATCCGGTCGTCTTCGATGGACACTTTGGAAACCTGCACAAGGTCGCCGACGCGTGCCGCCGGCCCGAACTCCTTTGTGACATCGGCCCATTTCTGCTTGTCGTATTCGCCGGTGCTCTTATAAATAAGAGTCTTCTTGGACCGGGGCAGTATGATCTTGGCCGTAGCGTATTCCGCCGTAAGCCCCCGTACGATCTCCACGCGCTGATCGAAGGTGAGATCCTCGGAAAGCGCGAGCGGAGCACCGGCGACGATCGAAAGTAGAACCGTGGCCAGGACCCTCATGACGGCTCCTCAAAGGATTGCAGCAGCAAGGAGGTCTGCGGGCGAATCGGCGCCTTGTAAAGGAAGACGAACAACGGAATCAGCACCGCAGTTGTAAGCAGCCCACCCTCGGGACCGTAATTTCCGCCGCTCCATAGTTCGCCGGCGTTCCATTGCATCTCACAACCCGTTATTCCCATTGTAAACCCGCTTAGATTGGTTCCGAACAGCGGGAGTGTCCAATTCCAGCCAAAGTGCAGCGCTATCGGCAGCCAGAGATCGCCGCTCCGCAAGAACGCATATCCAAAAACCACACCCCAAAGAGTCGTATTGAATAGACCCAGCGCCGTTACATTCTGGTTATTCGCATGGGCCAGTCCAAACAGAACGGCGACTGGAAGCACCGTGGCATAAGGTCCCAGTACGGCGACGAGCACCTGAAAGCCATATCCGCGGAACAGCAGTTCCTCGCCTGCGGCGCCAAACAACAACACGACGGAAACAAAGACCAGGCTTCCTAAGTTGAACGGATTCTCCGCCAGCGGTTTCAACTCAGCCGCACCGGTGAGCAGGGGGCCGGCGGTTACAAGCAGCGCGGCGGCAACGCCGCCTGCCAGCCCCAGACCGATGTTTCTACCGGAGCCGGGAGTCCAGGAGAGGCCAATGTGTGAAAGCCGTCCTTGCTCCCAGATTCGCAGTGCGATCGCATTGGCGACGGCGGCGGAAGCAAACGTCCCCAATGCGGCGCCGACGAGATACCCACCGGCATTGAAAAGGATGGTGACGAACACGACCATCCCAACCAGGGCGAGGAATGCGAAAACCACAACGCGGAGCGCAAGACCAACAATGCGTTTCCGCTCAGCCGCGCCCACGCGCTACCCCACCACCGTTCTTACCTGAACGCCGCGCGGTGCAACTTTCACCGGCAAAATTTCCGCGCCCTCCTGTTCGATGATGCGGGTGACCCGTTGTTTTGCCCCGCGTTCGACCAGAAAGAAAACGCACCCCCCGCCGCCCGCGCCGCAGACCTTTGCACCCACCGCGCCGGCGCGCCGCGTGGCCTCTACCAGCTTGTCGATCAGCGGTGTGGTGATGCCCGGCGCGTTTTTCTTCCGGTGGCTCCACTCTTCCCGCAGCAGCCTGGCTACCTCCTTCCAGTCTGATCGTGACAGCGCTTGCCGCATCGAATTCGCGATGACAGCGATCCTGTCAAAGTTCCGGTGTACGGTCCGGTCGCCATCGATGTATGCCTTCATGACCTCCCAGTTGTTGATGCCGGAGTTCCGAGGCTCCCCTGTATAGGCCAGCACCACGCGCTCGTTCAGATCATCGAGATCCAGAGCCAGCGGAATACGGCGAATTCCCGCGGGTCCCAACTCGATGGCGCTGACACCGCCGTACATGGCGGGGTAATAATCCTGACAGCCCGTGGGGACGCGTACGATCTGCGCCTCGACGTTTTGCGAAATTTCCCTGATCTTTTCGATGTTGTGCCCGCTTCCCGTCAGTCTGTTAAGGGCACTCGCGGTGGAAATGATAAGCGACGACGAGCCGGAGATTCCTCCCCCGGCGGGCACCTCCGAGTTCGTAGTGATATTAATTCCGGTCTTGGGCTGAAAAAACCGCACCAGGCGGGCCAGCAGAGGCAGCTTATACTTTTTTGCCGACTGGAGTTCTGCGAGGGAGCCAAACGATTCTTCGCTCTCCTGATCCTGCGATTTCAGCACGATTTTTGAGTCCCGCCGCGTTTGGATGGAACAGCTCGTATACCGGTCCACCGCGAAATTCAATGTCACAGCGCCCGTGTGATAGAGATACAGCGGCCAGATGTCGAGCGTTCCGCCGGCCATGTCTACCCGGCACGGCGACTTCGAGGTGATTATCATAGCTAAGCCGTAATCTTAGCGGATTCAACGATGAACTACTATTGGAGCATGCCCGTGCGCCGCATTCTCCAGTTGGGCGATCGGTTTCTGCGCATCGTTTCCACTCCCGTCGAATCCGCCGGCGAAGCGATCCCGCTCCTGTCCGATCTGCGCGATACGCTGCACGATTTCCAGCGGGTTCATGGGTTCGGGCGTGGCATCAGTGCGGTGCAGATAGGCGATGCCCGAAGGGTGATCTACCTGGAGTTTGAAGGCAAACCCTACAATTTGATTAATCCCGAGTTGGTATGGCACAGTACCGCGACGTTCAGGCTATGGGACGACTGTTTCTCGTTTCCAGGGCTGCTGGTGTATTTGGAGCGCTGGCACTCGGTTCGTGTTCGGTACCTGGATGAAACCGCGAAACAGCGGGAGTTGGAGGCGGAGGGTTCCCTGTCGGAACTGTTACAGCATGAGATCGATCACCTGGATGGAATCCTCGCCGTCGACCATGCTATCGACCGGAATAGCCTCTGTACCCGGGACGAATATGAACGTCGTAAGGCGATTCCCTGCGGAACAGGCACTGGAATTCCCCAATAAGCGCCCCGCATGCCGTATAGGGCAAAATGTTAGGCCCCATGCGCTAAACATTCGAATTTTGTATACCGATAAAACAGTTGTATGAACGAAAGACGTATCCAACCGCGGTTGCTTTGCGCAGATCTCGTCGATGTGGAATGGAAAGACGGTAGGGGTCGAAGGCACCTGGCGATCGCGAATCTGGAAGACATTTCCCTTTCAGGAGCCTGTCTTCAGATGGAGGAAGCGATTCCACTTCACGCCAAAGTCTCCATTAGCTATCCGAAAGGGGAGTTGCAGGGCGCCTGCCGCTATTGCGTCTATCGTGAAATCGGCTACTTCATCGGCATTCAGTTCGAACCCGGCGTGAAATGGTCGCGCAAGAACTTCAAACCGCAGCACCTGCTGGATCCGCGCCGGCTTCTCGTGAGAGAGAACCCCCAGACGGCGGATGCCGCCGACCCTCGCAATTGACACGGGCGATTGTTCCTCCCACATGCCTGAAAGTAGGCACCATTGTCTGTTTTCGGGCACCGGAAATGCCCCGCTGCGGCATCAAACAAGCGATTATGGCGCCTCGATCTGGCAGGCTATGTGCTCTCTGCGTGGCGATATGTCGGAAATCGCGAAACTTTGGCTCGCGACCACAGCAGTTCTCGCCCTATTCGGTGCGGGATTAGAAGGGCTCAGGGTAGTGCGATGGACACATCCTCTTAATTGGGTCCTTTTGATGGTGCTAGCTTCTGCAATTCTGGCGCTCCTGATGTACCGGTGGTGGCATCGAACGGCTTATGCCGCGCAGCCCGAACCAGATGCGGACTTGCCGGGAAAAGAGGAGATTGCCGAAGTCCCGCCTGGGGAGAGTTCCAACGGCGCCGGATACCCGGCAATCCGGCATGAATTAGCACTGGCGGCAGATCATGTGCACAGCATTCGGATCCTTCTGGAAGTAAGCCGTTCTCACGATCAGCCGATTCCGCTCTCGGTACTTCGCAATCTGGAACTGGTGGGCAAACACCTCCGCGAACTGGAGAGCCGCTCACCGGAAGCCGCGGCGGAATCCGCATGTGGAATACTGCGTTGAGTAGCGAAGTGAGGAACTCCACGCAATACCGGTTGCGGCGGTGTATCGCGCATCTGCCGGAGGCGGATCGCGAAGTATGGCACCTCCATCAAATCGAGCATAGGGACTCCAGGTGGATCGCGTGCCGGTTGCGATTAAGCTCATACGAAGTGCAACTACGGCTGTGGCGGGCGAAGCGAAGGTTGCGAGCAATTCTGCGTCAGGAGTTTGGAAGCCGCTTGCGCTCAAGGCCGCATCTGCTGCGAAAGCCGCAATGAGACGCCTCTCCACAAAGGTGGGCATGTAATTGCACTGTAATGGTGGATGGCGGCATTCGAAAAGATACTCGTTCCCGTGGATCTGTCCCACAGGTCCATTGGTGCTGTCCGCTATGCGTGCAGCCTCGCGGAGGACTTCGGTTCGGATCTCGTGTTTCTGCATGTAATCCGGTCCGGCTGGCCTTTGGAAGCTCCGGCAAAGGAGATTCGTGATCACATTCTTGGGTTCATGAAGTTGACGCCTGCCCGGTTTTTGGTTCGCGAGGGTTTGCCTGCCGCCACAATCATCGACACGGCGGCCACCGAAAAGGCAGACCTTATTCTCATGCCGACACGCGGCGTCAACACGATATCGAGATTGCTGGGCCGGTCCATCACTACTCAGGTGCTTCGCACGGCTCCGTGTACGGTATGGAGCGGAGTTGATGACCTCTCCATCTTTTCGCGCCGTCCCATCCGGAACGTACTTTGCGGATTGTCGCTGGGCCCCCGGACATCGAAAGTTCTGGAGTGTGCCGCCGGGCTGGCAGCGAAATTCCACGCGACCCTTTCGCTGGTTCATGCAACTAAGGCCCTGCGCGGAGCGCCCGGCTACCCCTGTGACGACTGGCGCTTCCAGATTCGCAAGTTGGCCAAGGATGGGATTCAGGCGGCACAAGAGGAAGTGGGCACGAATGCCGAAGTGTGGGTGGAATCGGGCACACCCGTACGCGCCGTGCCTGCCCTGGCGGAGATCCTGCGAAGCGATCTGCTGGTTATCGGCAAGAGCCCGGACTTCCGGCTGCTCCCGGATTTACGTTCCATTTCTTACGATATTGTGAACCGGGCGCCGTGCCCTGTTGCAAGCGTCTGATTGTTGGGCACTACAGAGAAAGCAACTCTTTCAAGCTCTTTGTGTCACTGGCGGTGATCAGGCGTCCACCTTCAAACGATGGTTCCAGTCGCGTACCGTTCCAGTGCTCGACGCGCATCAGGATAGCCATCTTCCATGGTGGGGCCGCGGCGCCGATACCGAGCACCAGTTCCGCCCGCCGGACGTTGTCGATCATATAAGGGACCAGCGTCAGGTGGTACGGGTTACGCTCGACCTCACCCACGTGATACGAAACAGCACCCACCAGGTCGGCAACCAGCGGAGCTTCCACCTCCAGCATGACGTTCGGATTCCGGAGCGGAAACCAGAATTCGGTCAAAGCCACCTGGCACGTGAAGGACGGACCGATGCTGGTGAGCGCTTCCATCACGAGCAAGTTCGTTCCGATATGGGTACTGTTGAAGTCTTCAGGGTGGGGGACGACGATCACCGCGGGGCGGTGCTCGCTGATTAGCGCGGCAATCCGCTGAACGCTGCGCTTCCAGTTTTCGGGGTCGCTGCTCCGTCCCGCCGGATTGATACGCTCAAAGCCGCCTTCCTGGACTTCGACAAGTTCGTAACCCAGAAACTTGCTGGCGCCTTTCAACTCGGCAAGACGGCCCGGGCGTCTTGCCTTATTCGATCCGAGCGTCACGGCGACGCTCAGAACCGGCATTCCGAGGCGCCGCAACCGGACCGGCAGAACACCGCCGATCTCCATGTCATCCGGATGCGGAGCGAAGCCCATCACTTTCTTGTCCGATGAAATCGCCGGCGGGGCCGTCAACGGATCGAATCCGCCCAGCGGCAGGCGTTCGCCCATCTTCTGAACAGCGAATATTGCGTCTACGTAGTCTGAATAAACGTTCTCCATTGCGCTTCCTCGTACGGGCTAAACAATTTGCGGCAGTGACGCGGCGGCCACGGCCTGTCCCACGCGCTTGCTCGCTTCATCCGGCAGACGCAGATCAATCGAGATTTCCGGAAACTCGGCGGTGAGCACTTCCTTCGCGACGCTTAGAATTATCTCGCCACCGGGGCCGGTAGTCACACGGCCCATAATCAGCGCCGTACCGACATCGTAGTAGCTGGCATAATGCGCCAGCGCATAGCCGAGATATACACCGACCGTGCGATAGATCTTCTCCGCGCGCGGGTCTCCCTGATTCATCAACGCCTGCACATGCTCGAGACGTACCGGCACCGGCATCCCGGCCGGCACTTCGATTCCGGCGGGCTTCAGCAGGCGATCGACCGCCTGTTGCGACAGGTATTGAACGCCACATCCGCGGTCGAGCGACCATTCGTCGGCCGGTGCGCGCGGATTGTAATCAATCGGCACGAACGCCAGCTCATTCAGCCAGGAAGTGATGTTTCCGTTGCCGTCGACGTAACCAACGGCGAGGCTGCTGCCGAAAGCGAGCCCTAGCACGCGGTTCGTGCCCAAGGACATCGAGCCGGCCAGCGCGGCCACATCTCCATCATTTGCCACAACCAGCGGCACTCCACCGAAATCGCTCTGAATGCGATGGAAGAGCGGCACGATCTCCGCCTGGAACCGGTCTTTCGGCACACCCCGGAACAGCGAGGCGATGCGAGGCTCATTGGAAACGTAAACCCCCGCCGCGCTGACGCCAATGCAATCGACGCGTGGCAGCGTGGCCGCGGCAGTGCGAAGCGCGTTGCTGATGTGCTGGTAATGATATGCAGGATCACACTGCGGTTTGGGATCCCACGGGAATTCGCCCGCAAAGGTTGCCTTGCCGTCCTGCTCGGCATACGCTTTGATATCGCTCGCGCCCAGGTCGATGGCCAGGCGGCAACCGCCGCGGTGGCGCCCCAGCGAGATCGTCTGGTGGGCTGCCTCGGGAAACGCGTTGCCTTCCGCATGCTCGATCTGGAAAGGCCTTCCGTAAACCGTCGGTCCCATCACCTCGGCATCGAACAGTTGCGTCCAGGAATACCGGTAGTGATAGTCGCGCAGGAGACCAACCAGGAGTTCCGGAGCGTCGATACGCACGCGCCACCCGCCAACCGCCCAAAGCAGGAACTTCAGGTCGCGCTCGAGAAAGCGAAGATTGCGGGACAGGCTCTGGCTGCTATCGTCTTTCAGGATCGTCCGCTTGAACACGTACGTGTTCTCGTCCTGTTCGACCGCAATCCGGATGGGGCGTCCGCCGGCGGCATCTTTCTCATAGCGGCGCCGGGCAAGCACGGCGGGCCTGAAATCCAGATCGAGCACCGGCGCCAGTTTCGGAAGATCCAATGCAAATCTCCTTAATTGTATTGTTATACCCAGAATACCGGGAACCTGGCGGCAAGTCTAACGGGCCGATGCGGTTATGCTGATAGAGAGAGTTGGGACCTTTCGCACCTTGAATTGGGTCCTGCTTCCAACCGATATGATCCGTACACTGACCTGCATTCTGCTGTTGGCCGGCGCTGCGCCGGCGGCGGACTTATTCCGCGATGATTTTTCTGGCTTTCCTCCGGGTTGGTTAACATATCCCGTCGGACAGCTCAACGGCGCCATACAGGAATACCACTATCTCCCCTATCGCGGCTTGCCGCTTGGACCGTGGGCGAACACGATTGTCCACCTCGATGCCTGGGTTGTTGGCGACGAGGACGGTGAGAGCTACCTCGAGCAGCACCTGATGGGATCGATGACAAGCCAGTTCACGAATCCCTTATTCATCACGGGCGATCCCGAATGGAGTGACTACACCGTTTCTGCAAAAGTGAAGCCCCTATCTTTTGCCGATTTTGCGGGAATCGTATTCCGCTACCATACCAACCGGCACTACTATCTGTTTGCTCTTACGGGTGGCAACAAGGCGCGTCTTACAGTGCGCCTGCCGCTCGAAAAATCGTTTCGTGTGTGGGAATGGCGCGATCTCGCCGTCAGAGATTTTCCCTACGAGGCGAAGCGTTATTACGAGTTGCGAGTCGAGAACAGCGGTCCCCTCATTCGCGCTTTCATCGACGGCAAACCGGTGGCCGAAGTGAACGACTCCGAGATCCTCAAGGGTAAGGTAGGAATCACCGCGAGTGTACCGGCGCGGTTCAAGGATTTCGCTGTCTCGGCCTCTGATGCCACTGTTCAGCAAATCACCGCCCGCATAGCGGCGCGTGAGCAGGAACTCGCAGCACTTCGCGCCGGCAACCCGCAGCCGAGGCTTTGGAAGCGATTCACTACCCCCGGGTTTGGAGCCGGACGCAACGCCCGCTTCGGTGATCTTGATGGCGATGGCGTCATCGACATGCTGATCGCACAGAACATCCCGCGAGTTCGTGGCGATGCCTTCGATCACATCAGTTGTCTTACCGCTGTGAACTTCGACGGAAAGGTACTGTGGCAATCCGGCCGGCCCGATCCCCGCAACGGCCTGCTGACGAACGATACGCCTTTCCAGATTCACGATCTGGATGGCGACGGCCGCAATGAAGTGGTGCTGGTTCGCGATTTCAAGCTACAGGTGCTCGAAGGCCGCACCGGCAAGCTCCTGAAGTCCGTGTGGATGCCAACCGCGCCGCCGGAGAATCGTGAGCGGCCCTACGAGATGGAAACCGGGGACTCCATCGCGTTCGCCAACGTGAGCGGGAACAAGACCGCGCGCGACATCATCCTCAAGGACCGGTATCGCAATTTCTGGCTGGTGGACTCCGGCTTGAAGCCACTATGGAGAGGACAGGGGCAGACAGGGCACTATCCCTACCCGGTGGATGTGGACGGGGATGGGCGTGATGAAATTCTTATCGGGTATGCCTTATGGAGCCACGACGGCCGGCAACTCTGGAGCCGCGACAAGGAATTGCGCGACCATTCGGACGCGATCGCAATGGGCAACCTCAGCCCGGACCCCAAGGCGCCATTCCGCGCCTATTCGAGCGGTAGTGACGAAGGCTTCCTGATGTTCGATCACGAAGGCAATATACTCAAGCACGTGCGCATCGGCCATGCACAAAGCCCCAGCATCGCGAAGTACCGCATGGATGTCCCCGGCCTGCAATACATGACGGTGAACTTCTGGAAAAACCCCGGAATCGTTACGCTTTTCGATTGGGACGGCAACATGCTCGCGCAGGAGGAACCCATCCATAGCGGCAGTGTTCTGCTTCCCGTGAACTGGCGTGGCGACGGGCAGGAATTCGCGCTGTTATCAGGCAATGTCCGCGAGGGTGGCATGATTGACGGCCAATTGAGGCGCGTTGTGATGTTCCCCGATGACGGCCATCCGGACCTGACCGCAAACGTCCTGAATGTCACGGGCGATGCCCGTGACGAGATCATCCTGTGCGACCAGGAACGTGTCTGGATCTACACGCAGGATCGTCCGTTCTCCGGCAAAAAAATTTACGCTCCCCGGCGGAATCCCGACTACAACGAATCGAACTATCGTTTGAATGTCTCCTTTCCGGAGTGGCAGCCGATGGACGGAAAATGATTCCGGCACTCGCGCTGCTGCTTTTTTCCGCAAGGGATGCTCCCGATGAACTGGAGCAGCGTGCCCGGCTTTCGCTCGAGAGCATCCGTCATGCGGATACGCTGGCCGGTGCCGCGGCGCAGCGGCCAGCCTTGCGTGCGCGCCTCCGCGGCTCACTGGGCCTGGATCTGTTGCCGGCCGCGGCCTATCGGAAAGCCCGCGTCGTTGGCACGCTCTTGAGAGGCCGCTACCGCATCCAGAAAATCGTCTATGAAACCTTGCCGGGCGTTCTGGTTCCGGCCCATCTTTATCTCCCGGAGAAGGTTGACTCGCCTGCTCCGGCCGTTCTCTTTTATCCGGGGCACTGGTGGGCCGACAGTAAAATGCGCCCGGACTTTCAGGCGTTCTGTCTGACGATGGCGCGGCTGGGGTTCGTCGTCCTCACCTGGGACCCCTTCGGGCAGGGCGAGCGCGGCGTCTCCTCGCGTGATCATCGCCGCATCGAGTTGTTACTGGCCGGCATCTCGCAGCAGGGGTTGGCCGAATACGAAACGCAGTGCGCGTTAAGTTATCTGCTTTCGCGGCGTGAAGTGGACCCGAAGCGGATTGGCATCACGGGTGCGTCGGGCGGCGGCTACAACACCTGGATCACTTCCGCGCTCGACGACCGCATCGCCGCCGCTGTGCCCGTTGTCGGCACGAGCGAATTCTACGAACAGATTCACGTTACCCGTCCTCTCGACTGGTATCGGGCGGCCGAGCATTGCCACTTTGTTCCCGGCTTGATCCGTTATGCAAATAACCACGAGTTGCTCGCGATGGCCGCGCCGAAACCGTTAATGATCATCGCGGCTTCCCAGGATCAAAGCTTTCCTATCGGCGGAGTGAAGAAGGTCTACGACTACGGGCGCCTGCTGTACGGCTCCGATCGCATTGCCTTTTTTGAAGACACCGCCGAAGGACATGGCTATCAGACCCGTAAACGCGAGGCGGCCTACGGATGGTTTCTGCGGTGGCTGATGCATCAGGGCGACGGCAGCCCGTTTCGGGAACCGCCGCTTGAAACCGCCGCGGTCGATGATCCCGGGTACCGCTGCTTTCGTGAGAAACAACCGTCCGGACCGGGCATTGTCGCCTATGCCGCCGCGCTTGCGAAACGCCGGCATCCGGTAAGGACCGATAAGCTCAACGAAATTCTCGGTTTGCCGCCGGCCCAGCCCGTGCCGACGTGGAGCGGACCAACGGCAGGCTCAACACTTCTGATGGTGAGCGACAACGGCGCTGTGGACCTCTCTGTAGGGGAGCTGGCAGGAGCGGGCTGGGCTGTTGAGCAAGTACAAGTGCGCGGCCTCGCCTCGCTCTCTTTCAAAGAAACGGGCTGGGCCGCCGCCGTCAGCCTGCTGCTGGGTGAAAATTTCGTGGGCCGGCAGGCTCTCGATATCGAACAGGCCATTCAGAACGCCGTGGCCCGCAGACAACGCGTAGCGGTCTATGCGCAAGGGCACAACGCGTCGCTGGCAGCCACGTATGCCGCCGCACGTAACCCTCAGGTCTCCGCCTGGATTTTGCATGGCGGGTTCCTTACCTACCGCCATTTCATTGAGAGGCCCATCGAGATTAGGAGGTCATACACTCTGCTGGCTGCCGACCGCGACCGCATGACTGCTTTCGACCGCGAAATTCCTTTTCACTACGTTCCTTTCGGTGCGATCCGGTATTTCGACTTGCCCGACCTGCTCTCGCGCACAGAACATCTTCTGGTGGTGAATCCCATCGATGGCGACTGGAAACAAATGACGAGCGAGGAGGCTGGCAAGTGGATTCCCCGGTCCTCTTCCTTGGCCGTGCAGGAAGACGTACAAGCGGCGATCCTGTCACATTTATCGAATCTGCCCGCGCGTTGAACCGGTAATCCTGAACCGAAAACCATGGAACCGGACCTCACCCGATTTTTTGAGCTGCACCGTGCATAGGCGTCCGGCGCAGCTAACGGGGAGGGCGGGGCTCGCGGAGATGGGTCGTTCGGCCATGTCGACGAAGACGGCGCGCCGCACGGGGGGCAGTACGATCGCCCCATCGTCCACTTTCGCCGCCCGCACACGGCGGTCATGCATATACCAGGCCGCCAACTGCTCGCGGCTCACATTCCCAGGTATAACCAGAACGGGAATATTCGGACAGTAATACGACAAGTTCCGCCAGCCCGTTGTTGGCTCGTAAAAAACAGCGGCAACCGACCCCGGCGTCCCGGCCGCAAGCAAGCCGTCAATGAGTGTACGGATGTGCCCGTCCAGCCATGCGACGGGGGTATAGGTTGCCGGCTTTGTGACTTTGCGGATGGGTTTGTAGAACAGGAAGGCGTTAAGCACGACAGCCGCCGCAATGACGCCGAATCGGACGCGCGGGGCTTTTCCGGAAACGGCCCGCAGCAAGACGGCGGCGCCTAGCAGGCACGTAACGGGAATAATGGAGAGCGTGTGGTCGGGGTCACCGACGTGAACGGTTGCGTAGAACAGGAATGCCGGGAAGAACCAGACGAGCAGCAGCCATCTATCGTGCTTTGCCAGGAGCGGGGCCGTTCGCCGCGCGAATGGAACCGACCAGATCCAGGAGAGCACTCCCAGGCCGGTCCACGTTATCGCCTGAAGAGCCATGTAGACGGCCGCGCCAGGCATCGCGCCGTAAAGGAGCGAGGTAGGTTCAGCCTGCTGCTGATTGTAGTCGAGCAGAACTTGAATGTATTGCTCGATGCCGCCGACGGACGCGGCGGTGAACGCGAACCATCCCGCTGCGGCAGCGGCGCCAACAGTGCCTGCAAGAATCCAGTGCAACGGCCGGATGCGGTGCCGCCAGGCGGCCAGCGCAACCACCGGAAGAAGCAATGCCGGCAATACCGGCCGGAATCCACTGATGGCCCCCAGTATGATCGCTGCCGCGTAAAATGCCTTCACGGATAACGCAGGGCGCTCCATCAATTTGACGGCGATTACCGCCATGACAGCGCCGGTGGCGAGCCACAAGCGAATCGGATTCGTAAGGGCCGCCAGCCAGAACGGCGGATTGAACAGCAGCAGTAGTGCTGTAATCCAGCCGGCCTTTTCGTTGATCATCAAGGCGCCGAGCCATTGAACCAGAATAAGTGCCAGCCAACTGCTGAGCAGCGCTGTAACGGAGAAGACCGCCTCGATGCCGGGCACAAAACACGCGATAGCGCGCAGCAGCAGGACGAAAGCGGGATATCCGGGGGGCTGAGGCTGATGCAGAGACGGATCGAACCGTTCGACGGCCAGGGCAAAGTTTATCGCGTCGAATGTTATCAGGTACTTCGGCATCAGCGGAAGGCGCGTAGCAATCAGGGCGCCGAGCAGCAGCAGGAATCCGGCAAGCTTTGCCGGCAACCGGCGCCCGCTGAAAGGCGCCGCCAATTCGTCAATCCTGTCAGCCCCGATCATTTTTTGTAAAACTCTCGAACGCTTTCTGCCACGTGGAGGACGGACTCCTGGGGCATTTTCGGCCAAAGCGGCAGCGATACAATCTCCCGGCATGCTTTTTCCGCATTGGGAAGCCGGCCCCGGGCAGGGCCAAATTCCCGGAACGCCGGTTGAAGATGCAGTGGTACCGGATAATGTACGGCGGTCGAAATGCCTCGTGCGGCCAGATGAGCGCGAAGCCGCTCGCGTCTGCGGGCGCGGATCACGTAAAGGTGATTCACGGAGTCCACGCTTCGCCGTACTCTCTCAATGCCAGGGCAATCCGAGAGCGTCTCGTCGTAGAGTGCCGCAATCCTCGCGCGCTCCAGGTTCCATTCCGTCAGGCGTGGCAGGAACGCGCGCAGATAGCAGGCCTGCATTTCATCCAAGCGCGAATTGATCGCGGGCAGCCGGCTGACCTGTCCGTTCCGGCGGCCCCCATCGCGCAGCAACCGCAGGCGTTCCGCTATGGAGGGGCGGTCCGTCAGCACGGCGCCCCCGTCGCCTAGGCATCCCAGGTTTTTCGTCGGGTAGAAACTGTAGGCGACGCAGGGTGAGAAGCGGGTAAGCGCAACCCCTTCGTGCCGCGCCCCGTGTGCCTGGCAGCCATCCTGAACCAGCGTCAGGCGGGCCCTTCGAGCAATTCGGCTGAGTTCTCGCATCGGGCAGGGCTGCCCATAAAGATGCACCGGAATAATCGCCGCCGTGGCTGGTGTGATGTGGCGCTCCACGCCGGCAACATCCAGCAGAAGCGTGCCGGGATGGATGTCGGCGAACCGTGGTATGCAGCGGGCCGCCAGCACTGCCTGTGCCGTGAACAGGGAGGTGAGTGCCGGCAGGAGAACTTCGCGGCCCTCAATTTCCACCGCTCTCAATGACAGCTCGATGGCCGCTGTTCCTGTGCCGGTCGCAACGGCAAACCGGGAGCCGAAACTGCGCGCCAGTTCCTGCTCAAAGCAGGCGACCTCTTCACCCTGAATGAACTGCATGCGCTCGAAAAGACGGCGGAGGTTTGCTGTCCACTCCGTACGTGTCTCCTCGAGCAGAGGCCGCAGATTAACCATGGGTACTGTCATGAACGGAGCCGGTTCTTTCCGAAGACGGCGGGAGCCGCTACCAGACGTATCCATAGCCGGAGCAGTTGGCCGAAGGTTGTAAGCAGGGAACGCGTACGGAAGAACTGCGAGCGCCCGTGCAGCCGCGGGTAGTGATGGACACCCACTTCGACGACACCGCAGCCGCTGAGTTCGATCTTCCGTACCAGTTCGACGCAGATGGTTCCACTCGTGGAGGTGAGTGTGATGCCTTCGAGCAGAGACCGGCGGATCAGCCGGAAATCGCAATCGATGTCGGAAATGCGAATCCGGAACAGAGTGCGTGCCAGCCGGTTGTACAGGCGCCCAATCCAGATGCGGTGCAGCGGATCGTGCCGCTCCAGCTTGTAGCCGTTCACGAGACCGATGCCTGGTTGCATCCGCTCGAGAAGGCGCGGCAGCTCCCTTGGATCGTACTGGCCATCTCCGTCTGTATAAAAGACAAACTCCTTGGTGGCGGCTGCGAAGCCGCTTCTTAATGCTCCGCCATAGCCCCGGTTGTGCGGATGTGTAATCACTCGAAGCTGCGGAGCATACCGGTCTTCGAACTCCCGAAGCACCGTTTCGGTGTTGTCGCGGCTGCCGTCGTTCACCACGATCACTTCGTAGTCGGGTGCGTGCTCCTGGAGGACCGCGAAGGTCTTCTCAAGTAGTGCCGGCAGTGCCGGAGCATCGTTGTAGGCGGGAAAGAACACGCTCAAGGACCTGGCGCCGTCTTCCGTCACGGCATCTTCTCTCCGATAAGCAGCAAGGATTGTCCCAGGGGCAGGTCGATCCCCCTGCCAAGCCACTTTGCTTCGAGTGCCAGCGGAACACGCAGAAGCCGGTCCAGCCAACCGGAAACGGGTGCGACGCCACTCGAGGGCGGCTTGCGCAGGATCGGCTCCCACAGGCGGAATTTGGTGAGAGCGACGGGCATCAACAAACTGTTCGCGTAGGTGCAACGCAAAACCCGTATCCCGCACGACCGCACTGTTTCGAGAAGCCTGGAGCGCGTGAAGCGCTGCCGCTCCCAGACAAATTGCGAATGCCGGCTGCGCAGCAGATCGAGCGCGGCAACGCGCAAAGCCAATAGCCCTCCTGGAGCAAGCACTCTCTTCAACTCGGATATCGGTCTGTGTTCTTCCCCGCGTGCGAAGTGTACGAGAACGTCAAGAGAGAGGACAAGGTCGAAAGCGGAATCGCGAAACGGCAGCGCTGCCACATCGGCCTGTGTCACGCGTTCCAGACCCATTGTCCGGGCGCGCCGCACTGCTTCGGCGTCAAGGTCGACCGGGTGAATCGGCCATTTTCGCTCCGCCTGCATGGTGCGTGCGAAGTAGCCCGTGCCGCAACCCGCTTCGAGCACCCGTTCGATGTGCCGGCCCGCAAGCCAGGGATCGAGAGTGCGCAACAGAATCTCCCGCATTCCGGTATACCACCAGGACCGCTGCTCGGCACGGGCGATGTTTGCCAACTCCGCCCGGTTCATCATAAAGCGGCGGCTATCATCCCCCGGGCGGATTTTTGTTCCGTCAGTTTGCAGCCGGTGTGATCGCAGTCCGGTTCCAAATAGTGGGATAGTTCCTTGCGGTAGTACTCGAGTGTGCGCCCAATTCCTTCCTCAAACTTCACTCGGGGTTTCCAGCCAAGCTCCCGCAGAATGAGGCTCGAATCAGAATAGTAGCTCCCGATATCGAAGGATTTGCGCTCTTTCGGGAAAGGATGAATGACGGGAGCGGCGACACCGGCCGCACTGCTGGCAATCTGTGCGATCTTTCGCAGGGCGAGCGCATCGGGGCCTCCCACGTTGTAGGTTCGGGAACGCGGACGCCGCACCTCCGCTGCCCGCAGGAAGGCATCGACTACATCATCCACATATACGGGATCCCGCAGTTGACGGCCGTTGCCGAACACTTCCAGACGCGTGCCCCGCATGAGACCACGCACAAAGTTTCCAAGAACGCCCTGGCATGGGATATTGATTGCCATCCGGGGGCCATATACGTTGCTGAGGCATAGAACGACTGCGTCCAGCCGGCCGCGGCGCGCCGCAATCAGGTGGTACATCATTGCGGCGTATTTATGCACTCCGTTGTAGTCGACCGGATGTATCGGATGGGCCTCGTCTACGGGGAGATAGCGCGGGATGCCGTAAATCTGGCGGGTGCTGGCGTACACGATGCGGACGCCGGGATTGAAGCGTTCGCATGCCTGAACAAAACGCAACTGAGCCACTGCATTCAACTCACAGTCCCGCTGTGGGTACTGCATGCTGTGAATGTGGCTGATCTCACTGGCGAGGTTGAAAATAACGTCGCTCTCGCTGATCTCGCGCTGCAAGCCGGCGGCTTCTGAGATGTCCCGCTCGATCACCTTTATCTCGCGGGGCGCGCCGCTCAGGTTCCAGGGATTGCTCCCACAATCGACTACGCGGGAATCGACGACGGTTACGTCGGCGCCGAGTTCCACCAGCCGCAGAGCAAGGTTGCTGCCGATAAAGCCCATACCTCCGGTTATCAGCGCTCGCTTGCACGAGCCGGTATCCCGTGAGCGCAGGCGCATCGGTTCCAATTCTCTCTTCACTTGCTACTCACCCTTACCTCAAAAGAAGTGATCCGTTACGTTGTTGAATCGATTCTATAGCTTTGTCTTTCCAGTGTAAACTCCAGATTTGAGTGTATCTGCGGCGTTACGGATCTTGCATGACCGGATCGAGGCTCGTGTTTGCGGCACTTCATCCCGTGCCAGCGGATGGCCTTGCCACAAGGGATGCGATCTCTGCTGCCGGCATCTGGCGTCGGCGCCAAAGCTGACCGAACCAGAATGGCTTCTGCTGCGGCAGGGGCTTGCCACACTCGACAAAAACAGACGGGATGAGATTCGGAAGCGTATCCAACTTACGCGTGGCGCGGCTTCTCCCGTTGTCTGTCCGCTGCTCGATTTGCAGGATGGAAGCTGCCTGGTTTACGATCAACGGCCCGTTGCCTGCCGTACCTACGGGTTCTACGTGGAACGGGACCGTGGGCTCTATTGCGCCGGGATTCAGTCGGCGGTCGAACGGGGCGAGTATCGTGACGTCGTATGGGGCAACCAGGAGTCGATCGACGCCGCACTTCGGAAGTTTGGTGAGCCGTTGGAACTGGCCGACTGGATCGATCGCGACTTAGCCGCCGATATCGAGCTGTTTCAACGCGAAGGTATATGCGCCAATGGCGATGGCCTGGCTGGTTCCCAGCCGGGAAAGGCCGACGCCCGTTCGTTGAAGCGCGTCGAACCGAACCCGGCGTGTTCCTCCGGGGACGTATAGCTCCTGGGGCTCTCCCTGAATAAACTGTTTCAACTGAACGGCGTCTTCGAGGTTAAAGGTCTTCTGCACCAGCCTGCGAAACCGGGTGCCGTCCGGCGCCAGAAAGGTCGCATTCATCTCGTCTACCAAAGCCGGAAGAAACAGGCTATGCGCACCCGATACGCCGCCTCCAATCACAACCAGTCCATCCACCAGCGTTACCGCTTGCGTGATTGCATCGCCCGCGGCCTCTCCCAGGCGCCGGAACGCCTCCACGGCGGCGGCGCGGTCTCCTTCTCCACGGCCTTCGGCAATATCGCAGATCTCTTTCGGCTCCGGTGTTTCACACAGGCCGATGTGTGCAAGCTGCGCATAGGCGCGGCGCACTGCGCGGATGGACACCTGCTCTTCGGCATTCCTGAAGGGATCTGCCTTACTGCGCAGGAGCCACATTTCACCGGCAATCGAATTATCACCCTTGAAAAGCTCGCCGTTACGCACGATGCCACCGCCTAATCCGGTGCCGATCGTAACCCCTAGCAGATTGTGGAAACGCTTCGGGCTCCCGGCACGTTCGAGCATCCAGTTTACAAAAGGCAACAGGCCGGCCATCGACTCGCCATAGGTGAACAGGTCGCCATCGTTATTGAGGAAAACCGGCAGACCGAACGTATCTTCCAATATCGGGCCGAGCGCGACATTCCGGTAGGCGGGAAGGTTTCGCGGGCTCGCGATGATCCCGTTTTCGTAATCCGCCGGGCCGGGGAAGGCGAAGCTGATGGCGACAGGAGGAGACGGCGCCTGCTGGCGCACCCGATCAAACCCGCCGAGGATAGTCTTCAGCGACCGCTCGAGGTCACTTCCGTGAGATGGTAGTGCGAACGGCTCCGTGGCGGCGCGATTCGATCGCATGGCGGAGAAAACGAAATTCGTGCCGCCCGCGTCCAGCGTCATTACGACGCGTTCGTCGTCTGAATAATCAACCGCGTCCTGCCCGCACACCTACCGGCTTGTCCCCGCGAGAGCCAACGCCGCCTTCAATCCGCCCGCCCGCTGAATGCCGGGTACAAAAAAGCTCTTGATGAAGTCTTCGTCACTGCCCTGAAATGAACCAAGATCCGCGTCGAGGGCGACGGATGCATCTGTAAGTGCGGCTGCAAACGTGGCCCAGACGGCGGCTTTTCCGATTCCTGCCAGACGAATCCTGGAAGCACCCTGGCTTTTCAGGAATGCCAGCGCCGTCAGGATATCCTGAACCCGGTTGGCATCGTCGCTCTTATTGAAGGTGAGAAAGTAACGCTTCGAGCGGTCCCGCGGAGCGGCTGCACTGCCGGTTTGGAAGGCGTCGATCAGAAGGACCGACTGCTTTTTCGAAATGGCGTCACTCGCCTGTTTGCTATTGCGGGCCGCGGCGGCGCCCTCCGGGTGCACAACCAGGAGCGCCTGCTTGCCGCCTGGAATCCAGATACCCGGCACACGGTCACCCTTTCCCTGACGGCCCAGGAGGATGCGTTCACCGGAAATCTCATGCTCTACCGATTCGGGCTGCTCCGCCATCAGCGAGTACATCAGGCGCTCGCGCATCGCGGACTTGCCGGTGATCGAGGCGTTCTGCTTCTGTGCGCGCTCGATCCACTGCGCGGCGATCTGTTCATACTTCAGAGCATTGTCGGGCAGCGGCCTGGCATGAAAAACCATCAGATCCTGCAACTTCTCGGCGCGGTAAGCTTTTTCGGAGTACGAAGCCCAATTCGGGTCGTGCAGGATGTGTTTGGCGAAAAACCGGTAGACCGCTTCGCGGCTCGGCTTGTTGTAGTTGTGCGGGGCGTCTATCTGTATCGTGTCCACGTTCTCGGGTTTGCCGTACAGGCGGTAGATTGCTTTGACCGCCGGATACTCTTCGGTAGGAGTGTTTTTCGTCCAGTCGCCGGTAGCCGATACCATCAACATCGGTTTTGGGGCCATCAGGGAGGCGATCTCCACATTATTGGTGGCAATGCGCAGGTTGGGCGCGTTCTCGCACGGCGAGCCACCCTGCATGATCAGAGAAATCATGTTCACCGGGGCGGAGTATTTGATCCGGTCGTCCACAGCGCAGATAAGAAACGTCTGTGTACCGCCGCCGGATTCCCCCGTTACTCCAATCTCGTCCGGGTTGACGTCCGGCAGCGCCTGAAGAAAATCGAGCGCGCGGATGGAGTTCCAGGTTTGAAGCCCCAGGGGGCCGAACGACCATAGCTGTTCGCGCTCGCCGCCAAACACGTGCGGTGTTTGAATCGTGTCGTTGTAACCCACCATATCGTAGGCAAACACGACATAGCCCTGCCGCGCTTTGTTAATGCCCCTTGCCTGCACCGAAAAGAGAGGCCCGTTCTCCAGCCGTCCGTAGGTGGCATGGCCGTGAGGCGCCAGGATACCCGGGAATTTTCCCGTCCGCCCGAGCGGGCGGTAGAGGTTGCCCGCAAGATAGTAGCCTGGCATCGTCTCTATGAAGACCTTCTCAATCGAGTAGTCCTTGTTCTCAATGCGTCCGAAGATCTCGTATCGCAGGGGGTTGCGCTCCGGCAAGGGAAGCAGACCGGCGGCGGAAAGAACCTGTTTCCGCAACCGGGCGGCCCGCTGCTGCCATTCGCCGAGCGAGGTGTAGCTGCGTGCGCGGAAATGCGTGTCGGTGTGCGGAATATCGGTATTGCGGCTATCCTGCTCCGGTATTTTTCCATATGCCGCCAACACGGCGCCAAACATTCCGATGGTCGCAACCAGGAATTTCACAAGTTCCTCCTTCTTGTACCTTGGTCACTCTACTATACCCGCGCTCAGTCCGGACTGGCGTGATGCTGAACCGGCCCGGTCCCACGGCCAAGACCTGGATTGTTTCGTATCGCCGCGGCGATATATCGCTTGGCCCGCGCTACGGCATCGGGCAACTTCCGCCCAGACGCGAGTCCGGCTGTGATGGCGGCGGAGTAGGTGCAGCCCGTGCCGTGCGTGTTGGGTGTCTCAATCCGTGGCGCGGGAAATTCATACCATGTGCCTTCATGGAGCAGTACGTCCATTGCGGACCCCACCAGGTGGCCGCCTTTCACCAGGACGGAGCGCGCGCCTTTTCCGCACA
>CAADGY010000188.1 GCA_900696665.1 uncultured Acidobacteriota bacterium
AATGTTCTGGACTCTCCGGGGCGCCAACGCCATCCTGGCCCTCCGCTGCTGTCACCTCAACGCTCGCTTTGAAGACTATTGGGAGGGCCGTCGGGCAGCATGACTTCCACTTTCATGTCGCGCACCCCTTCCACCGGCGCCTGCTGCCCCGGCGAGGAAACGGCCGGAGCTGAATTCGGGCGAAAGTGTGTCACAAGAGTTCTGTGAGCCGGTGGTCAAGCACCCACGACAGCAGCAGGCGCGCCGAAGCGGTTATCCTGTAGGTACACCATCATGAACCCCAGTACAACCGTGCTTTCGCTTCAGGAAGTGGTCGAAGCGGAAGGACATCTGATCGATTCCCATATCATGGAGCGGATCTTCGATACTGTCGTCGAATTTGGCGGACGTTTCGAAGTGGAGCGCTTCCACATCGGGCGCACCAACAGCGATCCATCACACCTGAGACTGCGCGTGGAAGCCACGGATCAGCGCCACATGGAGAAGATGCTGGCGCAACTGCTGGGGCTTGGATGTTCCCTGGTAGACTCCGGCGATGCGGAACTGAAAACCGTGGACCGCGATTACTGCGCTCCCGAGGATTTCTATTCCACGAGCAACCACCGTACCCTGGTGCGCCACGGCCAGCAATGGGTGGAAGTGGAAAACCAGCGCATGGATGCCATCATCGTCATCGAGAATGGGCGCGCCTTCTGCAGGAAGTTGCGTGATATTCGTGCCGGCGACCGGGTGGTCGTCGGTATGCGCGGTATCCGGGTGGTGCCCGAATCGAAAGAACGCGACCGGCTCGCCTTCGCGTTTATGACCAATGGCATTTCTTCGGAACGGCAGGTGGAAACCGCTGTCCGGCAGGCCGCGAACCTGATCACGCAGGCCCACGCCGAGGGAAAGAAGGTGATTGCCGTAGCCGGCCCTGTTGTGGTTCACACCGGCGGGGTGCAGCCCTTGAGCCGGCTCATTCGGGAAGGCTACGTCGACGCCGTTCTTAGCGGAAACGCGCTGGGAGTGCACGACATCGAAGCCGCCCTCTTCGGGACTTCGCTCGGCATTCGCCAGTCCGACGGCCGGCAGGAAGAACACGGGCATCGCAACCACATGCGGGCCATCAATGCCGTCTTTCATGCAGGTGGAATCGCCGAGGCTGTCCGGAGCGGCAGGCTTTCCAGCGGCATCATGTATGAGTGCGTGAAGTCGGGTGTCCCCTTCGTTCTCGCCGGCAGCTTACGCGATGACGGTCCTCTCCCCGACACGATCACCGACATGAACCAGGCGCAGGACGCCTACGCGGAGCAATTGAAAGGCGCCGGCGTGGTGCTCTGTCTCGGCTCCATGCTGCACTCCATCGCTGTGGGAAACATGGCCCCCAGTTGGGTCAAGCTCGTGTGTGTTGACATCAATCCGGCGGTTGCCACGAAAGTCAGCGACCGCGGCACGGGACAAGCTGTGGGCGTTGTAACCGACGTCGGCCTTTTCCTGGATCTTCTGGCTCGCACTCTGGCGAAGACATGAAAAAGAGACCACAGGAGTATACGGAGGAACACGCGCGCGCGGGAGTGGACGCGCCGTTGCCTGAAATCGAGACCTGGCCGAATCAATACTCCGGCTACGAGATCGAGATCAAGATTCCGGAATTCACCTCGGTCTGTCCCCGAACGGGCCTCCCGGACCACGGCACCATAACCATCACCTACGTTCCGGACAAGGTCTGCCTCGAACTGAAATCGCTGAAGATGTACATGCTGGCATACCGGAACCTCGGCATCTTCCAGGAGAATGTAGTCAACGGCTTCGTGCGCGACATCGTGAAAGCAGCCCGGCCCGTATCGGTCACGGTTGTAGGGGAATTTACGCCGCGCGGAGGCGTCTACAGCAAAATCACCGCAAGCTGGAGCCGTAAACGTGCCCGATGAAGCGAGCAGCGAGGACGCCAAGGCACAGGAACTAGCCGCCGCGGTTCGCGAGATACAGGAACGCGTGCGGTCGCACTACGCCACCGCAACCGGTTCCGAAACGCTTGTGCCTCAGCCCGATCTGATGGCGGTCCTGCACGCAAGGGACGCGGCGGAGGCCAAGGTCGCATCCATCGGCATGGTAAACCCCAGACCCCCGGGGGTTTTCAATTCCCTGATACAAGGTGTCAAGAAGACAATTGCCCGGGCGCTTGACTGGCACGTGCGCGAACAGGTGCAGTTCAACCGGGCCTCGGTGGAATGCGTAAACGCGACCCTGGACGCGCTCAACGACCTGAACCGCGCGATGCTGCGTTTGGATCGGGAGTTGAAGCGCGCGGAAGAGGAAGCGCGCGAACTGGCGGACATCCGGGTGCATTGGGTGCAATGGCGCCAGGAGTGGGAACGCAAACTGGCAACGGTCGAAATGCGGTTTCTCCGCAGTGTCGCCGAACTGGAAGCATCCTTCCGGCAACGCACTGTGCAAATAGAGTCGGCCTTCCGGGAACTGGCCGCATCGCAGCACCGGGACTTCAGTGTCCGGCTGGATCAAGCTGCATCGGAGCTCAACGCGGGATTGCTCCGCGAATTCGACCGGCTGCGAACGGAGCACCTCGTACGGATGCACGCCGATTATGAACGCATCATCCATAACGAACTGCGCCTCATCCGGCAGAGATTGGCGACGGGGCGTGGTGAAGAAACGGCTTCCCTGCCTCTTCCCGCGGCCGCAACCCCGCCGGCACCGCGCATCGACTGGCTCAAATTTGCGGACCGATTTCGCGGGACCGAGGAGTATGTCAAAGAAACACAGCGTTTCTACCTGCCCCAGTTCTCCCAGTGCCACTACGTGCTCGATGTAGGATGCGGGCGGGGTGAGTTTCTCGAATTGATGCGGGAAAACGGTGTGGCCGCCCGCGGCATCGATCTCAATGAAGAGTACGTTGCGATCTGCCGCCAAAAAGGTCTGGAGGCGCAGCTCGCGGATGTCTTTACTTATCTCGGCGGCTTGCCCGCCGGCGGCTTCGATGGAATCTTCTGCGGCCAGGTAGTGGAACACATTGCGCCCGAACGCCTGCCGGAGCTCATCCGGCTGATGGCCAGAGCTCTGCAACCCGGCGGAGTGGTTGTAGTGGAGACTCCGAACCCGGAAAACCTGGCGATTTTTGCCACGCACTTCTATATCGATCCGACACACGCACGGCCGGTGCCCGCTGCATTGCTGGTTTTCTACATGGAGGAGGTTGGGCTGGGCGGCATCCGCATAGAGCGGCGATTCCCCGCCGTGGCATCATCACCCGCGTTGGCCCAATTGCCCGAAGAGGTTCGCGATAGCTTCTTCGGCGGCCTGGATTACGCGGCTATTGCCACGAAGCTCACTTGAGGCGCTCCGGTACAATAGCCAGATTGAGGAGAAACTCCGATTGATGGCGGCTGGAAAACTGGCGGGGCGCAATGCGCTGATCACGGGTGCGAGCAAAGGACTGGGAAAGGCCATGGCGTTGGCGCTGGGTAAAGAAGGCGCAAGCATCGCACTGGTGGCACGCGATATGGATCGGCTCGCGGCAGTGGCGGAAGAGATTCGTGGGAACGGAAGCGACGCCGAACTCTACTCCCTGGATGTGTCGAATGAAGCCGCGGTGCGGGAACTCGAGGCGGCATCGCTGGCGCGGTTCGGCCACATCGACATCCTCATCAACAACGCCGGCATCAACCTCCGGAAGCCGGTGACCGAGTTCACGCTCGACGAATGGAACCAGGTTCTCAGCGTGAACCTGACCAGTGCGTTTCTGCTCTGCCGGTCCTTCGTCCCACAAATGAAGGGGCGCGGATACGGGCGGATCATCAACATGACATCGACGATGGGCCATGTCTCGCTGCCGGGGCGGACCGCCTACTCAGCCACCAAGGCGGCGTTGATCGGTTTCACCAAAGCTCTGGCGCTTGAACTGGCGGACGAAGCGATTACCGTGGTCGGCATCAGTCCCGGCCCGTTTGCCACAGAGATGAATCTGCCGCTCCTTCAGGACCCGGAGATAAATCAGCAGTTCATTGCGAACATCCCCGTCGGCCGATGGGGCCGTGTGGAGGAGATCGGCGCACTGGCGGCATTTCTCTGCTCCGACGAAGCGGCCTTTTTGACCGGGACGGACATCCTGATCGATGGGGGGTGGTGTGCGCGTTAACCGGCGCCCCCTGCTCGTTCTGTGTGCCGCCCTGCTGGTAAGCTCCTGGGGCTGCCGGCGCGACGGCAGGAAAGTGATCGCGGTGATCCCCAAGTCAACTTCGCACTTGTTCTGGGTGTCCGTAGAAGCTGGCGCCAGGGCCGCGGGCCGCGATCTGAATGTCGAAATATTATGGAATGGTCCGCCAGCGGAGACCGACTACAGCAGGCAGATACAGATCATGGATTCCATGATCGCCAAGAGCGTGGATGGAATCGCCCTTGCCGCCAGCGAGCGAAAAGCTCTGGCCGGCCCACTGGAGCGCGCAGCCGCGTCAGGAATTCCGGTTACCGTGTTCGATTCGGGTCTCGATTCGGAACATTACCTGACGTTTGTCGCGACCAACAACTATGAAGCGGGCCAGATGGCAGCACGTGAACTTGCGCGGCTGATCGGCGGAAAGGGAACGGCCGGAGTCATCCTGCACGCTCCCGGCAGCTATTCCACCATGGACCGCGAACAGGGTTTTCAGGATCTGATCGCCAGGGAATATCCGCACATTAAAATCGTGGCGCAGCAGTACGGCATGGCGGACCCCGCCCGCTCACGCGCCGCCGCCGAAAATATTCTTACGGCCTATCCCCGCCTCGACGCGATGTTCGCCTCGACGGAACCGAGTTCCTCCGGCGCGACGCTGGCCATCAAAGCACGTGGTCTCGCGGGCAAAATCAAGTTCGTCGCTTTCGATTCGAGCGAGAGCATGATTCAGGATCTAAAGGGCGGCGCCATCGACGCCATGGTGGTGCAAGACCCCTTCCGCATTGGGTATGAGGCGGTCCGAACACTCGTGGACAAGCTAAACGGGAAGCAGCCACCCAAACGGATAGACCTGAGCGCCCAACTGATCCGCCGTGAGGACCTCGAGCGCGCGGAAGTCCGGCAACTGCTTTTTCCCGGTATCCGTACACACCCTCGCCAATGACCACCGACGTAACAATTTCTTCCAACGATCTCATTGCGTTCGGCAGTAAGCTGCTCGAAGCTACCGGCGTCGCGCCGGAAAGGGCCTACCTGGTCGCGGCATCACTAGTGGCAGCCGATCTGCGCGGCGTGGATTCGCACGGGATTCAGTCTCTGCCGTTCTACATTCGCCAGATCGAGCATTCCAGCATCCGGATTGAGGCAGAGGGTCACGTAGTAACGGAAACGGGCGGCCTCGCCCTATACGACGGCGAGAACGGGCTGGGGCAGGTCGTATCGCAGCGTTGCACCGAACTTGCAATCCGGCTCGGGCGGGAACATGGCTTCGGTGTCGTGGTGGCGCGGGAGTCGAACCATTTCGGGGCCGCCGCCTATTGGGCGCAACAGGTCTCGGCGGCAGGGTTTATTGGTATCGTGATGTGCGATGCATCGCACGTTGTGCCACCCTGGCAGGGCCGCGAGGGACGGCTTGGGACGAACCCGATCTGCATGTCCGTGCCCGGCGAGGAGTGGCTGCTCGATATGGCGACCACCACGGTGGCACGCGGCAAAATCCTGAAAGCGGTGCTGCGCGGGGATAAAGAAATTCCCGCGGGTTGGGCGCTCGACAAGGACGGCGTACCGACCACCAACCCCGAGGCGGCCATGGCCGGGCTTCCGATGCCCCTGGGCGGTTATAAAGGCTCGGGTCTGGCGATGATGGTGGAGATTCTCTGCGGCGTGCTGAGCGGCGGCGCCATGGCCACGCAGGTGGGAGGCATTCACTTCTACACTCAACCGGCCCGCATCTCCCAGTTTTTCCTGGCTCTCGATGTCTCCCGTTTCATGCCGCTCGACCAGTTCAAAGCGCGAGTGGCGCACCTGGTCGCAGAAGTGAAGTCGGCGCCGGCAGCCGTGGGATACGATGAGGTTCTGGTGGCCGGCGAACCGGAGCGGCGCGTGGAATTGCAACGCTGCCGCGAAGGAATTACTATCCCGGCCGGCGTGTGGGCCAAGCTGACAGAGAACGCCCGGAAATGGAATGTGCCGGTACCGTGAAGTATGAATAGCAACAAGAAAACCTTGCCGCCGGCACAGCGCGAACTGCTGCTCAGAACATTGCAGGCCCGTTTCGAAAAAAACAGGCATCGCCATCGAGGTCTTGAATGGGCTCCAGTTGAAACACGGCTGAAAGCTAACACCGAAAAGCTCTGGCCGCTGAATGAAATGGAAAGAACCGGGGGTGAACCGGACGTTGCCGGCCACGACGAAAGCACAGGCCAATATATCTTCTACGATTGCTCAGCGGAAAGTCCGAAAGGCCGCAGAAGTATCTGCTATGACCGGGAAGCGCTGGAGTCGAGGAAGCAACATAAGCCGGAGAATAGTGCGCTCGACATGGCGGCTGCTATGGGCATCGAGATCTTAACGGAAGAACAGTATCGTGAGTTGCAGAAACTCGGAGAATTCGACACGAAAACCTCTAGCTGGATCAAAACACCTTCCCGAATCAGAAGTCTAGGCGGCGCGCTTTTTTGCGATCGCCGTTACGACACCGTTTTCGTGTATCACAACGGTGCGGAATCCTACTATGCCGCCAGAGGGTTCCGTGGCTTGCTGAGAGTCTGAGTCGCGCGCACCTATCTGGTCATCACCGCATCACTCACCGGTTGCAGGTATACACCGGGCAGTTCCACCTGACAATCGTGGCGATAGTGCGATGTCACTCGTATTCCAAGCCGGTATCGCATGGAAGTGAGCTTGGGGCCTGCATGGCTGCTCCCGGCTTGAGGATTACGGTCACGAGATCTTTTCAGTGAGGTACGGATTGACGAAGACCAGTGCCGAAATTCATGCCCGCTGCCTTCCATGTTTCTCCCATGCGGCAACTTGCGCAACGAATGACTGATATTTGGAATTGTCCCGGCCGGAGTAGCGTGGGTTCTTAAATGGGGCGGCGGTGTCCACGGGCGCGATGACTACATTAAGACCTCTTTGCCAAAACATCGTTTACACCATGGTACGCCGTGTGATATACGTACATCTTTTCAATCTGGAGTAGTAGAAGTCTAAAGGAGTCTCTATGCGGAAGTCTTGCGGGCTGAAGCGAATTGTCTCAGTTTCTGTGCTGCTAGCCTCTATGCTCGCTGCCCAGGATTACCGGGCACGCGTGCAAGGCTTTGTCACTGATCCCAGCCAGGCGGCCATTGTTCGTGCAAAGGTAACTCTCACTAACGTCGATACAGGCGTCACGGTTAGCAGAGTTACCGGAGAGGCCGGGCAGTATTTATTCGACTTCGTGCAACCCGGTAACTATAAGGTGGAGGTCGAAGCATCCGGGTTCGACCGCTTCCTTCAGGACAAAATTACCGTGCTCACGCGCGGCGACGTTACCGTGAACGTGGTAATGGCAGTGGGGGCTGTCAGCCAGGCCGTTAATGTGTCGGCTACCGCTCTGGCCATGGAGTTCAATACCGCCACCATGTCGCAGACCGTGGATGGGCGCATGCTGAAAGATCTTCCCGTGCTGGCACGCAATCCGTTCACGCTGGCGCTGTTGAACCCCGCGGTGGTGAACGGCTATTGGGACATCTCGCACCGCAACCCGTTCTTCTCGCAATCGTCCAACGGGGTCGATATCGGCGGCAACACGTTGGGCAGGAACGACGTCCTGATAGACGGAGTTACGATCGTCCTGGGTTCGCGCGTGGGCTACGTGCCGCCGATGGATGCTGTCCAGGAAGTCGCCGTTCAGCAGAATGCGGTGGATGCGGAATTCGGCCAGAGCGCCGGCGGCGTGCTTTCGCTCTCGATGAAGTCCGGCACCAACGAATTGCACGGAACGGCGTATTATTTCGGGCGCAATCCCGCCCTCAACGCCGTCGCCAATTCGGTGACGCACTCCAAAAACACCTCGCGCTACCACATCGGGGGCGGCAACGCCGGTTTCCCGATCATCAAGAACAAGTTGTTCGCGTTCGCGTCCTACGAGCAGTGGCGCTCGCAGTTTCCCGACACCGCGATGATGACCATGCCCACCGATCTTGAGCGTACGGGCGACTTCTCACAATCGCTCAACGCCTTGGGCGGCTTGAGAACGATTTACGATCCCTGGTCCACCAAGCTCGATCCGGTAACGGGCGCGGTTTCCCGTACTCCTTTTGCCGGTAATGTCATCCCGCAGAATCGCATGGATCCCACGTCGGTCATTTTTATGAAAGATGTGTGGAAAGCCAATAATCCGGGCAATGACATCACCGGCGTGTACAATTACAAGCTCACCTTCCCGTGGTGGTCCGACTACAAAAACTGGTCCGGGCGCGTGGACTACAACCCCAACGACAAATGGAAGATGTACGGGCGCTACAGCCAGTTCCGTGAGTGGGAGAGCAACAACAATTTCGCCAACTCCCCGGCCTTTACGGACCGGGACGGCGGGCTCACGGCCACGATCAATACCGCGATTGACGCCGTGTATACTATCAACCCGACCACCGTGCTGGACTTGCGCTGGGGCATCACACTATTCGGCATCGATTACGACTCCCCATGGGCGCGGATGGAGGGCGGAATCGACGGGTATAGCAAGTTCTGGCCGAACAACCCCTGGTACAAGCCGTACATGAAGGACATGAGCAAGTTCTTCTACCCGCGGCTCACGGTAGGCAGTTGGTACTCGGGGATGACCGGACTCTGGCTGCACAAGCCGCGCAAAGCGAGCTATCAACCCAGCATGGCGAAATACAAGGGCCGCCACAACATGAAGTTCGGCGTCTCTTTGCGGCAGGAGTGGGAGCACACCGCGCTTCCCGACCCCTGGAATTTCACTTTCTCGGCGACCGACACCGCCGATACGTTCATCTCGCCCAATACCAAGGTGAGCGGCGATCCCTGGGCCACCTTCCTGCTCGGTTCGGTAGGCGGATATTCCAGCTATTCGCCGGTGATTCTCAGCCGCGAGAATCAATGGGCGGCGTATTTCCAGGACGACATCAAGTTCAACCGGAATGTAACTCTGAACCTGGGGCTGCGGTACGAGTATGAGTCGCCGGTTTACGACGATGAGGACCGTTATTCACGGTATTTGGACCTTAATAACCCAATTCCGGAAATGCAGAGCAACGCGCCGCAGATTCCGGCCGAGGCGCGCCAGTACAATGTCTCCTATAAGTTCAATGGCGCATGGATCTTTGCGGATTCGGACAACCGGGGCGTCTACCGGGCTCCCCGCAACCTGTTCCTGCCGCGCATTGGCGTCGCGGTAAGGCTGAACGACCAGACCGCCATTCGTATCGGGTATGCGCGGTATGCCTCCACGGTTCTGGCCATTTTCGGCCCCATCTGGAGTATCCCGCAATCGGGCTTCAGCGCGCGGACCGACGTACAGACGCCCCTGCAGGGCATTCCCCAGGCCACCATCAGCAATCCGTTCCCCACTACCAATCCGATCATTATGCCGGTGGGGAAGAGCCTGGGCCGCTATACGAACCTCGGCAACAATGCGTCCTGGGTCTATCAGAATTTGAAGCCGCCGGTGAACGACCGCTTCAATTTCAGTCTCCAGCGAGCCCTGCCTTTCGATCTGCGGGCCGACATCACTTACTTCCTGAATTTCGGGCATAACATGCAGCCGCCCGCAAACGGCGGCGGCGGGTTCTACAGGCGCGATGTCAACATGGCTGACCCCCAACTCAGATACACCCACAAGGCTGCGCTTGACCAGAAAGTACCCAATCCCTTCTATCAATACCTGACGCCGCAACTTTTCCCCGGACAACTGCGCAATCAGCCCAGCGTCTCGGTGGCCAGTTTGCTGCGTCCGTATCCGCAGTATGGATCGCTCACCGAGATCTTTCAGCCGAATTTTTCGGAGCGCTACCAGGCCCTGCAGATGAAAGTGGAGCGTCCGTTCAGCCGCGGCATCAGCCTCACAGCGGCGTACAACTACAACCGCGAGTGGACAGACGGCTACTTCAACGACCCTGATATCTACGCCAACAAACTGACCCGCATTCCCGCGGCGAGCCCCAGGCACAGGATGAGCGCCGGCGTCAGCTACGATCTGCCGTTCGGCAGAGGCCGCAAGTTCCTCTCCAACCTGCATCCCGTGCTGAACGCGATGATCGGCGGCTGGATCACCAGCCACATCTACATGTGGAACTCCGGCAGCTTCCTGCGCTTCGGCCAGTTGATTGTAAATGGCGATCCGGTGCTCGACAACCCGACGCGCGACAAGTGGTTTAACACCGGAGCCTTCACGGCGCCCCAGGGATACACACCGCGCACGAACCCATATCAGTACGACGGGCTGACGGGTCCCGGGTACTGGAACCTGGACAGCACCATCTCCAAGAATTTCCAATTGAACGAACGCTTCCGGATGGAGTTCCGGCTCGAGACCTACAACACGACCAACAGCTTCATGCTGAGCAATCCGAGCGTGGACGTTTACAGCTCACTGTTCGGCAGGTCCACAAACCAGGCCAACACCGGCCGCGAAATGCAGTATACGCTGCGTCTACATTTCTAGTAAGCCCGATGACCCGTGGAACGGGTCATTGCAGGCAAGGAACGGGTGCGTGGCGGAGAACTCAGAGATCGTTCTCCTGGGTGGCGACAGTTGCCGCAGGGCGCGCGAGTTGCGGCTGCCGGCTCGTAAGCTGGACCGCCTACGTCAGACCAGCCTGGTGGCAAGCGATAAGGTTGGGGAATCAAATCGTACGTATTGAGCGTTTTCTCCGCATCCGCCAGCGTTAGTTCCGGCAAATCGCAGTAACAGCGCGCGGGGGATCGAAGCCGTTTATCTTCACTACTTTACAGCGTTGCAGGCGGGACGTGCGATCTTAGATCGATCCGTCTCTCAGGTTGACGCCGTATTCGATCCATGTCTTCAGGCAGCACATCATGTGCGTCCACCCCTGGCAGTTTCCATACGAGCGGGAGACGCTCGATCTGCTGCGGGATGGACCGAAGGCCACCGGCGAGTTGTGCGGGCATTTCGACAGCCTCGAACAGTGCACGGTGATGCAGCATCTCCGTGTGTTGGAAGCGGCGGACCTGATCCTTGTTAAGCGCCAAGGGCGGCAGCAGCGGAACTACATCCACGCGCTTCCGATCAAAGAGATTTCCGAGCGGTGGATCAGTCAGTACTCGGTGAGTGCAGTGGATCTGCTGGCACGCATGAAGCTGCAGATGGGAGGAGGGGGAGGAGGGTGACGCAGTTGACAGGGCTAACCTATCAGCGATATGCTGATATAAGTTGATAGAGGGATACTAAACTTATGGACCCCAATCGCCTTACCGAAAAGGTACAGGAAGCCATCCGTAGCGCTCAATCCATCGCCGTCCGATACGGCAACCAACAGGTCGACACCGAGCACCTTCTGCTCGCACTCCTGGACCAGGAAGGCGGCCTCGCTACTTCTATCTTCAACAAAGCAGATGTTAATGGACCGGCTTTGCGCCGCCGCCTCGAAGATGAAATCAACCGTTTACCGAAGGTCTCGGGGCCCGGTGGGACGTCCGATCAGATATACGTAACGGGCCGCCTCCAGCGCATCTTTGCGCAAGCTGAAGACGAAGCCAAGAGGCTGAGGGATGAGTACATCTCCGTCGAGCACTTCCTGCTCGCCGTGGTGGACGATTCGGGCGCGGCCGGACGAATTCTGAAGGAATTCAACGTCACGCGGGACCGCCTTATGCGCGCCCTTCAGGAGGTGCGCGGCAGCCAGCGTGTGACCTCCGCCAACCCCGAGGCCACCTACGAAGCGCTGGAGCGTTACGGCCGCGACCTGACCCAACTGGCGTCGCAGGGCAAACTCGATCCGGTGATTGGCCGGGACGACGAGATCCGCCGGGTCATGCAGGTGCTTTCCCGGCGCACGAAAAACAACCCGGTTCTTATTGGCGAACCAGGTGTCGGAAAGACGGCCATTGCCGAGGGCCTTGCACAGCGCATCGTGCGCGGCGACGTTCCCGAGGGCCTGAAAAATCGCCGCGTGGTTTCGCTGGACATGGGCGCGCTGATCGCCGGCGCCAAGTACCGCGGCGAGTTCGAGGAACGTCTGAAAGCCGTTCTGAAAGAGGTGCAGTCGGCGGAAGGCGAAATCATCCTGTTTATCGACGAGCTTCATACCGTGGTCGGCGCCGGAAAGGCCGAGGGTGCGATGGATGCCGGGAACCTTTTGAAGCCGATGCTCGCACGCGGAGAACTGCACTGCATCGGCGCCACCACGCTCGACGAGTACCGCAAGAACATCGAAAAAGACGCCGCCCTCGAACGGCGTTTCCAGCCGGTGATGGTGGATCAGCCATCGGTCGAAGACACGATTTCCATCCTGCGCGGATTGCGTGAGCGATATGAAGTGCATCACGGCGTTCGCATCAAGGACACTGCCCTGGTGGCGGCCGCGGTGCTCTCGAACCGGTATATCTCGGATCGCTTTCTGCCCGACAAGGCCATAGACCTGGTGGATGAAGCCGCCGCCAAGCTGCGCACTGAAATCGACTCGATGCCCGCCGAGTTGGACGAAATCATGCGGCGCATCATGCAACTTGAAATCGAGCGCGAGGCGTTGAAAAAAGAAACCGACCAGGCGTCGAAGGACAGGCTCGAAAAACTCGAAAAAGAGCTGGCTGATTTGCGCGGCGAAGCGAGTTCGCTTCAAGCCCAGTGGCAGGCCGAGAAGGAAGGTGTGCAGCAGCTTCGTTCGCTTCGCGAGCAGTTGGAGCAGACCCGAATTGAAATCGAGCAGGCCGAAAGACAGTACGATCTGAACCGTGCGGCGGAATTGAAGTACGGAAAGATGACGGAACTGCAACGGCGCCTGAACAGCGAGGAGCAGCGATTAGCTAATAAGCAGGGCCAGACGCGGCTGCTCAAGGAAGACGTGGACGAAGAAGACATCGCCGAGGTCGTCAGCCGCTGGACACATATCCCCGTTTCAAAACTCCTCGAAGGGGAGATGCAGAAGCTTCTTCATCTGGAGGACGAACTGCACAAGCGGGTCATCGGCCAGGATGAGGCGGTGCTGGCGGTTTCCGAAGCCGTCATGCGCGCGCGTTCCGGCCTGAAGGATCCGAACCGGCCCATCGGGAGCTTCATTTTCCTGGGGCCCACTGGTGTCGGCAAGACGGAACTGGCGCGTGCCCTGGCTGCCTTTCTGTTCGATGACGAGCGGGCCATGATCCGCATCGACATGTCCGAATACCAGGAAAAACACACCGTGGCACGCCTGTTGGGCGCGCCTCCGGGCTACGTCGGTTTTGAAGAGGGCGGCCAGTTGACGGAGGCTGTCCGCCGCCGGCCCTTTGCCGTTATTCTCTTTGACGAGATCGAAAAAGCTCATCACGACGTGTTCAACGTGATGCTGCAAATCCTGGACGACGGACGGTTGACGGACGGGCAGGGCCGCACGGTTGATTTCAAGAATACGATCGTCATCATGACCTCTAACGTCGGCAGCCACCGTATTCTCGAATACCGCGGCGCCTTCGAAGGGTACGACTACCAGCGTATGAAAGACGCTGTGCTCGAAGAACTCCGGCGCGGCTTCCGTCCGGAGTTCCTGAACCGGGTGGATGAGATCATCGTGTTCCACGCTCTCTCTGAGGAGCACTTGAAAGAGATCGTCGATATCCAGCTCTCCGGTTTGCGCCGGCGCCTGGAAGACCGCAAAATCCGAATTGAGCTGGCCGATGCGGCCAGCGAACACCTGGTCCGGGCGGGCTACGATCCCAATTACGGAGCGCGGCCGTTGAAGCGGGCGATTCAGCGCGAGATTGAGACGCCGCTGGCCCGGCGAATCCTGCAAGGCGACGTGCGGGACGGCAGCACGGTTGTTGTGGATACGGACGGCTCTGGAGAACTCCGCTTCACGATCGAACCGGCAACCGTTGTTTGACGCCTGATCCGGTGGGTTCTTTGATACCCACCAGCAATTGCACGCGTCTAAACAGAGGAAGGAAGAGAGAAAAGTTCATGAGATCGATGATGTTCAATTCTGTTTCCTGCGCTCTCGCGACGGCCGTGTTGATGGCCGCTCCCGTCTATGCGCAGAAAGGTGCAATCCAGGAGAGTTACGCTGCTGTAGTCAAAAAGGCTCTTCCAGCGGTCGTCAACATATCGACGTCGCGTATCGTACGCACGCCGAGAGGCGGTGAACTGCCGCAACTGCCCGACTTTTTCGATTTCTTTGGCTTCGGGCGCCCGGGGCGTGAGTTCGAACCGGCGCCCGCACCGCGCGAGCGGCGCGCACAGAGCCTGGGTTCGGGCGTCGTAGTATCGGGCGACGGATACATCCTGACGAATAACCATGTAGTGGAGGAAGCGGCGGATATTACGGTTGCTTTTGACGACCGGCGCGAGTTCACCGCCAAGCTGATCGGTGGTGATGCCCTGAGCGACATTGCCCTGCTGAAGGTGGAGGGAACCGGTTTCGCAACCCTGCCGATGGGCAACTCCGACTCTATCCAGGCGGGCGATATCTGCCTCGCCATCGGCAACCCCTTCGGGCTGAAATCGACCGTCACGATGGGAATCATCAGCGCCACCGGGCGTGGAGGCCTCGGAATTGAAACGTACGAGGATTTTATCCAGACCGACGCGGCCATAAACCCCGGGAACTCCGGCGGCGCGCTGATCAACACACGGGGCGAACTGATCGGAATCAACACGGCGATACTTTCGCGCACCGGCGGAAACCAGGGGATCGGATTTGCGATTCCGATCAACATGGCCAGGGACATCATGGCACAGATCCGCGACACGGGTAAGGTCTCGCGAGGTTATATGGGGGCCGGCATTCAGGATCTGACACCGGAACTGGCCAAGGCCTTCGGCCTATCGAGCACGAACGGTGTGGCCATTACGCAAGTTGAGGAAGGCAGTCCCGCCGAGCGGGGTGGGTTGCGCCCGGGCGACGTGGTCGTAGCAGTGAATGGAAACACGGTAAAGACAGCGAATGAGCTCCGCCTTCGTATATCCGGAACAAAACCCGGGGAGACTGTAAAGCTCGGTGTACAGCGTGAAGGCAAGCCTGTCACGCTGGCGGTAACGTTGAAGCAGCTTCCAGCACAACGCGGAGACGAAGAGAGCGGCCCCAGTGGAGGTGAGCAGAGCGCCCTCGAAGGTCTGTCGGTAGATGAGTTAACGCCGCAAATCGCACGGCAGCTTGGCCTCAGCCCCGAGGTGAAGGGCGTCGTGGTGACAAGGGTCGATCCTTCGAGCAATGCTGCCGCTTCGGGTCTGGTGCGCGGCGACGTCATCCAATCTGTGAACCGTCAGCCGGTGACCAGCGTGGCCGAGTTCCGGAAGCTGTTCAACTCCACCGCGAGCCAGTCCGTCGTGCTTCTGGTGAACCGGCGCGGCGCCACGCGGTTTGTAGTGGTCCGGCCGCAGGGCCGGAATCGCTAATGTCACGACCGCTTGCTCACACGCGCGGCTCAGTAAAACCGTTATTTCTGATCCGCGACGGTCACGGAGCGGTGGTGCGCGTGAAACGAACAATACGGCCAATCTTGGAGACGGGACACTAAGATGTCGAATTATATGCGGCAGTCCGTTTTCTTTCCGCAGCGCTATGCGGAAGGTGTTTGGCGTCCGGCAGCCGATATCTACCGGACACAGACCGGTTGGATTCTGAAGTTCGATCTTGCCGGTGTCAGGCCGGAAGACATCCTGGTGCAGATCTTCGGATGCCGTGTTTCGGTGAGCGGTGTACGGCGTGATTGGGTTCTTGAGGAAGGCTGCACCTACTACTGCATGGAAATTTCATACAGCAGCTTCGAACGGACCGTTGATCTGCCATCCGAACTCCACGGTGCGCAGTGGGCCGTGGAGTTCCTGCACGGGTTTGTTCTGGTTCGTTTGGACCTGACAGGAGAAAACTGTGAACGAAAATAGCGAAAACGTTCAGATCTTGCCGGTACTACCGCTGAAGAATACGGTGTTGTTTCCGTTCCTGCTGATGCCCCTGTCAGTGGGCCGGCCGCATTCGATCGGAGCCGTTGAGGCTGCCCTGGCGACCGAAGGCAAGGAAATTGTCGTTGTATCGCAGAAAGACCCATCGGTGGACACACCGGGTCAGGACGAGCTTTACACCATTGGAACCAGGGCTGTAGTGCGGAAGATGTCCCGGCCGAATGAGGAATCGATGGAACTGCTGGTGCTGGGCGGCGAGCGCGTTGTGCTCATCAAGCTGGAGCAGAGCGAACCGTACATAACGGGGCGTGTACGGCCCTACCCGCTGCCGGAAGATGGAGGCCCGGAAGTCGAAGCGTTGCACCGGTCCATTGTCGAACTCGCTGGAAAAGCCATCTCCCTCGCGCAACCGCAGGCTACGCCGGAGATCACGCGTCTGCTGGCGGGTGCTGACGACCCTCTGCGTGTCGTGTACATGCTGGCCTCCATGTTCAGCCTGGACCTGGATAAAGAGCAGGCGCTGCTCGAAGCGCAGACCAGACTCGACGCACTGCGGTTGATGCACTCCTATCTCAATCACGAAGTGCAGGTGCTCGAGCTGCGCACGCAAATCGCATCAAGCGCACGCAGCGAAATGAGCAAGGAGCAGCGGGAGTACCTGCTGCGGCAGCAGATGCGCGCCATTCAGCAGGAACTCGGCGAGAAAAACCCGGAACAGGCCGACATCGATTTGCTGCGCGAGCGGTTCGAAAAAACGGAGCTTCCGGAGGAGATTCGCAAGGAAGTCGAACGGGAATTGTCGCGGCTGGAGCGGCTGCCCGGCGCCTCACCGGAATACCACGTCTCACGGACCTACATAGATCTCGTACTCGAGATGCCCTGGAAAACCAGCACGGAGGATCATCTCGATATCGCCCGTGCCCGCGAGGTCCTGGACGAGGACCACTTCAACCTCAAAGAAGTGAAAGAGCGCATTCTGGAGCACCTGGGCGTTCTGAAGCTCAATCCGGGTGCAAAAGCACCGATCCTGTGCTTTGTTGGGCCTCCTGGAACCGGAAAGACATCGCTCGGTCAATCGGTGGCGCGTGCGCTGGGCCGTAAGTTCGAGCGGATGAGCCTGGGCGGCATGCACGATGAATCCGAGCTTCGCGGCCATCGCCGTACGTATATCGGAGCCATGCCCGGAAGGCTCATCCAGTCGGTGCGGCGCGCGAGTTCTAACAACCCGGTGATTCTGCTCGACGAGGTCGATAAACTCGGCCGCGATTTCCGGGGAGATCCGGCGGCGGCGTTGCTTGAGATCCTCGACCCCGAGCAGAACAAGAACTTCCGGGACAACTATCTCGATCTGCCGTTCGATCTGTCGAAGGTGTTCTTCATTACCACGGCGAATACGTTGGACACAATTCCCCGCCCCCTGCTCGACCGCATGGAGATTCTTCGGCTGTCGGGTTATAGCGAAGAGGAAAAGATCGAGATCGCGCGGCGGTATTTGATTCCGAGGCAGCTCAAAGAAGCCGGCCTCACGGAAGCCCAACTCAATTTCACGGATGAAGGCCTGCGGGCCATTATCTCCGGCTATACCCGGGAAGCGGGTTTGAGGCGACTGGAGCAGGCGATCGGACGTGTAGCGCGCAAGGCCGCGTTGCGGGTCGCCGAAGGCAATGAGGCTCCGCTTACCGTGCGGCCAGAGGACCTTTACGAAATGCTGGGCTCACAGATGTTCACTCCCGAACAAGCCCGGAAAGAATTGGTCCCGGGTGTCGCTACGGGCCTCGCCTGGACGGAGAGCGGCGGTGACGTGCTGTATCTCGAAGCTACTCTGCTGCCCGACGGTAAAGGGCTGACACTGACGGGGCAGCTTGGTGAGGTCATGCAGGAATCCGCGCGGGCGGCACAGAGCTATGTCTGGTCGCATGCAGAGGAACTCGGCATCGACCACGCATTGTTCAAAGACGCGGGCGTGCATCTGCATGTGCCCGCCGGAGCTATTCCCAAGGATGGTCCGTCGGCCGGTGTGACAGCGGTCGTGGCGCTTGCCTCGATGTACAGCAAATGCCCGGTTCGCAAGGATACGGCGATGACCGGTGAAATCACGCTCTCCGGCCTTGTGCTGCCGGTCGGCGGTGTGAAAGAGAAGGCACTGGCGGCACGGCGCGCCGGTATTAAGCGTGTCGTTCTGCCAAAAGCCAACGAAAAGGATCTGCGCGAACTGCCGGAAAACGTTCGCAACGAGATCGAATTCATTCCAGTCGAGAAAATCGAAGACGTGCTTTTGAACACGATTCCAGCTTTATCGGATCGTCTCGCGTTCACCACACAATAATTCCAGACCGCCGCGCGGTCTGCAGATGGGGCAAAATCGGGGCTATGCGGAGTCTGCTTCTGCTGGGATCTTTTTTCCTGCCGCTGGTGGCCGGGGTGCGGTTTCAAGCCCAGGAAATCGCCACAGAATTCGGCGTGACGTACGCCGTGGCCATAGCGGATGTGAATCGCGACGGAAAGCCCGATATCGTCGCGATCAATCCCACCCGGGTTGTCTGGTTCGAAAACCCGTCCTGGACCAGGCACATTATCCTGGATGGCGCTACCAAAAAGGACAACGTATGCATTGCACCCCACGACATTGACGGCGATGGATACGTCGATTTCGCAGTGGGCGCCGACTGGCAGCCTGTGAATACCAAGGCGGGCGGAAGCTTGCAATGGATCCAGCGGCGCGCCGCGCACGACGTTGGGCTGTGGAGCCTGATCCCGATCGCGGAAGAACCCACACTGCACCGTATCCGGTGGGGTGATGTGGACGGCGACGGAAGGGCGGAACTCATCGTCGCGCCTCTGCACGGACGCGGCAACCAAAGGCCTGACTGGAACGGGCAGGGCGCCCGAATACTGGTATTTAGAATTCCGGGGAATCCCGCGAGCGATCCTTGGCCGGTGGAGGTGGCAGACGACTCGCTGCACATCGTCCATAACTTTCTTGTCACCGATTTCGATGCCGATGGCCGCGACGATCTGGTTACCGCCAGCCGCGAAGGCGTGCACGTTCTGGCGCGAAAGAACGGCGGGAATTGGCGGAAGACCCGAATCGGCGAAGGCTCTCCTGGTGAAATCAAGCTGGGCCGCTCAGGCGGCAAGCGTGTGCTGGCGACGGTAGAGCCCTGGCACGGAAACTCGGTTGTGATCTATTCCGAGCCCGGCAACGGAGACACGTTGTGGCCGCGCACGGTTATTGAAGATCAACTCCAGCAGGCACACGCGCTCGGATGGGGAGATTTCGACGGTGACGGCGACGACGAGTTGGCCGTAGGCTGGCGCGAAGGCGCGTTTGGCGTAGCGATGTACAAGCGTGGCAGCAGGGAACGGTTCGAAAAGATCATGGTTGACGAAGGCGGGATGGCGGCGGAGGACCTGCTGGCCGCCGACCTCGATGGTGACGGCCGGCCGGAAATTGTTGCCGGCGGCAGAAAGACAGCGAACATCAGGATCTACTGGAATGTGGCGGGCCGTCACAAATAGCGCTTGATCTGCTCGCGGAACCGTGTGTAGATCCAGGAGGCGGCAAGCAAAAGCAGACCCAGCACAATAAACGAAATAATGCGGTTGAGAGTATCGAGCTCGCGCAGATCGTACACGAAGAGCTTGGTCACGCATACAAAGAATAAAACCAAACCCGAAAGCCGCAGGACTCTGTCGCGGCCGGCAAAGCCCGCCGAAAGTAGGAACACTCCTTCAAGACCGAACGCCACCGTGAGAAGGCGCCCGGACACCTCGCTTATCAGCAGCAGGATAGTCAACAGCGTGGCCAGGAGGGAGAATGCCGCACGCCCGTATGTCTTGTGCGGCGCCAGGAACTGAGCACCGTACAAACCGGCGATAACAGCGGCGGTAGAAAGGATGCGTAAGTTCGCATCCTCCAGATTTACCGCCCAGGCGCGGAAAAAAATGGAGGCGGCAATCACATAGGCGTGCCACTGCAGCTTGGGTACGTTTGTGCGCCTCGCCGCCAGAACCAGGCCCGCGCAAATCACCGCCCAAACAGGTGCGACAGCGCGCTCATCCAAGACACGCCAGAAGAAAGTGGCCGATAGCAGAACGGCGGCACCCGAGGCACAAACGACCACAAGCCGCCGTTCCCGTTCGGAACGCGACCGGTAGATAGAAGCCGCGATGGTTGCGGCGCACGCGAGAGCGGCGCCGGCGGCGACAGGCCACCAGGGGTAAGTCCGGGAAAGTTGCGTCAGCCACAGGAAGATGGTTCCACACGTACCGAGCACATAGGCGTCGTAACGGAGTTCCTTTACGAACGTGCTCTCCGCGGCGGCGAACATGGGGATGGTGGCAATCATCCACGACAGGCCAATCTGTGCGGGCGGCAACTCAGCAGCCAGCACCAACGCAAGCAAAAGAACTCCGGTGTGGGTAAATGCCGGTCCGGACCGCGTGAGAGTACGGTTCACGAGCGCCGCGGCCATGATGATGAAAGCCGCCGGAGTCCAGTTGTAAAACGCGGGACCAAAAGTCTGAAATTCGCCGCCCTGGGGAACATCGGCCATCAATAGCTTCAACACCGGCATTGCGAATATCAGGGCACCCAGTGTTCGCAAGTAGCGCTCGCGAAGCAGGACGCCCGATAACACCAGGAACTCCGCTTCCATCAGCAATGCGATATTCGCGCGCCAACCAGTGAAACGCTGTAAGAACGCGACAGCGAGAACTCCGGCGGAGATGGTTACAGCCACTTCAAACGTTCCCGGGACAATTGCGAAAGGCCCCTGGTCCGGCCCACCGGCCGACTCGCGGCGGCGCAACTTCGCGCGCACGATGGCGGTAACGGCATACGCAGCTGCGGCGGCAAAAAGGAAGTAATCGATGTCCCGCGCGCGCAACAACGCCGTGCCCAAAAATCCGCAGGCGTTCAGGGGGAACAGAGTGCGCCCAATGTTCCCGCCCCCCCGGTCACTGGTGATTCTCAGCAGGTCGAAGCCTTCAAACAAAATCCAGTACAGCCAGAGCACCGGATGGCCCGCCATGGCCCACTCCGTCTGCGCCTCGATGGCGTAAACGCTATAGGTAAAAACGAGCCCGGCGGCAGCCATTCGGGTCCACGCAAACCGTCTGGCCAAAAACAGCAGGGCCGCCGCCAGCGGCACGGAAGCCGGAAGCGAAAAGCCTGGCGCGGGGGCGATGACCAGCGTGACAAAACCGATGAAGAAAGCCAGTCCCGTGACCACTTCCGAGCGGTAGCGCAGCGAATGCAGAACCATTCCCACGGCCACACAGCATAACAAGAGAACACCAACCAGATGACTTTCCACCACGCGCGCGGCCGGCAACGCATGCAATGCAAATGTGGTGAAATAGAGCGCCGCCCATCCGCCGCCGATCAGACCTCTCGCAAAAACCACGTACCGCGGGCGGCGCTCCATCGCTACGCCCAGGGCGAGCATGGACGCGCTTACCATGTATCCGAGGGCGACGCGCCCGCCCGCGCCAAGGTTCGTCAACGAATAGCCGAGAAACAAAGCGATGCCGATGACCAACACCAGGACGCCAGCTTTGTTGAGCCAGTTCCCGCCGACAACAGCTTCCCATTCCTCGCCGGTAAAAGCACGGCGCCGCGGGAGAGTTGCCGGCTCGGGAATTGATGCGTCACCGGCGGGAATCCGTTCCATGTCCTGTGCAGGCTGCGCCTCTGCCGAAAGCGCTACCTGCTCAACCGGCGGCGTGGTCATCGTCCTCACCGGAGCACCCGTCTCCAATGCGTACACGCGGGAGGTCAATTCCTGAATCTGGCGATCGTTCCGCTGCGACTGTTCGAGCAGCCGCTTCAGGCGCCGGCCCAGTACGTACCAGCGCACCGCGATCACGCCCAGCAGCAGAAGGAAAAGGCCTTCCATCGCGGTCACCAGATTACCATTTTCGAAAGCGGCTCCGGCCGGGTTTGACTGGATCCTCCGCATGCTGATACGTTCAGGGCAGATATGGTCAGTCTCCGGCGCAGAGAGTTTCTCGGCGGTGCAGCGAGCGCAATGCTTGCTCCCACACACGGCAACAGCGCCCCTGTGCGGCCGCCGAATATCGTTTTCGTGATGGCCGACGACCTGGGCTACCGCGATCTCGGCTGTTACGGGCAAAAGCAGATTCGCACACCAAATATCGACCGGCTGGCGTCCGAGGGCTTGCGGTTCACCGATGCCTACGCCGGCTGCACCGTCTGCGCGCCGTCGCGGAGTGTCCTGATGACCGGTTATCACATGGGGCATACGTCCGTACGCGCCAACACGGGCGGTGTGCCGCTGCTGGCAGGCGATGTCACCATCGGCGAGGTACTTAAGAGCGCCGGCTACAAAACCGGTGTGTTCGGCAAATGGGGTCTGGGCGACATCGGCACGGATGGCGTTCCCTGGAAGCAGGGCTTTGATGAGTTCTTCGGATATCTGCACCAGGTGCACGCGCACTTCTACTATCCGGAATTCCTCTACAAAAATGACGCAAGATATCCGCTGCCGGGAAACGGGAATGGCAGGCGCACGACGTATTCGCACGACGTGATCGCCGGGCAGGCGCTCGACTTCATCAAACGGAATCGCAACAACCCGTTTTTCTGCTATGTGCCATTCACCACGCCACACCTGGAGCTGCTGGTACCGGAAGATTCAATCGATCCCTATCGGGGTAAATTCCCAGAAAAACCGTTCCGCGACCCGCGCAACCACTACGCTCCACAGGATACGCCCCGTGCCGCCTACGCGGCGATGATCAGCCGCATGGACCGCGACGTGGGACGTATCCTGGCGTTGATCGAATCGCTGGGGCTCGACAATAACACGATCGTTTTCTTTACCAGCGACAACGGCGCGGCCACACCCCTCTGGAAAGACGATTATTTCCGCAGCACCGGCGGTCTGCGCGGCCACAAGCAGAACTTCTATGAGGGTGGTATACGTACGCCGCTGGTGGCCCGCTGGCCCGGCAGGATCCAGGCCCACAGCGAGACCGGACATTTGTGTTCTTTCTACGACTTTCTGCCCACCCTGGCGGAACTTGCCGGTATCCGGAAAATCCCGAAGACGGATGGGCTGTCACTGGTGCCTACATTGCTCGGGCATGGAAACCAGCCACGGCACGAATATCTCTACTGGGAGTTGCCACGCTACGATGCCAGGACACGGCAGTTCGCGAAAGAGATTCCGAGGCAAGCCTTACGCATGGGCGATTGGAAGGTGGTCCGCCCGGAACCGGACGGCCCTCTGGAGTTGTACGATCTGGAAACTGATATTGCGGAAACCCGGAACGTTGCAGCGGAGCAGCCCGCGGTGATGGCTAAGGTCCAGCAGTTCCTGAAAGAAGCACACACCGAACCCCGGCCACAGGCACAGCCGGAACCTGGAGGGTGGACCGGATGAGAAGACGGGACCTCTTCCTGGCGGGCGGCGCAGCGCCCTTCAACATCCTCAAAGCGCAACGGACTGTGCGTCCCTCCGTGCTATTTCTGATCTCGGACGACCAGTCGTGGCTGCACACCAGCGCGGGCGGCGACCCTGTTGTGAGAACGCCGAACTTCGACCGGATTGCCGCGCGGGGCGTGCGCTTCACACATTCCTTCTGCGCGTCTCCTTCCTGCACGCCGTCACGCGCCGGTATTTTAACCGGACAACATATCTGGCGGCTCAAAGAGAGCGGCAATCTGTGGAGCACCCTGCGGCGCGAGGAATATCGGGTATACCCGGAACTGTTGAAGAGTGCGGGCTATCGCATCGGGTCGATGGGGAAAGGATGGGGGCCGGGCGACTTTCGCGCCGGCGGATGGGATCACAACCCGGCCGGACCACCCTTCAAATCGTTCACCGAATTTCTCGACCAGACTCCCGCCGGCACCCCGTTTTGCTTCTGGTTCGGCAGTCAGGATCCGCATCGTCCCTATGAGCTGGGTACCGGAGAGCGCTCCGGTATGAATCCGGAACACGTTCGAGTTCCCGCCTGGCTTCCCGATTCACCGGAAATCCGCCGTGACATCCTGGATTATTATTTCGAGATCCAGCGGTTCGACCGCGCCGTGGGAGATATGGTGGCTGCTTTAGACAAGTCTGGCCGCCTTCAAAACACCATCGTGGCAGTCACCAGCGATAACGGTATGCCGTTTCCGCGCGCCAAGACGAATCTCTACGACTCCGGCACGCGTATGCCCTTAGCCGTCATGTGGCCGGAACGGATACCGCCGGGGCGGGTAGTGGACGACATGGTGAGCCATACGGACCTTGCCCCAACATTTCTAGAGGCCGCAGGTGTCGAACGCCCACCTGCGATGACCGGGCGCAGCCTGCTGAGCATTCTGACATCGCGAAAAGACGGCAGGGTCGAGAACGGGCGTCACCAGGTGGTCACCGGGCGCGAGCGGCACACAAGACGACGCGCGGGCGGGGCTGGATATCCCATGCGCGCCATCCGGACCTACGATCATCTCTACATCCGGAACTTCGCCCCGGAGCGCTGGCCCGCCGGAGACCCGCCCGATTATGGAGATATCGATGCCTCGCCTTCCATGGATTTTTTGATCGCGAACCGGTCTTCCTCCCGGTTCCAGAGCTATTACGAAATGGCGTGCGCAAAGCGGCCGGCCGAGGAATTGTATGACCTGAAACGGGACCCTTATCAGCTCACCAACCTTGCGGCCCGCGCCGCACAGGAGAAAATCAGGAATCATTTACGATCCCAGTTGGACCGCATCTTGAAAGATACGGGCGATCCCCGGCTGACGGGCGGCGAAGTCCCGTGGGATTTCACCCCCTATTATGGTGGCGGCGTTCTGAGCCGCCCGGTGGAGGAACGTTGACCCGCGCACACGCTCAAAAGCGGAACTTGAGCGCAAACTGGATCTGACGTCCTTCGAAGGCCAGCATAGAGCGGCCGAAGTTCACGTTCGACCAGCGTTGCGTTGTGGCGTTGAAGGTGCCGAGGGAATTCGACGGACCGCGAAGGTTCACGCGATTGGTCAGGTTAAAGAACTCGGCGCGAAACTCGATCGCGCTGCGTTCCCATGGCATGCTGAAGGCCTTCGTCAGCGACGCGTCGGCGGTTATGAAAGAGGGACCGCGATAAGTGTTCCTGCCGAGCTGGGAAACGGTGCCGGCTGGAGCGGGTCTGAAAAGGCTGGTCCAGTCTGCGGCATTGCCAAACGCCCCATCGGAAAAATGTCTTGGCGAACTGCCCACAAGAGGAGCGCCTGTTCCGGCAAGATTGGGCCGGTCCGTTAATACGCCATCGAGATTCGTATCCACGCCCGTGATGACCGTGAACGGGAATCCCGACTGCGCCGACACAATCCCGCCAAGCTGCCATCCACCCAGAATCGAGCTCGCAAGGCCGCGGTCTGCACGCAGGAAAGGCATTTCCCAGATGAAGTTCAGCGCCAGCCGGTGCGTCGCGTCGAAAGCGGACAGGCCCCGGTCCAGCCGGATATTGGCGACTTCCTGGCTACCCTGAAGCTCGCCAGCCCCACCTCCAAACGGTTCCGAGTCGGTGTCGATAGAGCGGGAGAAGGTGTAGGCCACTTTCGCCATGTAGGAGTGCGAGAAGCGTTTGGTAGCACTCGCGGTGAACGCGTGGTA
>CAADGY010000189.1 GCA_900696665.1 uncultured Acidobacteriota bacterium
AATCGAATAATTGAAATTGCCGCCGCTGCTGGTGGAGAGCGGGTCGGGCCATTCGCCGAAATCGTAGCGCCCCCATCGCAGAGTGCCAGAGCTCCCTGAGTGGTAGGCACGGGCAGCAGCATCGTCCGACCAAACTGCGAGCCAATAAAACTGGCCGTTGGTCAACGCCACCGGGTTGATGAGCGGAAAGACATGCCAGCCCGAGGCGGGACCGACCACCTCGGTGGTGCGGCCCAGCAGGCGGCTCGGCAGACTGCTCGCGTCGGTGTAAATGGCACACTTATACCGGCCAGCAATCCCCACCACCTTGGCCTGCACAGAGGTCACCGTCATGTTGGATGCACACTGGAACCTCGCCGCGTTGATCCATGCACCATTGTTCCAAAGTGCATCAGTTTGACTTCCGTCCACTGTGTTCCCAAAGGTGCCCGTCGCGTTTATGGTCAAGGTCATGGGTCTGGTAACGCTTTGTGTGACCGCGCCTGCATCCACGACCCGAACGGTAAATGAGAACGCCCCCGGACTGCCAGGTGTACCGGAAAGCACGCCGCTCCCGCTATTGAGCGCCAAACCGGGAGGCAACGAACCACTGACCAGCGACCACGTATAAGGCGGCACACCCGCCACCGCGCTCAAGCTGGCCGAGTATGGAATCCTCACCAAACCATCCTTCAAATAGTAGGTGGCGATCGCAAGAGACGGCGGGGATTCAACCGTGAGCAACACGCTCTCGACAATCCCTTTCAAGGCAGCCGAGATCGTGGTGGTCCCGGGGGCAATGGCTGTGGCCACACCATTGGCGTTGATGGTGGCCACCTCAGGGTGGGACGAAGCCCACGTCACCTGGCCGGTCAGGTCCTGAACACTCCCATCGCTATACGTCCCGGTGGCCGCATACGCTTGAGTTCCACCCACCGGAACGCTGGCATTGGCCGGCGTCACCGCGAGGGACTGCAACGTTCCTAGAATCTGCAGGCTCAACGCCTTGCTCGCCGTCTGCACCGGGTCGCTGGCATCGCTGGCTTGAACGGTGAAACTGAACGTTCCGGCGACGGTGGGCGTCCCGCCAAGATTGCCAGTCGCGTTGAGCGTCAGCCCGGCAGGCAGCACCCCGCTGTCCAGCGCCCACGCATCAGGCGGAACGCCCCCGCTGGCCGTCAGCGCAGCCAGATAAGGCTGATGGATCACTCCGGTCGGGAGAAAACTGGTTACGATGGACGGCGGCGGAACGCCGGCCAGCACCTGCACTTGTGTACCCACGTCATGCCGGATCCGCAGAACCGCAGTGCTCGGGTCGAAGACCCAGCCCGGTTCGGCCACGTCCGCTCTCGGATTAAGCGCGACCCCGTCCACCAATACCACACCCGGCGTGAACCCCAATCGCAATGTTTCCCTGGAAGCACTGTCGAAGGTGGTGTAGGTGACGCTGTTGGTGGTGTAGGCCACCGACTTGATCACCGAGGTTGAACGCACGAGGTGATTCTGCCCCGCCGGCGCCCATTCCGGCACCGCCCCTATGGCCAGCATGAAATGGCGGATGTAGTCCCCGTGTCCGTCACTAAACCAGCAATAGCCCCGATTGGCGTTCTCGTAGGGACCTTCAATCACCACTCCGTTGTTGCGGCACATATAGGTGCTCCAGTTCAGCGAGCGATAGGCCTTGTCTTTGACCGCGAGATCACCCGTGTGCGAGTACAACAACGCATTCACCGCCCCAAACCGGGAGGTGTGGCTGGCCATCTTGTACTTGTAGTCCGTTTGCTCAGAGATCACTCGTGCCCCGTACTGCAGCCCCGGCTCCCCCATGTCCGTCCCGCCAAAAGTGCTCTCGATGAACCCCAGCAGATTGGTCACGTGATCGTGCCAGTTGGGGTCAAGCTCCGGACGCTCCAACAGATAGCGCGCGGTCTGACCCGGGCCATACTGGTTCAAATTCCCGATGAAGCCGCTCATGTCCTCAAAATAGGCCGCCCAAGCCCGGTTGCTCATCGGATAGGTCAGCAGCCAGTTCCACGCCTTCTGCCGCGCACTCTGGTAAGCGTTGGTATTCCCCAAACCCAGCCGGATCAGTTCGTCAAACAGCCGGATCGGGGCGATGACATGCGAACAGTAATCATCCCGCACCGCTCCCGTCTGAGCCACCACCCGAAACGGCCAGGGCGATTGCGTCGCGTTCCCAGTCCGCACATGTAAGGCCAGCGCATCCGCGCACGCCAGCGCCGCTGCAAGGTAATTGGTGTCACCCGTCAATTGGTAGAACCTCAAGTAACCATGAAATCCCAACTCCCCCACCTTGTCCGGCTCCAGCACTCCCACCCCCTCGACCATCGAATCATTGCCGAAAGTGATCGAGCCCGCCGCCGCCGTGGACCAGGGCACACGCGCCCAGACATAATCGGCCGGCGTCGTGCCGTGTTGCAGGTGATGGTCCAGCAGCCCGCGCACCAGCGTGATGACCCGGTAATCCCCCGAGTAGGCATAATACAGCACCGCCGAATCCGCCAACATGGCCGCCTTGCTCGCGGCATTGTTGGGCCAACTGCTCCCGGTCAAGCTGCCCGGATCATACTCCGAGTGCGTGTAGGTCACCGGCAGCCCGTTGGCCGGGTTGTTCGGCATCCGGTTCTTCAACAAATCCCACGACAAATACATCACCCGGTCATACCCCTGACCCGGATCCGCCGTCCACGGTATCAACTTCCCCTCCCCATCCAACGCCACCGTATGGGTGTCAAGCGTTGCAGCCAAGGACAAACACGCGGGGTGGAACGTCACACCGATCAGCCATAATGCCATCCAAAAGCAGCCCGCTTTGATCTCTTTGTTCATCATCAGGTCAATACCTTCATATAATCTCCGATATGGATGTAAAGACAATACCCTTCATCCGCATGGGGCATTCTTGTTCTGACACGCAAATGGCCCAGTCCATTGTCTGATGAAACCGACATTGTCAGCCATTGCTTACCATCGCCGAGATGTACCTCCATGCCGCCCGTCTGCTCTTTGCGGCGAACTCTAATGGCCGATAAAGACAAATCCCCAAGCCAAGAGGCTTGGGGAAAAGCTTCCCGAGTGCTGATTCGATACGTTGGGTCGAGCTACGGACTAAGCAACAAGCGAGGCGAGTGAGGCAGGGCCCGCAGCCGACACGCCGGTTATGTTCACGCGGCGCATTCCAACTGCAAAGCTTCAACGAGGTCGCTCACAACGCGGCGTTGATCCTCCGCCGTCATGTGATGGTGAAG
>CAADGY010000190.1 GCA_900696665.1 uncultured Acidobacteriota bacterium
GAGGGCGGGCTCCGGATATTCGAAAACAGTTGCCAAGAGCGAGTAAAGCGCCATCACAATCCTCTCTTGGGCCAGTGGAGAAACCCGGCACCGCGTTCCTGCTGGAATATCTGGACATCGATCCCGAGTTCGACGACCTGTTCGCGCAGAAATGGAGGAACTACCATTCGCTCCTCGAAACCGGCGAGAGCGGTCAGATAGTAAATGCCTTCCACATCTTCAGGAGTCAATTCCGCTTCTTCCAGCGCGCCCCTCGCCGCCTCCATTGAGATGTCCCCGACGGTTTGCGCGCGTTTATAGATGCGAACGGCCAGCAGTTTGCGATAAACCGCAATCACCTCCGCCTCGTCGCCGGCCGAAAACAGGCTCGCCATATAGCGGATAGGCAGGCGCGCGCTCTGAAGCGAGCTGAAGAAATCCGTTTCCGTTTCATAATTACCCTGCTGATCGAGCGTGGCGGTGACCGGCAGCAGAGGCGGCACATAGAACAGCATTGGAAGGGTTCGCCATTCAGGATGAAGTGGAAGCGCCATTCTCCACTCCTTCACGTAGCGATAAACCGGCGACTTCTGAGCGGACTCGATAATCTTCCGGTCGACACCGCTGTTCAGGGCTTCCCGGATCACTTCCGGATCGAAGGGATCGAGGATCATATCGCGCTGTGCTTCCACCAATTCGCCTTCGGGCCTGGAGGCGGTTTCGAGGATACGGTCCGCGTCGTAGAGAACAACTCCGAGATACCGGATTTTTCCGACACAGGAATGCATGCATGCGGGGGCCTCGCCGATTTCCATGCGCGGATAGCAAAGGATACATTTTTCCGCTTTGCCGCTATTCCAGTTGAAATACACCTTTTTGTAAGGACAGCCGGAAATGCACATGCGCCACCCCTGACATTTCTCCTGGCTGACCAGAACGATGCCATCCTCTCCGCGTTTGTAGATGGCCCCGGAAGGACAGGCCGCGACACAACTCGGGTTCAGGCAATGATTGCAGATGCGCGGCAGGTAAAAATAGACGAGCTGCTGGAGTTCAAAAAACTGCCGCCGATCCTCTTCGCTCAACACAGCCAGGTTAGGGTCGTTGGCCGCGTAAACCGGTGATCCGCTCAGATCGTCGTCCCAGTTCGGGCCGGCCTCGATATTCAAATCGCCGCCGGTGATCATTGAAATCGGGCGGGCGGCAGGCTGGCTGCCGCCGGCAGGTGCGTCGATCAGGTCGCTATAGCGGTAGGTGAACGGATGATAGTAGTCGTCGAGGACAGGCAACCGCGGGTTATACGCGATGTTGACCAACTCGCTCCTTCTGCTGCCGAGCTTGAGACGAAGCTCCCCATTTTCCACGATCCAACCGCCGCGATACTGCTCCTGGTCCTCGTATAAGACCGGATAGCCCGTTCCCGGCTTGGTCTCGACGTTGTTCCACCACATGTACTCGGTGCCTGGACGGTCGGTCCAGAGGTTCTTGCAGGCAAGACTGCACGTGTGACATCCGATGCACTTGTCGAGGTGGAACACCATCGAGACCTGAGCGCGTACATCCATCGGGTTCCTTCCTAATCCCAGCGCGGTTTGCCGGTGAGCTTATGCACGATCACGTACGTATCGCGGTCCGTGGCCGGTGGACCGTAATCATTGAAGCGGTAACAATTCTGCGCGTACCCTCCGGCCATCAGTACCGGTTTGAGCCGCATTCGGGTGACACTGTTGGTTCCGCCGCCGCGGTAATTGTTGCGGACCGGTGATTTTGGAAATGAGATGGTCCGCTCAGGAGCGTGATAGAAGATGCTGATGCCGCGGGGGATGCGCGCGCTCACTACAGCGCGGGTGACAATGACGCCGTTGTCATTGTAGGCCTCTACCCAGTCGTTATCGAGAACGCCGATCTCGGCGGCATCTTTGTCGTTGAGCCAGAAGGGTTCGACGCCGCGCGAAAGCGTCAGCATGCGCAGGTCGTCATAGTAGGTGGAATGGATGTGCCACTTGCCGTGGGGCGTGATGCAGGCCAGTGTGATGGATTTTCCAATGGGCCTGCTGTTGACGATACTTCGCGAATTCTCAAGGCTGATGCGAGGCTTGAAAGTCGGACAGGACTCCGCGAAGGCGCGATACGCTTCGTGATCGAGGTACAGGTGCTGGCGTCCGGTGAGGGTCCGCCACGGTACGAGGCGCTCGACGTTCATGACGTAGCCGCTGTAGGCACGGCCGTGGTTGACAATTCCCGACCAGCATGGACTGGTCAGGATGCGGCGGGGCTGCTTCGTCAAGTCTTCGAAGTCGTAGCGCACGCCGCGGCTATTTTCTCCTAAATCCGCCAGGGGCAGGCCGACCTGGCGCTCCCGCTCTTTGAAGCCTCGATGGGCGATTTCGCCGTTGGCTTCGGGCGCAAAGAAGAGCACCATGTTTACGGCACTCACGGCATCCACCAAAGAGGGATAGCGCCGGCCGTTCCATTCATAAGACGGGACTGTCTTCGCGAATTCCTCATAGAGGTCCGCGACATCGATGTCGATACCGTGATCTTCGATGCCATGTTCCACGATGCCCGGGCCAAGACAATTAAAGCGGTGTGCGAGGTTGACGTAATCGCGCTCGACCACGGTAATGTGCGGCATTGTTTTGCCCGGTATGGGGTCGCATTCGCGCCTGCTCCAGTCGCGCACCTCCGGCTGTGCGATCTCATCGGCGGTATCGTGCAGCAGCGGAGTTGTGACCAGTTCCCGGAACGGTTCCGGAAAGTGGGTGCGCGCGAGTTCGCTGGTCTTTTCCGCAAGAGCGCGGAAAATATCCCAGTCGCTTCTGGATTCCCAGCACGGCGGAACTGCCGCCCCGAGGGGGTGAAAATAGGAATGGAGGTCGGTGGTGTTGAGATCGTCCTTTTCGTACCAACTTGCCGAGGGCAGAATTATGTCGGAGTAAAGGGCCGACGTATCCATGCGGAAGTTGAGATCGACGACGAGGTCCATCTTCCCTTGCGCGGCGGCCTCGCGCCAAACGACCTCCTGGACCGAATCCTGGGCAGCCTCACTGGCGATCGCACCGGAGTGAGTTCCCAGATAATGACGAAGATAGTATTCATGGCCCTTAGCGCTGCTGTGTAGAGCATTGGCGCGCCAGATGAGCCACACGCGCGGCCAGTTTTCCGGAAGAGCGGGTTCTTCCACCGAAAAGCGGATTCTTCCGGTTTGAAGCTGATCCACGGTCCATTGCGCGATCTCCGGAATGGTGTGCGCGCCGGCTTCTTCCGCATCGCGCACAAGCTGTATCGGGTTGCGGTTGAACTGCGGATAGAAAGGAAGCCAGCCCATGCGCACGGCATCCACCTGCAGGTCTATGAAGTGTTCGCGTGAAAAGCGGCCGGCAGGCGGATGATAATCGGCATGGGCGCGCTCATAGCGCCACTGGTCGCTGTGGACATAGTGAAACGACGGCCCGTTTTGCAGTCTTGGCGGACGGCTCCAATCGAGAGCCATGGCCAGAGTGACCCAGGATGCCATGGGGGTGATTTTTTCCTGTCCGGTGTAGTGATTCAACCCACCACCATTCACCCCGACGCATCCGCACAGGATCAATGCCGAGATGCCCGTACGGTAATGCAGATTGTTGTGGAACCAGTGGTTGACGCCGGAGCCGACGATGATTGTACATTTGCCTTTCGTCATTTCGGCGGTAGTGGCAAATTCGCGGGCGAATTGAATAACAGTCTTGCGGCCGGTACCGCTAAACTTCTCCTGCCAGGCGGGCGTGTAGGCGATTTCCTCATCGTCGTAGCCGGCCGGGTAGTCGCCGGCCAGTCCGCGCGGCACACCGTATTGAGCCATCAGCAGGTCGAAACCGGTCGTGACCGCCACGGGACCGTCCACTGACTCGATATAGCGGACCGGGACACCGCGGCGGAACGTTCGTTCGCGGCCGAAATCGATAAACGGGATCTGCAGGATTTCGTCAGGGCTATCGATCAGGCTCAATTGGGGATCAATGCCGGCGCCGTCGAGGCCATCTTTCAGTTCCAGATTCCACTGCCCCTTGCGGTCCTGCCAGCGAAAGCCTATGGAACCCTGCGGCATGCGCGCCTGCCCTCTCGCCCGATCGAGCATGAGGCATTTCCATTCGCCGTTCTCCACATCGCGGTAGCGGGCAATGCGATTGGCGCGCAGAAACTTTCCAGCAACGTGGCCGTCAGCGCTTTTCTCGATCTCGATCAGGAACGGAGTATCGGAGTATCGCTTCAGGTAATCGGCAAAATACGGAACTTGCCGGCTGGTGTGGAATTCTTTGAGGATGACATGGTTGACAGCCATCCAAAAAGCGCCGTCCATGCCGGCGTTGACCGGAATCCACCAATCGGCGTGTTTGGAAACCTGACTGAAGTCCGGCGACAGAACCACCAGTTTGGCGCCGTGGTGCCGCGCTTCGACGGCAAAGTGCGCGTCAGGAGTACGCGTCATGTTGAGGTTACTGCCGGTGACGACGATATATTTGCTGTTGAACCAGTCCGCGCTTTCCGCAACGTCGGTCTTCTCACCCCAGGTTTCCGGAGAGGCGGGTGGAAAATCGGCATAGAGATCGTAGAAGCTGAGCATGACGCCGCCGAATAACTGTAAGAAGCGGGATCCGGCGGCGTAACTGATCATCGACATTGCCGGAATAGGCGAGAAGCCTATGACACGATCGGGACCGTATTTCCTGGCCGTATACAGCATGGAAGCGGCAACGATCTCCAGGCACTGGTCCCAACTCGCACGCCGGAATCCGCCTTTGCCGCGTGCCACCTGGTATGCGCCGCGGCTTTCTTTGTTCTCGACAATCGATGCCCAGGCTTCAACCGGGTCCTTGTGCCTGGTCCTGGCGGTCTCCCATAGATCCATCAGCGCTCCGCGGAGATAGGGATACTTGATTCGCAGAGGACTGTATATGTACCAGGAGTAAACGATTCCGCGTTGACATCCGCGCGGCTCATACAGAGGCAGGCCGCTTTCCAATCTGGGATAGTCACTCGCCTGCATCTCCCAGGTGACGATGCCGTTTTTGACATAGACCATCCACGAACAGCCGCCCGTGCAGTTGACTCCGTGCGTGCTGCGTACGACTTTGTCATGCTGCCACCGGTTCCGATAGAACTCTTCCCAGGCGCGCAGCTCCGGGTTCACAATATCCTTGATCCAACTCAAGATCGAACTCCTTGGCGGGTGGCTCTTAGGACCAAAGCCCGCCGCACCGATCGCACCCGGTCTCGCCAGACCAGCCCTGTAAGAGCCACAAAAACCGCGGCCAGCCCAAGACCCATCAGCAGCAGGATCTGGGTATTCCACCGCGGAGCCGGACTAGATCCAGCGTCTGCAAGAAAAGCCACCAGATCCGCTTGCTCATTCTGAGTGAGCGTGTGCGCCCGGTAAACAGGCGTCATGACGCGGAAGTACAGAGTCTGCATCGCCGCGTGCGTACCTTCAGGGCCGAGTTTGCGGTACGCGTCCGTCAAGTCGGGACCGAGCGTGCCTCCATTCGGGAACGGAAGTCCAGCGATGGTATGGCAGCCGACACATGCAGGACCTTGATTGCGAAGAGGGATCTTGCCCGTGAATAACCCGGCGCCGCGCTGAACTGCCGTGGGCGCGGGATCGGTGGACGGCGCCTGCTGAGCCCAAACAGCCGTGGGAAGAACGGCAACAAGGGCGGCGGCCAGCATTCGATGGCCGGAATGACCAACCCGGCTGCCGCCGGCGTAGAGGCTGAACTCGGGATGGCGAACGCTGGTTTTCCGATGCACAGACCCAGGTACTCCGTTCGCGGAAGTACAAACGCCCCCGGGATGCGGGAGACGCGCCGAACCTGACGCCGATTATCTTCCGAAAACCGGGCAAATACAATGAATCAGTTGTCACTCAATGCAGGACATTAGTAACGGAGCGCCGTGGCAACGGGGAGTCGCGAATCCTCCCGATGCTAGGAACAAGCCTCTCTGCGCGGTGGAGATATTGAGCAAAGTGGCGGGGGACCGCCGATCCGGATCAAAACTAAAATTCGCGCCGAACTGGATGATCCGCGCCGCGACGCCCTGCACACCGGCGCCGGTCCGGCCCTTCATCGTCTGCTGAAGCCTTGGATTCGACGATCCGCATTGTCACACGCGGCGAAGCGTTCCCGCCGATGCTGCTATCTTGATGGGCAGAGGCGATGCACAACTTCCCCAACGCGCGTTTAAACCGGCTCTTCCATCCTTCAGGCAACTGCCTCAATGTCGCTATCGATCACGGCGTGTTCAATGAACGCAGCTTTCTTGCCGGGCTCGAGGATATGACCCGCGTGGTAGCGGAACTGGTGGATGCGGGACCTGATGCCCTGCAGATGAACTACGGCCAGGCTGAGCTTCTGCAATCCATCGCCGGCAAGTCGAAACCCGCACTCGTCATGCGCCTGGATGCGGGCAACCCTTACAGTGCGCACCTGCCCACCGTGCCGTTCGATATTCTCGTCCGTGCGGACGATCCCGTCCTGCCCGCGGTTCAAATAGATGCCGCCTGCGTTGTGTGCAACCTTCTGCTGTTTCCGGGCGACCCGGATTTGCACCGCCAGACAGTGGCAAACGTCGGCAAAGCGCGGGCGGAATGCGACCGTTACGGCATGCCTTTAATGGTGGAGCCGCTGGTTATGAAATTCGACGAGGCTCGAGGCGCCATACAGGCCGACGGCAACAAAAACCTGATCGTTCCGCTGGTGCGGCAGGCACGCGAACTGGGCGCCAATGTGATCAAAGCGGATCCGACAGATGACCCCGCCGATTACCACGAAGTCATCCAGGCAGCCCGGTGCCCGGTGCTGGTTCGCGGAGGTGGCCGGGAGCCTGTAGAGACGGTGTTTCGAAAAGCCTATGCCCTACTGCGCCAGGGTGCGCACGGCCTCGTATACGGCCGCAACATCTATCAGCATCCCCATCCGGCCGGAATCGTGAAAGCGTTCCTGGGCATGTTGCACGGGGGCCTCAACGACGAACAGGCCCTGGCTCTGTATCGGAAACACGAACAGGCGGGTTAAAGCGCCGGGCGCTCAGTGTGCCAGTTCGTCTCCGCCTGGTAGGCGTGTGCCAGCGCCAACACCAGGTCTTCGCGGCCGGCAGGACCTGTAATCTGCAAGCCGGCCGGCAGTTTTCCGGCTGTGAATCCGCAGGGAATGGAGACCGATGGCAGTCCGTACACATTCCAGGGAGCGCAGTTGCGCAAATAAATCAAATCCGGTGGATCACCCAAACGAAACGCGGCGCCCGGCGCGGTGGGCGTAATCAGCAGATCCGCTTCCTGGAACAGCTTTCCGCTTTCCGCGCGCAACTGGTCAAGATGGCGGCGCGCCCGAATATAGGCCGGTGTGGAGACGCGCGCTCCGGATTCGATCGTAGTGCGCGTACGGTTGTCGTAGTGATCAGGCTTGGCCTTGATCGTCCGCTCATGATAAGCGTAGGCTTCCGCCATGATGATGTCCGAGTAAGTAACCGAAAAAATCGGCATCTCCTGAGACATCGGCAATTCCGGGAGCGTGACTTCACGAACACCCTGAGTGAGCCGGGTGAGCACTTCCGTGGCCCGGTCCATGGCGGCTTCGATCTCCGGATCGATCTTTTCGTAGAAAAGCCTGCGTGGAACGCCGGGACGCAGTTGTTTCGCGCGCGTGCGAAGAATCGTTTCCGCCGCCGGCATCTGGCCGCGCCCGGCGAGCGCGACGGTTACAATCGCCGCGTCGGCGGCGCTCCGGCACATCGGCCCGACATGATCCAAGGACCAGGCGAGCGGCAAAACACCATTGCAACTGATTCGCCCGTAGGTGGGCTTCAAACCTGTCGTCCCGGTGAATGCAGCCGGCAAACGTATCGATCCGCCGGTATCCGAGCCCAGCGCCGCGCAGCACAAACCCGCGGCTACCGCGACCGCGGACCCTCCGGAGCTTCCACCTGGAGAACGCGCTAGCTCCCATGGGTTGTGAATCGCGCCGAAAAAGCTGGTCTCCGACGTGAAGTTGAACGCAAACTCGTCCATGTTGAGCTTGCCCAGAAGAA
>CAADGY010000191.1 GCA_900696665.1 uncultured Acidobacteriota bacterium
AAGCACCTTTTCGAGCAACCCGCGCGCGAACGGCTGAAGGTTCTCGCGCGGTGTGACGTAGTTTACCAGGCCGATGCGATGCGCCTCTTCCGCGTCCAGGGGTTCGCCGCTCAGCAGAAGATCGAGCGCGCGTCCGCGGCCCACCAGACGCGGCAGCCGCTGCGTGCCGCCATAGCCCGGCAGAAGACCGAGCTTCACTTCCGGTTGCCCGAGTTTCGCTTCGGGACATGCTAGCCGAAGCGTGCAGGCCATAGCCAACTCGAGACCCGCGCCCAGCGCATAGCCGTTGATACAGGCGACCGATGGCTTTCCCAACGTCTCAAGCTTACGGAATATCTGCTGGCCGCGAAGGGCGGCTTGCCGAGCCTCCACCGGAGTCATTTCCGACAGCTCACCGATATCCGCTCCCGCCACGAACGCTTTGTCACCAGCGCCGGTGACGGCGAGCGCACCGATGGAAGCATCATTCCGCGCGCGTTCGAACGCATCGGCGAGTTCTTCCATCACGCGCGCGTTGAGCGCATTCCGTTTCTCGGGACGGTTTATCGTGACGAGTGCGATGCGGTCCGCCCCGGCCTCAAACCGAATGTGGCTGTAGGACATATGGGATAATCGGACTCAGAGCCTCATCATACCGCATGGATTCGGCGTTCATTCGAAACTTCTCTATCATTGCGCATATCGATCACGGCAAGTCGACGCTGGCCGACCGCCTGCTGGAGGCAACCGGAGCTCTCTCGCAGCGGGAAATGATGGAGCAAGTACTCGACTCCATGGACTTGGAGCGGGAGCGAGGCATCACCATCAAGGCACATGCTGTCCGCCTGAATTACCGGGCAAGCGACGGCGAGACGTACCAGTTGAACCTAATTGACACGCCGGGCCATGTCGATTTCAGTTACGAGGTATCGCGGAGCCTGCAAGCCTGCGAGGGGGCACTGCTGGTAGTGGACGCCTCGCAGGGTGTGGAAGCGCAAACGCTGGCCAACGCCTATCTCGCACTGCACCACGATCTGGAGATTATTCCGGTCATCAACAAGATCGATCTGCCGGCGGCGGACCCCGAGCGCATTCGCGCGCAGATTGAGCAGGTCGTCGGCCTCGACGCTTCGGACGCGATCCTGGTAAGCGCGAAGCAGGGTGTGGGAGTGCAGGATGTTCTCGAGGCTGTCGTTCACCTGGTGCCGCCTCCGAAGGGTTCACCGGAAAGCCCGCTGCGCGCGTTGGTTTTCGATTCCTGGTTCGACCCTTATCGCGGTGTTATCACACTGCTCAGGGTAGTGGATGGAACCCTTCGTACCGGCCAGAAGATCCGGCTATGGTCAAACGGCAAGTCCTTCGAAGTGGAGGGGCTGGGTTACCAGTCGCCGAAAGCCATACCGGCCGAACAGCTTTCAGCCGGGGAAGTCGGCTACATGTTCGCGAACATCAAGACGGTGTCCGACGCGCAGATCGGGGATACGGTCACTGATGATGCAAAGCCCGCGGCTCAACCGCTTCCCGGGTTCGAGCAGATCAAGCCGATGGTCTTTGCCGGCCTTTATCCAGTGGAGTCGCACGAGCACGGAGTGTTGCGCGAGGCACTGGAAAAGCTGCGCTTGAACGATAGTGCGTTCAGTTTCGAGCCGGAGAGTTCGGCGGCCCTCGGTTTCGGATTCCGCTGCGGTTTCCTGGGCCTGCTGCACCTGGAAATCGTACAGGAGCGCCTGGAGCGCGAATTCCAGATCGACCTTATTACAACCGCTCCGGGCGTCCGGTACCGGGTTGTGCTGCGGGACGGGGATGTAATGGAAGTAGACAGCCCCACCAAGTTTCCGGATCCGGCGAAAATCGATAAGATCGAAGAGCCGATCATTGAAGCCACCGTGATCACACGCGAAGAGTTTCTGGGTGAAATCCTGAAGCTGCTGGACGAAAAGCGGGGCGTACAGAAAAAATTTGAGCACATCGGCAGCGACAGAGTGCTGCTCGCGTATGAGATTCCGTTGAACGAGGTCGTGCTCGATTTTTACGATCGGCTGAAGTCGGCTTCGCGCGGCTATGCCTCGCTCGATTATCATTTAGCCGGTTACCGCGAATCTCCGATGGTCAAGCTGGATGTGCTGGTTGCCGGTGAACCGGTGGACGCGCTGTCGATCATCGTCCACAAGGATTTCGCCCACGAACGCGGCAAGGCACTGATTGAACGGCTGAGGAAACTGATTCCACGCCAGATGTTCGAAGTGGCGCTGCAGGCCGCGATCGGCAATAAAGTGGTGGCCCGCGAGAATATCCCCGCCATTCGAAAGAACGTCATCGCGAAATGCTATGGCGGAGATATTACGCGCAAGCGCAAGCTGCTTGAAAAGCAGAAGGAAGGCAAACGCCGCATGAAGAGAGTGGGCCGTGTGGAGATTCCGCAGGAGGCGTTTCTCGCGGTGTTAAGAGTTGGTGGAAATCAAACATAGCCGGTTCATGCCGGACGCAACCAAAGGTTCGTGATGAGAAAATCGTCTCTTTGTCTGCTTAGTCTCGTTCTCGCTCTGGTGGCGCCAGCCGCTCCGCCTGAGGCGGCTCCTCAGAGTGCTCCCAAGTTGATCTTGACGCTGGTGGTCGACCAGTTCCGGTACGATTATCTGACCCGTTTCCGATCCGATTACAACGGCGGATTGGCCCGCCTGCTCACTCATGGCGCGGTTTTTTCTAACGCCCACTATGAGCATTTTCCGACGGTCACGGCAATTGGTCACTCCACGATTCTGAGCGGAGCGACACCTTCCATCAGCGGAATTGTCGGAAATGAATGGTACGACCGTGAATTGAATAAACAAGTGACCAGCGTTTCCGACAGCACTGTGCAGTTGCTGGGAGGCCGGGCCGGCGAGACCGGCGCGTCTCCGCGGAAACTGCTGGTGAGCACCATCGGCGATGAGCTCAAGATGTCGGGCAAGGGCACACCACGCGTAATCGGAATCTCGATCAAAGACCGCAGCGCCATTCTCCCGGCGGGACATATGGCCGACGCAGCCTACTGGTTCGACGATGCGACGGGCAACTTCGTCAGCAGTACTTACTATTTCGACGACCTGCCGGTATGGGTGAAGGCTTTCAACAGCGGCCGGGCCGTGGACCGGTACATAACCAAACAGTGGTCCTCCAATTCCGGCACGGCGGGCGCGGCGCCGCAGGTGTTTGCGACGATGCCGCCGAAGCCGGACAGCGCTTATTTCAAGCTGCTGGAGCGGACGCCTTTCGGCAATGAGGTGCTGGAGTTATTTGCCGAGCACGCCATCGAAGCGGAGCAACTCGGCCAGCGCGGCACGACGGACCTGCTATCGGTGAGCTTCTCTTCCAACGACTATGTCGGGCACGGCCTGGGACCGGACGCGCCGGAAGTTCGGGACATCTCGATTCAAACCGACCGGCTGTTCACCAGATTGCTGGATTTCGTCGACCACAAAGTCGGGCTGGACAATGTGCTGGTGATCTTCACGGCGGACCACGGAGTGTCGCCGCTTCCCGAACTCATGAAACAAAGGAAGATGCCGGGCGGCAGAATGTCCGCGCGCGTGGTGCTGGATGGTGTGCAGAAGGCGATTGCAGCGAAGTACGGAGAAGGAAACTGGGTGATCGGCAAGTCCGGTCCGGCCCCGTATTTCAACTATCAGTTGATCCGCGAGCGCAAGTTGGATCTGGCAGAAGTGCAGCGAGTGGCCGCCGACGTAGTCCGGAGCATTCCGCATATTGCCCGGGTCTATACTCGGGAGCAGTTGAAGAACGGGCAGATTCTGGAGGACCGGATCGGGAGGCGTGTCCGAAATGGCTTCAATAACGAGCGGGGATCCGACCTTTTTATCGTCGTCGAGCCGTACTGGCTGTTCGAGGAACGGGGCACGTCTCACGGCACACCGTATAACTACGACTCTCACGTACCGGTGATTTTCATGGGCCGGGGGATCAAAGCAGGCCAATACAACCAGCCCATCGCGGTAAACGACATCGCGCCGACCCTCGCCACGTTTTTGGCGATTGAAACCCCTAGCGGCGCGGAAGGCCGCGTTCTGGATGAAATGCTGACAGCGCCCGCGCCGGGCGTGCACCTGTCATCCTATGTGGAGAGATAGACTCAAAGAGTGATTTATGGACATTCGACCACTGCATGACCACGTATTAGTGAAACGCATCGAGGAAGCTGAGACCGTGAGCGGCAGTTGTATCATCGTTCCGGACACCGCCAAAGAGAAGCCGCAGCAAGGCGAAGTGGTCGCCGTCGGTAACGGCAAGTTGCTCAGCAATGGCGAGCGCAGCGTGATCGACGTCAAGCCCGGCATGCGGATCCTGTTTACGAAATATGCCGGTTCAGACATCAAAAGCGCAGGTGAGGAATACCTGGTTCTGAGGGAAGACGAGATCCTCGGAGTACTGGAGTAGCAGGTACTCCGGCGGGTCTTTCGGTCTGTGCTAAGGTGAAAACAAAGAACTAACGACCCGTGAGGAAGGCGGTGGGCCGCTCGCGGCGGTGTTTTGGCCGCGGCACACAGCGGAAGGGCGCATTCTGCCACGGCTAAGCTCGACCATCAAGGAGTTTTGAAGAAGAATGACGAGAGCCTCGTTCCGTCTGATAGTAATGGGAGCCGCACTGCTGGCATCGGCCAGTTTCGTGGGTGCGCAGACAAAAGTAGCGGTGGTGAATCTCCAGCGTGCCGTCTTGGAAACGGCTGACATCAAGAAAGCACAGGCAGATCTGGAAGCCCGGTACCGGCCGCAGCAGCAGGAAATGGAGAAGTTGCAGAAGGAAGTCGAGGCTCTATCGCAGCAACTTCAGACGATGCGGGGTAAGTTGACGCCGCAGGGCGAGCAGGATCTTGTTGTGCAAGGACAGCGTAAGCAGCGGGAGTTGCAGCGCCTGACGGAAGACCTTCAGGGAGAAGTAAACCGCGACCGGAACGAAATTCTCGCCAGGGTGTCTCAACAGATGACGGAAGTGGTGGGCAAGCTAGCCGCGCAGAAAGACCTTGATATCGTCGTCGATGTGACGAATACCGTTTTTTTCAAACCGGCGCTCGATCTTACCAAAGAAGCGGTGGCGGCCTACGACGCGGCCCATCCGGTAAAGTGAGGTGAGGAAATGTCCGGCTACCTGGAAGCATACGGGGCTGGCGACGAGAAGCGTTCGAAGATTATCAGATGGACGGCAATCACGGTGGTGGCGGTTCTTGTTGTTGGTCTCTTGCTTTATTTCGGGTTCCGGAATTACCGTGAAGACCGGATAGCAAATCTGTTCGTCGAACTCCTCAAAACACAGGACTATCAGGCAGCATACCGGCTGTGGGGTTGTACGCCTGAAAGCCCATGTCCCGACTACTCGATGGAAAAGTTCATGGAGGACTGGGGTCCCAAAAGTCCTTACGGCTCTCCGGCGAATGTGGAGGTCAAGCACCCGCCTCGCGGGCGAGGAATCATCGCTCGCGTCCGCAACGTGCTGGGCATCGACTATTCCTGCGAGTCAGGCGTGATTTACACACTCGATTACGGTAAGGGTGAGCCCGTCCTGCTCTATGTGACCCGCAAGGAAAAGACCTTGAGTTTTGCTCCCTGGCCAGTGTGCAATCCGAGAATGGAAGCGGCGCCACCGGCTCTCTAATAGTTGTTGTTCTCCTCGCTGTTCGAAGGGCTGCGGATTACGGCAGCGTACGAGTACCTGGAGAAGTGATCAAGCGAGGTCCTGCGTTCCCGAACTGGTCCGCTAACGAGATCGGTCGGCTGACGGGAGCATTCCGCCGGGCGTCATCGGCGATATCAACGGCTTTGCTGACGAAGGAAAGCTGGCGGCGTACATCGGGATTGTGCTGCGATCGTCCAGGCCGGACGAGCAGTTCTCCAACTTCGTATTGGCGGAGGTGTGCTGCCTTTTACGGCAGTGCGCTTTGGAAATACCGGGCGTAATGTCCTGCGGGGTCCGGGAGTCACTGGTCTGGATGGCAGCGTCTTCCGGATCTTTCCGGTCACCGAGCGCTTCCGGCTCGAATTTCGTGCCGGGGCTTTCAACCTCACCAACACGCCGCGGTTTAACAATCCGGCGAATAGCGTCCCGGGCGGGAATTTCATGGAAATTCGAGGTACCAGAGACGATAGTAACCGCCAGTTCAGGCTGGGATTAAAGTTGTCGTTTTGAGTCAGGACGGAGATCTACGTCCTAAATACTCTGGGACAAGCATTATTCCGCCGGCAATAACTTGTTTCAAACCCGCTTTTACGATAGCATCAGTGCGTCCATTTTGAGCTTTCAGCATTTTATCTGCTCTTGAATAGGAGAATACCGATGAGAATTCGCGTCAGTTTTGTGGCGGCCTTCATCCTTTGCTCTGCCGCGCTGCATGGCCAGGGCACCACAGGGGCGATCGAAGCCCTGGTGACCGATTCTTCGGGAGCAGCCGTGCCTGGGGCGCTGGTGACCGCGGAGAACATTGGAACCGGAGCTGTATTCAACGTGCAATCCGACGGGCGCGGACGCGCCAGCTTTCCTTTGCTGCGGCCTGGGAAATACCGCGTGACGACCGAGATCAAGGGCTTTCAGAAACTTGAGCGCAGCGAAGTAATCGTGAATGCCACCGAGACTGTGAGGCTGGACCTGAAACTCGTGCTGGGCGCCGTTAGCGAAACTGTCACCATCACCGCGGAGACGCCTCTGCTGCAGAGCGAACGGGCGACGATGGGGCACGTCGTCGAACAGCGAACAATCACCTCGATTCCGCTGGCGACGCGAAATTTCACGCAACTGTTAGGCACTTCGCCGGGAGTGATCGGAGCGATTTACAACGCGGATCAGCCCGGGACCGGCAGCGACAGTGTGAGCGTCAACGGAGCCCGCCGCGGAAGTAACAATATTCTGGTGGACGGCGCGCCCACGTCGAACGCGCTAAATAATTCACCCGACGGAGACGGTACGCCGAGCCTGGAATTTCTAAGTGAATTCAAGGTACTGACAAGTCTTTTTGGCGCGGAGTATGGGAAAAACCTCGGCTCCATCATCAACGTGACCACACGGAGCGGTACGAACGAGTTTCATGGCAGCGCTTACGAGTTTTTCCGGAACACCACGTTAAACGCCCGCCCGTTTTTTTCGCCGGTACGGGGGCAGAATAATCAGCATCAGTTCGGAGCAAACCTCGGCGGTCCGGTGATAAAGAACAGAACCTTCTTCTTCGGAGGATGGGAAAGCATGCGGCAGCGCAACGCGAATTCGAGAAGTGCGAGCATCACCCGCGTGGTGCCTACGGCGGACCAACGGGCCGGAAACTTCGGCGCAAAGCGGATCGCCGATCCACTTACCGGGCAGCCGTTTCCCGATAATGCGATTCCGGCGAGCCGTTTGAATCCCGTGTCGCTGAAGCTGCAGGAAATGTTTGTGCCGCTCCCCAACTATTCTTCGGGAGGCGCGGTGAATTTCTTCGCTGCGAAATCGCTGCCGACAGACCTCAACCAATACACGGCTCGAGTGGACCACCGAATCAATGACAGTAATTCCTTTTATGTAAGGTGGTTTGACAGCCGCCTCGAGGACATGAATCCGTTCTACCAGGGCATGCCCCAGTTCGGGCGCGGTTCAAAGAAACAAAAACATTCCGTTACGGGATCATACACCCGCGTATTCTCTCCCACTCTGATCCTGGAAGCAGGCGCAGCTTACGACCAGACGGATCAGTTCACGTTTTTTGAGAACCAGACCGATCCGTCGTCGGTAGGCATGATGCCGCTCCCGGTGACGATGGTGGACGACGGATTGCCGGAAATCCTGATTACGAACTACTTCAATTTCGGCAACTATCAGCGCTGGTCGGACTATGTCAAAACGGCGACCGGTACCGCGAATTTTACTTACATGCGGAACCAGCACAACTTCAAATTCGGGCTGGAAAGCCGCCACGACCTGTACAACCCGCAGAATACACTTACCAGCCGTGGACGCTTTTCCTACACAGGTGATGCGACCGGCGATGCGTACGCCGACTTCCTGCTATCGCACACCCGCAACAAGGCATTCGGCGCCGGTCCCGGAGAATTGAAGATGCGCGATGCAGTGCTGGCTACCTACTTCAGCGATGAGTGGAAAGTTAATCCACGGCTGAGCATCACGATGGGCTTGCGTTACGAAGCTTACTGGCAGCCCGCGGCGTACAACCTGGGAATGACAAACTGGTACCCGGACCTTTACCGCGGAGTCGGTTCTCTGGAGGCGTCCGGAATCGTGCAGGGAGGGGTCAACGGGGTGCCGCGGAGCACGGTGCACAACGACATGAATAACATTATGCCCCGGCTCGGAATCGCATGGCGTTTCGCGGACCGGTGGGTGATTCGAACGGGTGCGGGGCTTTACTTCGATCAACGCGTGGGACAGATTGCGCAACAGGCGTTCGCCAATCCACCCACCTTCACTTCCATCCAACCGGATTGCACCGTGGCCGGCAGCGGCTGTAACCTGAGAACGCCCGACAATTGGACGTTCATGGATCCCGGCTACAATCCGGACCTTATTCCTTTTCCTGCCAGCGTGAACTCATCCATGAGCATGGCGGCGTTGGAGCGGAACATCAAGACCGACAACGCCTGGCAGTATAACTTCAGTCTGCAGCGCGAACTGCCGGGAAATTTACTGATCGAGACTGCTTACGTGGGAACGAAGGGTACCCACCTGATGTCGAACCACATCGCAAATCCGCAAATACCAGTGGGCTTCGATCCGGGAGATCCGAAACCGGGAACGTTGGTGCGCCTGTATCCCGGGTTTGCTGACATGTCAATCAACTCGCAAGGCGGCAGTTCGACATACAACTCGTTCCAGTTGACGGGTAAGAAGCGCATCAGCACCGGGATGGTTCAAGCGTCGTATACGTGGAGCAAGACGATTGGAAACGGTTCGGAAGGCGCACGCTTCTTCACCAGCATGGCCCTCGCTCCATGGTGGGATTGGAGCCGCGCGCGCGGGCCGGCCAACTTCGACCGGACACACCGGCTGTCCGTCATGTTCACACAGGATTTGCCCAGGTTCTTCGATGCGGGTGTGGGCCGGCGGCTTTTCAATGACTGGTCCGTCAACGGAATGTTCATAGCGCAGACCGGTACTCCGGTTACCGTCACCAACCGGACGAGCGGCCAAAGATTGGGTGGAGCGGCGACTTCGAGCACCGCAGCACTGTATTCGAACGTGGTGAAGGATGCCGATCTGACCACCCCCGGTTCGCCGAAGGACAATCTGAGGAACTATATCAACAAGGCGGCATGGAGCCCCGCCCCAGCCGGCACGGTGGGCACATCCGGCCGCGGGATGTTTCGTGCTCCGGGGCAAAGCAACCTGGATGTGTCTCTCTTCAAGAACATCCCGATTCGTGAATCCATCCGGCTCGAGTTCCGGTCGGAGTTTTTCAACATTTTCAACCGTGCGAATTTTGGTGAGCCGAATGCCAGCATGGATGCGAGTAACTTTGGCCAGATTACCAGCACGACAGTAAATGCGCGGCTGGTGCAGTTTGCTCTGAAACTGAGCTTTTGAGTGTGCCATGAGCAAAAGAGGCGGCGACAGACGCCTTTTTTGCGTAACTGAGTAGTCGATGAGGGAAGGCCCCTCGGAACCGTCTTGCAGGAGAAGGTTCCAAACCACGTCCCGCTGCTGCGGACAAAAGCCGTGGTAGTGAGCAGGGAGGGAAAAGGCCCGGCCAGACCGTGTCAGGTGACATCCGGGAAGAAGAACGAAAGTGAATCACCGTTTCTCATGTCGAAAAGAGTCCAGACGATATCAAGACCGTGGTTTGTTAGAAGACTGGGGGGCAAGTTCCGACGGAACCTGTTTACGGGCGGAACGGTATCCGGGATATAGGTGGCTTGAGCTCGGGTGAGGCGATTATTCGGAACATGGGAACCTTCGG
>CAADGY010000192.1 GCA_900696665.1 uncultured Acidobacteriota bacterium
CACCTGGACAACATGGCGAAGGTGATGCTCGGAACAGGATTGATTGTCGCCTACGGCTACCTGATGGAGGCGTTCATGGCATGGTACAGCGGGCTCGAAGCCGAGCGGTACATGATGTGGAACCGCATGACAGGACCGTATTGGTGGTCCTACGCGTTGTTGATTGTTTGCAATATCGCGGTTCCGCAGGCGCTCTGGTCGAGGCGTGTCCGGGCCAATGTTTTCCTGTTGTGGATTCTGTCGCTCGTTATCAACGTTGGCATGTGGCTCGAGCGGTATGTCATTGTCATTACCAGCCTGCATCGGGACTTCCTGCCGTCTTCCTGGGGCATGTATCACCCGACGATATGGGACTGGGCCACGTTTGTCGGAACGATCGGGTTATTCCTGTCGCTATTGTTCCTGTTCATCCGCGGTCTGCCCATGATTTCGATTTTCGAAATGCGCACTCTTGTCCCGCAGGCGCGAAGAGGAGGCGGGCACTGATCCATGGCGTACGAACGGCTTTACGGCTTGTTGGCCGAATTCGATAATCCGGACGACCTGTTGCATGCTGCGCGAACGGTCCGCGAGAAAGGCTACCGATACCTGGACGCGTACTCGCCCATGCCTGTGCACGGTCTTTCCGAGGCGGTTGGGTTCCGGCATACCTGGCTTCCGCTTTATGTTCTTATCGGGGGATTGGCGGGAGCGGCGGGCGGCTTTTTTCTGCAGTATTGGATCACGGCTCTGCACTATCCGTTGAACATCGGAGGCCGGCCGTTGAACAGTTGGCCGGCCTACATCCCGATCACGTTCGAATGCGGTGTGCTGATCGCGTCGATTACCGCGGTACTCGCGATGATTGCTCTGAACGGCTTGCCGCGCCCGTACCATCCGCTGTTCAACGCGCCGCGGTTCGCACTGGCGAGCCATCACCGGTTTTTCCTCTGCATCGAGAAGCGGGATCCATTGTTCGATCCGGCGCAGACACGGGATCTGCTGGAGAGCTTCCATACTCGGGGGGTCTGTGAAGTACCGGTTTAGGAACTTATTGAAAAACGGAGAAAACGGCTTGCTGACGCGCACGGCTCCGCTCCGAGCCGCGGCCGCGAGGGAGCGGGAACTGCGCCGCGTTTTTCAACAAGCTCTTAGGTTGATAGCGATGGTTCTGCCGGTTCTGATCCTGGCCGGTTGCCGCCAGGACATGCACGACCAGCCTCGCTATGAGGCGCTCGAACGGAGTCAGTTCTTTCCGGACGGGCGCTCCGCGCGGCTCCCGGTGCGGGGGACCGTTGCGCGCGGGCATTTGCAGGAAGACCAGGCGTTCTACACGGGTAAACAAGACGGAAAACTGGTTCAGACCATGCCCGTGAATGTCGACCGGCAGCTTCTCGCGCGCGGACGGGAGCGGTTCAACATCTACTGCTCGCCGTGTCATGGCACTTCCGGCATGGGCAACGGCATGATCGCTCAGCGCGGCTTCCGGTCTCCGCCGGCGTTTCATACGGACCGGCTCCGGCAGGCGCCCGCGGGGCATTACTTCGACGTGATCACCAACGGCTTTGGTGCGATGTACAGTTATGCTTCCCGGGTGGAACCGCGGGACCGGTGGGCCATCATTGCTTACATCCGGGCCCTTCAGGTCAGCCAGACCGCCACGCTGGCCGATGTGCCGGAGCGGGAGCGGACTGAACTGGAAAAGCAGACGGAAGACCAACAAGGCCAGCCGCAACGGCCTGGGGGGCAAAAGCTATGACACCGGCGGAACCACTGCCGATCGATATCGGGCGGTATAGAACGTACGCAGCCATCGGCGGCGTTGCCGGACTGGCGGCCTGTGTGCTCGGATGGCTGCTTGACCCTGGGCAGTTCTTTCACTCCTACCTGTTTGGATTTATGTTCTGGTTCGGCATCGGATCGGGCTGCCTGGCGGTTCTGATGCTCCATCACATGGTGGGAGGGGAATGGGGCTTTGTGATTCGCAGATTGCTCGAAACGGGTACTCGCACCGTGCCCCTCATGGCGCTGCTGTTTATCCCGATCCTGTTCGGTATCCCTCACCTTTACGAGTGGTCCCACCCGGAAGCAGTAGCGAACGATCACCTGCTCCAGGAAAAGCAGGCCTGGCTGAACGTACCGTTCTTCATCGTGCGCGTGGTGATTTACTTCGCGATCTGGATCGGGCTCGCGTTTCTTCTGAACCGCTTCTCCGGCCAGCAGGATGTAAGCGAAAATCCCGCGCTGCCTACCAGGAGGCTGCGCAACATCAGCGGCCCTGGAATCATTTTGTGGGGGCTTGCCGTGACCTTCGCTTCCATTGATTGGGTGATGTCGATGGAGCCGCATTGGTTCTCCACGATGTACGGCGCGTTGTATGTCGTCGGCCAGTCGCTATCGGCGTTCGCGTTCACGATCACGGTGGTCATTCTGCTTTCCACGCGCCCGCCGCTTTCGCGCGTCCTGGGGGTGTCGCAACTGCACGATCTCGGAAATCTGTTGTTTGCGTTTGTGATGCTCTGGGCCTACGTGTCCTTCTCCCAGTTCCTCATCATCTGGTCCGGGAACATAACGGAGGAGATTCCGTGGTATCTGCGGAGGACCAGCGGGGGATGGGTGTTGCTGCCCATACTGCTGATCGCGTTTCACTTCACGGTCCCGTTCTTCGTGCTGCTGATGCGGGATGTGAAAAGACGTGCGAACCGGCTGGTTTGGATCGCCGTATGGATCGTCCTGATGCGCCTGGTGGATTTGTTCTGGCTGATCGAGCCCGCCTATCATGGGCGCACGTTGTTTGTTCACTGGCTGGATCTGGCCGCGCCCATTGGTATCGGTGGGTTGTGGATTGCATGGTTCCTCTGGCAGCTTCCGGCGCGCCCTCTGGTGCCCTTGCAAGCTCCACAGATGGTAAACGGGGAGACGCCACATGCCCACTGATCACACGGGGACGGATCATCTCGAGGTTCGGCATGAGACGAAGGACGTCAATATCCGGGCGATCGTCATTTTCGGTATCGGACTGGCGGCCGTGTGTGTTCTGGTTCTCGCGTTCCTTGCGTTTCTATTCGGCTTGTTGGAACGGGTACAACCCGAGCCCGCGCCCACCTCGGCCTTGGAAGTTCCGTTCCAGCCGCCGCCGGAGCCAAGGTTGCAGGTTAGGCCATCCGTGGATATGGAGCGTTTGAATGCTTTTCAGGACAATATCCTGAATCGATACGGCTGGGTGGACCGGTCTGCGGGCGTGGTCCGGATTCCGATCGACCGCGCGATGGAGATTGTCGCGGAACGGGGTATCCCCAAGACTTTGGGCGCAGGCGGGCCGGAGTTCGAAATCCCCGCGCCGGCGCCGCCGCGAGTTAAGCGTTGAGGTGGTGGAAGTGAAGTGTCTGGTAATCACAGTCACCTTTTGTACAGTTCTGCTGGCTAATACCTCATCCAATGAGGTACCGCAGCAACTGCGTGGAATCGGCATCGATCAGAAATTGAATCAGCAAGTCCCGCTGGATGCGATGTTCAAGGACGAATATGGCAGAAACGTCCGGCTGGGAGACTACTTCGGAAAAAAACCGGTCGTGCTGGGGCTGGTTTATTACGAATGTCCGATGTTATGCAATCTCACGTTGAATGGAATGCTGCGAAGTCTTCGCGCAGTGAATCTGGACATCGGCAAAGAGTACGATGTGCTCAACGTCAGTTTCAATCCGCGGGAGGGGCCGGAACTCGCGGCGGCGAAGAAGGAAGCCTATAGCAGGCGTTATGGACGCGAGGGCGTCCGGAACGGCTGGCATTTTCTCACCGGCAGCGAGGAGAACATTCGCAAGTTGGCGGATGCGGTTGGGTTCCACTACCGGTTCGATGAGAAGAGCGGCCAGTACGTGCACGCCAGCGGGATCATGATTGTCACGCCCGAAGGCAGGCTCTCCCATTACTTCTACGGGATCGAGTTTCCCCCGCGCGACGTCAAGTTCGGGCTGATGCAGGCTTCGAATAACCGGATCGGCTCTCCCGTCGATCAACTGCTGTTGTACTGCTACCATTACGATCCCGAGACGGGAAAATACGGTCTGATCATCATGAACACGATTCGGATCGCTGGTGGGCTGACCATCGTGGGGCTCATCCTGATGTTGGTAATGTTATCTCGCCGCAACCGGCGCAGGAAATTGGAGAATGCGAGAACTTTTCCGGTTCTTCCCTGATAGCGCATCGTCGATATCCGATGCGGTAGACGCGCTCTATTTGTGGCTGACCACCGTCAGCACAATTATGACGCTTCTGATCTTTCTGGCCATCGGGTACTTCGCCATCCGGTACCGGCGGCGGGAGCCGGGGGAAGTTCCCGCTCCGGTGCTCGGTTCGTTGCGGCTCGAGATCCTTTGGTCTGTCATCCCGTTCCTGGTCATGCTTTCGTTCTTCACATGGGGGACGTATCTGTATTTTCACAGCCAGACCAGTCCGAAAGGTGGTATGGAGGTATTCATCACTGGTAAACAATGGATGTGGAAAATTCAGCATCCATCGGGGCCGCGCGAGATCAACGAACTGCATGTGCCCATCGGGGTACCTGTGAATCTGACCCTGGCGAGCGAGGACGTGATTCACAGCTTCTATGTTCCGGCATTCCGGATCAAGAAAGACGTGGTTCCGGGCCGCCTGAACCGTGTGTGGTTCCAGGCCACTAAGCCTGGAAAATACCATCTGTTCTGCGCCGAGTACTGCGGGACGGAGCATTCCGGGATGATTGGCTGGGTCTACGCCATGGAGAGGCATGAATACGAACAGTGGCTCAGCGGCGGAGGGGGTGAAGGCTCCATGGCAACGCGCGGAGAAAAGCTCTTCCAGCAGTATGGCTGTGCGAGTTGCCATACGATGGAGACCGCCGGACGCTGTCCTTCGGTGCGGGGTCTTTACGGCAGGCAGGTATTACTGAGAGGCGGCGAGCAGGTTACTGCCGACGATTCCTACCTGCGGGAATCCATTCTGAATCCCCGGGCCAAAATTGTCGCTGGCTTTGAGCCGATCATGCCCACCTTCCAGGGTCAGATCAATGAAGAAAGTCTGCTGCAGATCATCGCGTACATAAAGTCGCTGGGTGTTGAAGGTGGCGAAGAAGTGGAGGCAACAAAGAAATGAGTACGGTACCGGTAGAGCCCGTAGTGGAGGCGCCACGTAATTATCTGAATGCCAGCTACGGCGTCAAATCCTGGCTGCTGACGACGGATCACAAGCGCATCGCTCTTCTGTACCTGGTCACCATCACCATCCTGTTCTTTCTGGGCGGAGCGTTTGCGGTCATGATCCGCCTGGAGCTGGCCACGCCGCAGGGCGACCTGATGACGCCCGACACATACAACAAGATGTTCACGTTGCACGGCATCATCATGGTGTTCTTCTTCCTGGTGCCGTCCATCCCCGCCACACTGGGAAACTTTCTGGTTCCCATGATGATAGGCGCGCGGGATATGGCGTTTCCACGAATCAACCTATTGAGCTGGTATGTGTTGACCATCGGCGCCGTCATCTCGATTTCAGCCGCGGTCATGGGCGGAGTCGATACCGGCTGGACGTTCTACACGCCTTACAGCACCACTTACTCGAATACTTACGTCACACTGATGGCGGTAGGAATCTTTATTGCAGGCTTTTCATCCATCCTGACCGGCCTCAATTTCATTGTCACCATCCACACCATGCGCGCACCCGGATTGACGTGGTTCCGGATGCCCCTCTTCATCTGGTCTCACTACGCTACCGCTATCATCATCATGCTGGGCACTCCGGTGATAGCCATTACGCTGCTGCTGGTCGGCGCCGAACGCACGCTCAAGCTGGGGATCTTTGATCCGGCGCTGGGCGGCGATCCGATCCTGTTTCAACATCTCTTCTGGTTCTATTCGCACCCCGCGGTGTATATCATGGTGCTGCCGGCAATGGGTGTGGTGAGCGAACTGATTACGTGCTTCTCGCGCAAGCGGATCTTCGGCTATAGCTTTGTCGCGCTTTCGAGCGTGGCCATTGCCATTTTGAGCTTTCTCGTGTGGGGGCACCACCTTTTTGTCAGCGGCCAGTCCGTGTACGCCGGAATGATCTTTTCGTTGTTGAGTTTCATGGTGGCCGTGCCGTCCGCGATCAAGGTTTTCAACTGGACCGCGACGCTTTACAGGGGATCGATCTCCTACGATACACCGATGCTGTACGCTTTCGGATTCATCGGCCTGTTCACCATCGGGGGCCTCACCGGTCTGTTCGTCGCAACCATGGCCATCGACCTTCATGTGCACGATACGTATTTCATCATTGCGCACTTCCACTACATCATGGTCGGTGGGACGGTGATGGCCTATATGGGCGGCCTGCACTACTGGTGGCCGAAAATGACCGGCAGGATGTATCCGGAGGGTTGGGCCAAATTCTCCGCTCTGGTTCTGTTTGTCGGCTTTAACCTGACGTTTTTCCCGCAGTTCATCCTGGGTTATCTCGGTATGCCACGGCGCTATTACGCCTATCCTGAAGAGTTTCAGGTGTTGAATGTAATGTCCTCGGCCGGAGCCACCATCCTTGGGGTCGGCTACCTGATACCTCTGGTATATCTGTTCTGGTCGATGCGCTATGGTGAGCGGGCTTCATCCAATCCATGGGGCGCCACCAGCCTGGAGTGGCAGACGCCTTCGCCGCCCCCGACTGAGAACTTTACAGTGACACCGGTCGTTACCGAAGAGGCCTATACCTATTCGCACGAGGCGCCAGAACATGTCTGACACTGCGACCGTACCGGCACTGCAGGAGCACGTGCACGGGCCCCTAAAGCACCAGTTTGACGATATCGCCCAGCAGCACGAGGCCGATACGCTCGGAATGTGGTTGTTCCTGGCGACCGAAGTAATGTTCTTTGGCGGGATGTTCACCGGTTATTCGATCTACCGGTCCCAATATCACGAAGCCTTCGCCGCCGCCAGCAATCATCTGGATCTTCTGATGGGAACCATCAACACCGGTGTGCTGATCGGAAGTAGTCTTACCATGGCGATGGCCGTTCACGCCGCCGCGCTGGGCCGGCGCCGTGCATTAATCATTTGTCTGATCGCCACCATGGTGCTCGGCTGTGGCTTCTTGGGCATAAAGGCTTACGAGTATCACCACAAGTTTGTGGAAAACCTGGTTCCCGGACCGAACTTCCATTTCGAGGGGAACAGTGCCCGCGAAACGGAAGTGTTCTATTCCTTCTACTTCGCCATGACCGGCCTCCACGCGATACACATGATCATTGGTGTCGGTATTCTGGCGGTGCTTACATTTTATGCGTGGTGGAGGGGATTCCATCCGCAGAACAAGCATATAGAAATAACGGGACTCTACTGGCACTTCGTCGATATTGTTTGGATTTTTCTGTTTCCGTTGTTGTACCTGGTGGGGCACCACGAAAAATGAGCGATCACATCGTACCGATAAGAACGTACTTCGTGATTTTCATGACGCTGCTGATCTTTACGCTGATCACGGTGGGCGTCGCGCTGGTCGATCTCGGGCGATTCAACGTCGTTGTGGCGCTGGCTATCGCCGGGATAAAGGCGACGCTGGTTGTGCTGTTCTTCATGCATGTGCGCTGGAGCAGCCCTTTGACTAAGATCTTTATCGCGGCCAGCCTGTTCTGGCTCGCGATTCTTCTGGGTTTCACCGCAGCCGACTACATCAGCAGGGCCTGGACGCCGCTCGGTCTTTCCTGGTAGATTCTGATTCTGGATCGCCGCCCAGGCCGTTTCCCATTCGCGGCACACGCGGTGCAAATCGAAATGACATGGTCCCGGCGAATGGGCCGTCAATGACGATGCGCTTGTCGCCGGAGAAGCGCACGCGCGCGCCCTTGCTGCCCGGCTGGAGTCCCTCGCCGCTGAAGGATACCGGCCTTGGCCAGTTCCTCGTTGTACTTAATCATTGCCTCCAGCAGTTACCGGCCGGGCAGCTTGCCGGCCTCCGAATCCGCGGTCGCCTTCACAAAGATCATGAATCGCATTGATTCGCTCCTCGCTCCTATTGTCGAACGGACCCATCCGGAATCGACAGCCCGGCTCGATGCCGGCACATTGAGTGCAAAGAAGAATCACAGACCGATTGCGATGATCCCGGGCGCCAGCAATATGGTCGAACCATACGCGAGGAGCGTGAGCATAGTCGCCTCCTATGACCGGAGAGTATGGATGCGCGGACTATCTATGCGGACTCGCTCCGGATCTGCCCCTGCATGCGTGCGGCATCTTTGTTGACAAAGAAAAGTATGCCCGTCAGAAGCGCAGCGCCGGCGGCGATATAGACAATGGAGGCGAGCGCGATCGCCAGGCCGAGGCTTTCGCGCTGCGCGATAATTCCAATGACCAGCGGGGCGCTTCCTCCTCCCGCAAGCCAGCCTACCGTGTTCATGAAACCGGCTGCGGTCCCACGCACTTCGGGCCGGATGACGTCGAATACCGACGCGAAGATATTCGCATCGTACAGGCCCTTGAAGAGGCCCCACGCGGTGAGCGCGACCATCAACCAGACGACAGATTCCGTAAGGCCGCAGAGTGCGACAAACGGTGCGCCTCCGAAGACTCCCACGGCCTGTATGATCATCCGTCCACGAGAAGAGCGCCGCCGCAACATGTCGGCCAGAATGCCGCCAATCGGGGCGCCGGCCATGCTGGCAAGCTGTACGAATATGGTGGCGGTCAGTCCCGCCATGGCGAGGCTCATGTCGAATTTCTCATACAGAAACTTCGGCATCCAGGACAGTAATACGACAGCTACGAAATTGGCGCACATGAACGCTGTCATTAGAGTCAGGACCGTCGGAGTGCCCCAAATCAGCTTCAGGAACGCCTTGAGTGGCAGTTTGGCGGGCATCTTGGCCGCGGCTCCGGCTTCGGCGAAATCCGCAGCGCCTCGCGGCGGCTCTTTGAGGAGGCCGTGCAGGGCGAAGCCCAGCAGTATACCGAGCCCGCCGAAAACAATGAACGACCACCGCCAGCCGTAGTATTGGCCCACCAGCCCGGCGAAAAATCCACCGCCGATCGTCCCGATATAAACGCTCGTTTGATGCAGCCCCATTGCCCGTGAGCGGGTCTCCTTACCGTGGTAGTCGCTGACCATCGACATAGAGGCGGGATAGTAGACCGTCTCGCCAAGCCCTTCGGCCGCGCGGAAGAAGAACAGGTGTGTGAAATTTTTCGATAACGCCGTGGCCATACAAATGATGCTCCAAATATGCAGCCCCATAAGAATGGCCGTCTTGCGGCGTATGCGATCCACCACGAGTCCCGCAAACGGAGCGCTGAGACCGTAGACCCATGCGAAAGAGGAACCGAGGAGCCCCAGTTCCACGGGCGTCAGTCCCATTTCTTTTTCAAGCAAGGGGAAAACGGAGAAAATGGCCTGGCGGTCGGCGTAATTGAAAAAGGAGATACACCACAGCATCGCCACTACGTACCACTTGTAGCGGCCGGACGACATCGTATTCTGTCTCATTCTTTGTTCGTGGGGACGGTATCGTGCCGCTTAATGGACCGTTCGCGTTTTGCGGGTCATGTAGTCCATCAGCAGATACTGTCCCAACGTATAAGGCGTGGTGAAATAGGCCTTACCGCGGCACAGCTCCGTCACTCTCTGGACAAAGTTTACCAGCCCATAGTCACTGGCGAGCATGAAGGTATTGATCAGAATGCCCTGCCGCTTGCAGCGGCTCACTTCTTCCAACGTTCTGCTGATGACCAGCGGGTCCAGACCAAAGGCATTGCGGTAAATGCGTCCGTCTTCGAGCGTCAGGCAGGAAGGCTTCCCGTCTGTGATCATGATGATCTGCTTCATGTCCTTCTTTTCCTGACTAAGCAGCCTCTGCGCCAGAATAAGGCCATCGCGCGTATTCGTGTAGTAAGGCCCTACCTGCACACGGGCCAGATCGGAGAGACGAAGCTCCTCAGCGGAATCGTGAAACAGGACACATTTCAGGCTATCGCCCGGATACTGTGTACGGATGAGGTGCGCCAGCGCCAGAGCGACTTTCTTGGCGGGAGTAAAGCGGTCCTCGCCATACAGAATCATGCTGTGGCTGCAATCGAGCATCAGCACGGTGGCGCACGAGCTCTGGTATTCCGCCTGGTGCACGTGCAGGTCGTTATAGTCGAGCTCCAGCGGCACCTTCACACCTTCCCGCTTGATGGCGGAGAAAAGTGTTTCACTGACATCCAGGTTCATCGTGTCGCCGAATTCGTAGCGCCGCGATGCGCCGCTTGCCTCAATACCGGTGGCCAGGTCGCGAGTGTCGTGAGCACCGAAGCTGGACTTGCCGAGCGACGCCAGCAGATCTTTCAGCGTCTTGAAGCCAAGAAAGTCCAAGGACTTGCTGGTGATTTCAAACTTCACCTTGAGTTCGGCGCCGCCGATCTGGCCGGGCGCGCCCTGCGTCCCGGCTTGCGGCTGCCGGTCAATGGACAGATACCCCTCGTCGGCCAACTTCTGAACCAGCCGATCGAGCAGTTGATCCAACTGTTCCGGCGACATGTTCCGGAGTTGTTCGGCGATCTCTTCCGCTCGCTGCTGATCGAACAACTGCCCGGACTCCAGCGCCTTTTGCAGCGCCTGCTTCAACTCTTCGAGTGTGTGCTCGTTCCACTCCGAGAAGCGCATGTACTGGTCCTCGAAGCCGCTCGAGAGGAAAAAATCGGAGAGCGCTTTCATCAGATCCTCGGCGCCGATGCCGAAGTCGTCTCCCGTGTAGCGGGTATATCGAACAGATTTCACAAAGCCCCCGGATCAGTTGAAATGCTGGCGGCGAGTACGGCGGCCTTCTTCCGGCGCCGGTGTTTCGCGCTTTCGCTCTTCCGCGGTGAAGCCGCGTTCTTCACTGCGGCTCAGGCGGCGGTGTGCGTAGAGGCCTTCGAGGATGAACTCCGCCGCCGAGACGCGCAGCGCATCCGGCTCACTGGAGCCGAGCCCGAACGCCGCGGTTTTGTCGAGCAGTCCCTGAATGCCGGCAAGGCGTGAAAGCAGATCCGCTGAACGGGAGATCTCGTCCAGCTTGAGCGATCCTCCGATCTCGAACCATTGCACGATGTGTGATACGTTCACACCTTCCATGTACTGGTTGTAGACTTTCCCCACCGCTGTGCGAATCAGATCCCTCGCAACGGCGTCTCCACCTTTCAATTCGCCTTCATACTCCAGTTCAAGCTTGCCGGTTATGGAAGGCAGCGCCGCGTAGAGATCTATCACTCGCGGAACGGCGGTGTCTTCTCCCATCCGCAAGGCGCGCTGTTCGGCATTGGAGGCGACATTTTCCAAAACCGAAATCGGCAATCGTTGTGAGACACCGGAGCGCTTGTCCACCTTCTTGTCCTCACGCGCCAAAAACGCCAGTTCTTCGACCACCTGCCGGATGAAGTCGGGAATCAGAAGCTTAACAGGAGCGTCACGTTCCGTCCACGACTCGTGCCGGGTAATCTCCATCCCCTGCTCCAGCGTCGCGGGGTAGTGTGTGCGGATCTCGCTCCCGATGCGGTCTTTGAGCGGCGTGATGATCTTTCCGCGCGCCGTATAATCTTCCGGATTCGCAGTGAACACCAACATCAGGTCGAGGGGTAGGCGGACAGGATAGCCTTTGATCTGGACGTCGCCCTCCTGCATGATGTTGAACAGGCCAACCTGAATCTTTCCGGCCAGGTCGGGGAGTTCGTTGATCGCGAAAATGCCCCGGTTGGCGCGAGGCAGAAGCCCGTAGTGCACGGTCAGCTCGTCGGAGATGTTGTGTCCACGGCGGGCCGCTTTGATCGGATCGATATCACCGATCATGTCTGCAATCGTCACATCCGGCGTGGCGAGTTTTTCCACGTAACGGTCTTCCGGCGATAGAAACGCGATCGGAGTTTCCTCCCCCATCTCTTCGATAAGATTCCGGCAGTTGCGGCAGATGGGCTGGTACGGGTTGTCGTGGATCTCACATCCGGCTACGTACGGTACAGCTTCATCCAGAAGCGTAGCCAGCATGCGGATGAGCCGCGTTTTTGCCTGGCCGCGCAGGCCGAGCAGGATAAAATTGTGGCGCGAGAGTATCGCGTTTATGACCTGAGGTACAACAGTATCGTCGTAGCCCACGATACCGGGGAAGAGCGCTTCTTTGCGTTGCAGCGAGCAGATGAGATTGCTGCGCATCTCATCCTTGACCGTTCGTGCCGCAATCCGCTCCTCTGAAAATTTGCTTCGTCTAAGTGCTCCAAGAGTGTGGGGTAATTCCCAGTGGGTGGTTTTCATCACTGCCCATCCCGATCTACGGCGATTGTAGCACCGCAACCGGCGAGATTTGACTTCCTGTACTGTGAGACGCACGAAAAGGAATCCGGAAACCAGAATCGAAACAAATCTGATATCTTTGGGACTCAAATGACCCCAGATTTGCCCGACATGGATTTTCAGCGCTTCTGGCGGAAGTTGCAGCAGATCGGCCTTAACGCTTATGAAGCGCGCTCGTACCTTGTCCTCGTCGGCCATCCGAGATTCAAGGCGCTCGAACTGGCTGCACGCGCTCATGTGCCTCGGCAGAAGATTTACGAGGTGCTCGACAGTCTGATGGAAAAAGGCTTCGCTCAGGTGGTTCAGGAAAAGACGAAGCTCTTTTCAGCGGTAGAGCCCGGATTGGCGATACCCGGCTACCTGGCCCGGCGGGCTGAAATGCTGGAACATGAGTTGACCGAACAGGCGCGCATGGCCGGCGATCTGGTGGACGATCTCATGTCCGCGTACTCGACCGGGCAGAAAGATCGCGGTACGCTCGATTTTCTTCGCATCGTCAGCGAGCCGGGACAGACCGCTACCCAGTACCGCCGCATGTTGGCCGACGTAGAGCAGGAATACCTGGAGTTTTCGCGGCCGCCCTACGCGGTAGACCCTCTCGAAGAGCAGCTTGTAAAAAAGGCGCGGATGCGGGGCGTAGCCTGCCGGCTGCTGCTTGAATCTGTGCGGCTTGATGATACCCACCGCTACAAGCTGAAAGAGTATGAGGCAGTAGGCGTCGAAGTGCGGCAATCCCAATCGTTGCCGTTGAAGCTCGCGTTATTCGACGTTTCCCGCGGAATGATCGCACTACTCGACCCGGTCATTACCAAGCCCACCTGGACCTCACTCGTCTTCCATCATCCGGGTATGGGAGAAGCGATGAAGGGACTGTTTGAGGATCACTGGCGCAGGGCGAAAAGCCTGTAAACGCTATCCGCTGGCAGCCTGCGTTTCCTTCCGGGTGCGGATCTCGCGAACGGCATAGATGCGCCGTCCCTGGCTCTCGAAATAGGTTCGAATCATGACTTCGCCCAGCAGCCCGGTCGTGAACATCATCAAACCGGATAGCAGCAGCAAAGCTCCGGCGATCAGCAAAGGGCCATGCTCAGCCATGATATGGTTGCCAAGCAGTTTGTAGACTAGGAGGTACGAAAGAATGGAACCACCCGCGGCGAGCCCGAGCAGGCCGAGTTTGCCGAAAAAGTGCATCGGGCGGGTGAAGTAACTGAGGAGGAACTTAATCGTAATCAGATCGAACAGTACATGAAAGGTTCGCCCCAGGCCGTAGTGCGAGGAACCACCCGTTCGCGGCGCATTCCGGATCGGCACCTCCGCCACCCGCGCGCCGTAGAAACTCGCCAAGGCGGGTATGAAGCGGTGCAGTTCGCCGTAAAGATTGACGTCCTTAAGGATCTCGGCGCGATAGGCTTTGAAAGTGGTGCCGAAATCGCGGAGATTGACACCCGAGACTTTCGCCATCAGCCAGTTTGCAATGCGCGAGGGAATGCGCCGCGTCAATGCGTTATCGAGCCTGTGTTTGCGCCACCCGCTCGCAATATCGTACCCTTCGTCGATCTTCGCCAGCAGGGCTGGAATGTCCTCGGGGTCGTGTTGAAGATCTCCATCGAGAGACACGATGACGTGACCTTGCGCCTCATCGAACCCGGCGGACAAGGCAGCAGTCTGTCCGAAATTCCGTCGCAGCCGGATCACCTTTAACCGCGGATCCGTTTCTACCAGGTTCGCCAGCAGGTCGAAGCTGCGGTCGGTGGAGGCGTCATCGACGAAGAGCAACTCGTATGGACGTTGCAGTCGTTCGAGAACACACGTCAGGCGATCGTACAGCGGAAGAATGGCGGGTTCTTCGTTATGGATCGGAACCACGATTGATAACATGCCCGGAACTTTCAGTTTAGCAAGAGTTTACGCCGGTGCGGCGCGAATTTTCAAGGGCCGGCCCGGACCCACCCGGACCCACCCGAACCCACCCGGACCCACACGGACGAAAAGCTGCACAAGATCCTCTCGGACGCGCAGATGGCCGGGCTAAAAAAGATCTCGCGGGGAGACGCAGGGAGACGCAGCAGCGGCTTCGCGAAAAGGCGCCTGGTCGCATACAATAACGGGGATGCCGCGCCGCTGCCCCGAAATCAGGCGAGCGCTTGTTTTATCGTGGATTATCCTGAGCGTCGCGATCCTAGCGATTCTTGTCTCGCCATTTCTGCTGTCTGAAGAAACGATTCGTGGCTGGTCTCCAGTGTGTGAAGCGAAGAGAATTCACGGCACCGGGTGTTCGCTGTGCGGCATGACTCGGGCTTTTCTTTGTCTATCGCGGGGCCAATTTCAAAACGCCACTCGCGAAAACCGTGCGAGCCTTCCGCTGTACACGGCTTTCACGGTGAACGAAGCAACGCTGCTGGTATTTCTTTGGAGGCGGATTCGAAGCCGCCGCTCACCCAGTTATTCTGGAGAAACCTGATATGCAAACGTTGAGCTTAGTGTGGGGCATTCTGGCACTCGTCGGGATGTTAGTGGGAATGTTCCCGTGCCTCGGAGCCCTGAATTGGTTGAACATCCCATTTGCTCTGGCCGGTCTGGTCGTGAGCATCATCGCTCTGGCAACGGCCGGTCCAAGTTCACGCACCGGCTCGATCGTCGGCACTACTTGTTGTGCGATCGCCACCGGTTTAGGGCTGCTGAGGCTTGCCATCGGCGGCGGAGTGCTGTAAGAGATGCCGGTGTAACTAATACCTGAAAAGCGAGGAAAAATCATGAAAGACAAACGAAGAACAGTTCTGAAGGCAGCGATCGGAATGGCGGCTGGCGCAAGCCTCGCAAAGGCCCAGTCCGGACCGCAGAAAAAGGTGCATTACAGGGGCGGGAAAAAGCCTCAAGGAACGCCTTTGTTTTCCGGCGCCGTATCTTACGGCAACCTCCTGTTCATCTCCGGCAAGGGCGCGCATTTCGAGGGCGACATCAAGGCACACACCAAGCACGTTCTCGACGAAGTGCAGAAGGAGCTTGAAAATGCCGGGTCCTCGATGAACAAGGTCCTGAAATGCAACGTTTACCTGAACGATCTCAAAGACTACAAAGAGATGAACGAGGTCTTTCGGGGCCGCTTCGGCGACGAACCCCCGGTTCGCACCACCATCGCGGCAGCGGGCGGCATTCCCGGCGACTCGCTTGTCGAGATCGACGTGATAGCCTACATTTGATACTCGACCGATATCAGGAATAATCCTCGCGCGGGCGCCGTTGGGCCGCATCCCGCCCGCCCGCGTGAGCGGAGAAGCGCCTTGAGTCCTTCGCTGTCGAGGTTGCCCTTGCCCGCTTCCAGCAGTGTTCCCACAATATTGCGGACCATGTGCTTGAGAAAGCCGCTGCCGCGAACACGATAAATCAACCGGCCGTCCACTTCTTCGAGTTCCGAGCGGAAAATCGTCCGGACCTTGGAAAGCCCGAGCGCATCGCGCTCATCGGAAGCGGCAAACACCGTGAAATCGTGTTCGCCTTCGAGCAGCGGAGCCAGTTCTAACATCCGTGCCGTGTCCAGAGGATAGGGGTGATGATAGGCGTACTGCCTTTCGAACGGGGAGCAGACCTCCGTGCGCACGATCCGGTATTCGTAGGTCTTTGCCAACGCATGGTAGCGGGGGTGAAAATCGAGCGGGGCATCGGCCACGGCAAGCACGCGTATGGCGCACGGCAGCAGACGGTTGAGCGCCTTCTTCAGGTTCGGCAGGGGAATGGGGTTTTCAATGCTGATGGCCGCCACTTGCGCCACGGCATGTACCCCGGCATCCGTACGTCCCGAGCCGGCGACGTGAACCGGCGCACCTTCTATTTCACTCACCGCCTGTTCGAGCGTTCCCTGGATGGTAGCGAGCCCGGGCTGCTTCTGCCACCCGTGAAATCCCGTTCCATCGTAGGAAAGTGTAAGGCGGATGCGCCTCATCGGGATAAAACGGGTCTCGATCCGGGCTTTTCGACCGGGAGACCTTGCCGGCACAGCGGGCATTCATCGGGCGGATAGCTGGTGAAGCCAAGCGTAGCGAGCGCCGTGTGGGGCGCCTCGAGGTTTGCGCGCCCGCCGCTGCGGTCGACGATGGAAGCGGCTGCCACCACGTTGGCGCCGGATTCGCGCAGGACTTGGACGACCTCCCGCGAACTGCCACCCGTCGTGATAACGTCCTCGACGACAACCGCGTGCTCACCGGAGGCGGCCGAGAGTCCTCGGCGCAGGATCATACGGCCACTGGCATCGCGCTCGGTGAAGATATGGCGCGCGCCCAAGGCACGGGCAACCTCGTGGCCGATGATGAGCCCCCCGATTGCCGGCGAGGCCACTACGTTTATGGCGGATTCTCCCGCGAGGTTTCGTAACGCACGCGCGAGATCGCGTCCAAGCCGTTCAGCGTATTCCGGGTATTGGAGAACCAGGGCACACTGCATGTACTCGGGGCTATGGAGTCCGCTGGTCAGGCGGAAATGCCCTCTCAGGTACGCTCCGGTTTGTTCGAAGAGTTGGAGAACCTCGTTGGCGGGGATCACAAGACCCCAATATACCGCGATGGGAGATTTTTCTCTCCCGCCGCTTGCTACGATGTACGTATCAAGGAACAGACCGGCTCGTCATTCCGTCATAGAAATTTACAGGTTCCACTTGAGTCTTTCGAGGTATCGATACCATGAATTGCGTTAAGAAGTGCCTTAGTGCCGCCTGTGCGTTTTCGCTGATGGCGCCGTGGACCGCCGCTCAGCAACCACGTGAAAACAGTTCCGTCCTGGACGAGGGGGGAGCATGGCATTCCAGCCTTACGGATCCCTACCGGGGGAAAGAAGTTCCGCCGATCAACCTGGCGAACTCCAGCCGGCTGGATGCGCTGATCCGGGCAGGCAGGATTTATCTATCACTACAGGACGCCATCGCGCTGGCCATTGAAAACAGTCTGGACATTGAAGTGGCCCGTTACGGTCCACGGCTGGCCGAGACCGATTTGCGGCGCGCGCAAGCCGGTGGCAGCATCCGCGGGGTCTCGACCACGGTGTCGCAGGGAGCTTCAAGTGCGACGGGCCGCGGGACGCGCGGTACGGATTCGACGGGAGCCTCACTGGCACAGGGAGGTGTGGGGGGCAGTGGCGGAATCAGCGGAAGCGCAACGGCGGGAGGGGTGCCGAACCTGGATCCCTCCCTTACCAGCACCATTAGTTGGGGCCACCGCACCCAGCCGCAGGTGAACTCGTTCCTGGTGGGCGCCAACAACGTCGTATCGACCAACAAGAACTTCAATTTCGAGCTTTCACAAGGATTCCTGACGGGTACACGAGTCAGCCTCGGTATGTCCAACCAAAACCAGTCCACCCGTTCGGGCCGTTTCGACTTCAACCCCTACACGAGCGCGGCCCTGAATCTCACCCTGACGCAGCCTCTGCTCCAGGGGTTTGGACTTGCGCTGAACTCCCGCTTCATCCACATCGCAAAGAATAATGTGCAGGTGTCGAACCTGGTATTCCGGCGGCAGTTGATCGCGACTGTAGCCTCCGTAGTCAACCTCTACTGGGACCTGGTTGCATTCAACGAAGATGTAGCCGTGCGGCAGCAGGCGTTGAAACTGGCTGAGAAGCTGTTATCGGATAACCGGAAGCAAGTGGAAATTGGCACTCTCGCACCGATCGAAATCATCCGGGCGGAAGCGGAAGTAGCCGCACGCCAACAGGATCTGACCGTAGCCGAAACCAACGTCCTGCAGCAGGAAACGATTTTGAAGGACGCGTTGAGCCGCGTGGGTGTGGCTGGGCCGCAACTAGCGGACGCACGCATCGTTCCCACGGACCGCATTCGGATTCCCGATGTCGAGGCGATCGAGCCGATACAGAACCTGGTGGCCTCGGCGATGCAGAATCGTCCGGAACTGTCTGAAACTCGGTTTCAGCTCGAGAACTCCCGCATCGGACTGAGGGCTTCCAAGAACGCGCTGCTTCCGCGCCTCGATGGTTTTGTCCAATTGCAGAACAACGCCCTGGCGGGCCAGGTGAACATGATCCCGATCCCCTCCCAAACCGGGGGAGCGCCGATTATTCGCGATCCGGACGCCATCGATCCGTTCTTCCGCGGAGGCTTTGGCACCGCTGTAGGCCAGTTATTCCGGCGCAACTTCCCGGACTATTCGTTTGGCGTGCAGATGACCATTCCGTTGCGTAACCGCTCGGCGCAGGCGGACGCGATCGCTAATCAGTTGACCCTCCGGCAGAATGAGTTGCGCCAGCAGCAGCAGGTGAATGCGATTCGAGTTGAGGTACAGAATGCTTTGATCGGGATCCAGCAGGCCCGGGCGCGCTACCAGACTGCGGTGAAGAACCGGGTGCTTCAGGAGCAGACGCTCGACGCAGAGCAAAAAAAATATGCGCTGGGCGCTTCCACCATCTTTCAAATCATCCAGTCGCAGCGCGATCTGGCCCTGGCGAAGGCGAACGAGGTGGCAGCGATGAGCCAATATGCACGTTCGCGGGTGGAGATGGATCGGGCAACTGGAAGGACGCTCGAGGTCAACAACGTGGTGGTTGAAGACGCAGTACGCGGGGAGGTCTCCACTCCGCCGTCTCCAATCCCGGTAATCGATCCGCAACAGAATAAATGAAACGGGCTCGGGGGCGCGAGCCAGGCAATCCGGCTTGCACCCGGCCTCCCGCTGAGCGGACATACTGTTTCACAATTGCACGGCGCTTTGTTCCGCCTTGGCAAATTTTCCCCGGGGCGGTAAAGAACGTTTCCTCGCGGTTCCTTTTGAATCTTAATCTTACCGATTGGCCGTGGGATTGCACTATCCGTTGTGTAAGAAAAAAAGTTCGAGGGCTTGAGGAAAAAGGTTGAACTCCCGGCACAAACCTTCTGAATCATCCTCAGTGTGGTACTGCTAAGAAATTTACCCGCCTCTGAACCCCTCCCGACTAATTCCTCAAGCCCCAGTAGTCCCAGCGTCACGGCAGCGTGCTCATTCGACCGGATTTCTCCTTGCCACCGGCAACCCTGAGACGGCACATCAAAGAGCTAAAGAATCTTCGGAAATGTCCGATAGAGCTGCTATGAACGAATCGCGTGAAAACTCAATGATTGACGAAATGCGATTCCAGTCCAGCTTGCTGCACCTGGCTGAAAACGCGGGAGGGGCCGATGACGGTTCTGCCTGGGCCGCCGAAGCACAACAGGTGTCGCAGTTGGTTTCTCGAATCGGAACCGAACGAACCTGCCTCGGCACGGCTGATTTTATTTAGATCCGCGCACGTCACCGCGGCCCGGTCACCCAACGCAAGTTATAGTTACGGCTGTACTAACGAGTTTAAGAGCATTGGGGTTGCACTCTGATGATTTGAAGTGTCTGTTATAATGAGTGCAGCAAGTTCCACCTGACAAGGCTCACCGTTTATGAACAGCCGTATCAAGTTTCTAGTGATGACGTCATCGATGTGTCTGGTGACGTTGCTGCTTTGGGGAGCCGTCGCCGGCCGCAGCGCAACCACCCCTGAAGATACCTACCGTCATCTGGCCGTCTACTCCGAGGTTTTGTCGCGTATTAAGAGCGACTACGTGGAAGAGCCAGACATGAAGAACGTAACGGTTGGGGCGCTGAATGGCCTTCTGGAAAGTGTTGATCCTTACGCCAGCTACCTCAGTCCCGAGCAATACAAGCAATATCAGAAGTCCAAGGATGCCTACAAGGGCGAGGTGGGGCTTGTCCTCTCCAAGAAGTTCGGCTATGTAGGCGTGGTGGATGCTATTCCGGGTTCCTCCGCCGCAAAAGCCGGATTAGGAACAGGTGATTTCATCGAGACGATCAACGGCGTTTCCACCCGCGATATGCCGCTGGCCTTCGCTGAACTGTTGTTGCGGGGTGCTCCCGGTTCCAGCGTTGAGATTTCTGTGATGCGGCTCCGCCGGTCAGAGCCGCAAAAGATTACGCTGGTGCGAGAGGTGCTGAAATATCCTGCGATCAATACCAAAATGCTTAACAGCCAGGTCGGGCATGTGCAGGTGGAGAGCCTGGAGGCAGGAAAAACCAAACAGATCGCCGCGGCCGTGGCCCAGCTTGAAAAACAGGGCGCGACAAGAATTATTCTCGATCTGCGGAATAACGCTGCCGGCAGAACAGAAGAAGGCATTGCGTTGGCGGATCTTTTTCTAGAAAAAGGCTTGATTACCTACCTCCAGGGGCAAAAGTATCCCCGGCGTGACTTCACGGCCGATGCACAAGGAGCGACCTACCGGGAGCCGCTGGTGGTAATCACCAATAGGGGCACGGCCGGAGGAGCTGAACTTGCCGCCGCCGCCCTTCTCGGAAACAAGCGTGCGGAAGTGGTGGGCGAGCGCACTTACGGCGATGCCGCCGTGCGCAAGACCGTTCCGATGGACGATGGAAGCGCGGTTGTACTTTCCGTGGCCAAGTATTACTCGCCTGACGGAAAGGCGATTCAGGATACCGGTGTGACCCCGACCGTTGCGGTGGCGGAAATGGAACCGGCGGCCGAGGCGCCCGGCGAGGAGGTTCCACCAATCCAACCGGAAACCAAGCCCGAGGAGGACCTTCTTCTGAAACGCGCTCTGGAGGTAGCGGCGAAAGGCGCAGCGCCGGCGAGTAGCGAAAACGCGGCGCCCGCCGCTGTGGGTCCGCAGGGCGGAGTTCCTCCCCGCGACCTTCCTCCCGATTCCCGGCCGGAAAAAATAAAGTGAGTTGAGTGTATATGCCCCTTTACGAGTACAAATGCAAGTCCTGTGGCGATGTTTTTGAAGTGATGCAGAAGTTTTCCGAGGCTCCTCTCACGTCGCATGAAGGATGTGGCGGAGCGGTGGAGCGGTTGCTGAGCGCTCCGGCCCTTCAGTTCAAGGGAACGGGCTGGTACATCACGGACTATGCCCGTGGAAACGGAAACTCGAAAGAGAAAACCACTAATACCGATTCGAAGTCTGACTCAAAATCCGACTCGAAAACCAATGAGGGTGTGAGCAAGTCCGAAACGCCATCCACTCCCGCTGTTTCCACCGGGACAAAATAGCGCCACGTCATCTTCCAGACGGCAAGGAGGCCTCCCCCGCCTCCGTACGCCAAATCCTCGATCAATATTTGCTGCCACTCCATCGCGGGAAGGCTATGCCGTGATATGCTCGCCGCGGAGGCTGCATGCCGTACTGGATTCTTCTTCTGATTGTGCTTCTGGGGCTCACGAGTCCAACGACCGCTATCGAGCGGCCTGGTGTCGAGTTCAAAATATTCCAGTTTCCTCCAAATGCCATTCCCCGCATTGACGGCGACACCGCCGATTGGAACCTGGTTCCGCCCGGCTATGCCATCGGCACCGATCAACTCCGGGATACGGTGGGGAATCAATCCCTCAATCCAAAAGACCTGGACGTCCGGGTGCGCCTGGGTTGGGTGAAGGGCTTGAACCGGCTCTATTTCCTCTATGAGGCCTACGACGATTATTGGGATTTCTCGCGCAGCGATCTGCACAACGACATTTTTGAAGTTGTTGTTGACGGAGATCTTTCAGGCGGACCTTTCATCAAGCAGATGCATCCTTACAAAGCGCTGAACGTTTGGGACGCTCATTTCCTCTTCCACGGAGTGCACGCGCAGAACTACCACATTTTCACGCCGGCAGAGGGCAAAGACTGGGCCATGGTTTGGGGTTGCCAACCCTGGATCAAAGAATTGCCATGGGCCAACGCCGCCTATTCGCACCAACTCAAGCCTGGTGGGAGCGGCAGACTGGTGCTCGAATTCTGGATTACTCCATTCGACTACGCTGGCTGCGAAGGCCCGGTACGCGCCGTGCCCTCCGAATTGTGGGAGAACAAGGTGATTGGCATATCCTGGTCCGTGCTGGACTACGATGATTCCAAGTCCGAGCGGTACAAAGGCTTCTGGAACCTGTCACATAAAACCACGATGTACGGAAACGCCTCCGATGCAGTGGCTTTCCGGCTGATGCCGCTCGAGTCGAAGTTCCGCAAACCCGTAGAGGCGCAATGGTCGTTTCAGGTGCTCGACAGGGCGCGCCGGGCCGTTGCGTTCAAGGACCTGTCGCATGGTGGCATCAGCACCTGGCGCTGGGATTTCGGCGACGGTAAGACGTCCAACGAACAGCATCCTGTGCACGTCTACGAGAAGCCGGGTGAGTACGTGGTTGTGCTGGAAGTGGAAGGCCCCAAAGGCAGCAGCAAACGCGCCAAAGTGTGGGATGTTTCTCTGAAGTGACTATTGTGCGCCTCCGCCGCCGTGCTACAACGAAACGTCTTGCCGCCGGGGGGCAAACCACTTTTCCGAGTGAGAGCACATGAAAGCTGTCTGCTGGTTACGGCGGCTTCGCCGGCAAAGTCCCATTTGGCTGGTTATGAACACACCGGATGAGGTTAAGTGATGCGCCGGTGGCGTGCGAGATGGTCAAAAATAAGCAGGACGGCTGTATCAAGCCAGTAATGACACCGCTATAGGCGATTAGCGTCTCCGGATGCTGTCGAGTGCGGCGCGGGCTTCTGCATTGTCCGGGTCGAGAGCGAGTGCGCGTTCGAACCGCTGTGCCGCTCCCTCCGTATCGCTGGTATTCAGCAACGCGACCCCGAGATTATATTGAACTGCCGCGTTATTAGGATCGATTTCCGATGCGAGTTGCAGTTCCCGCACTACGCCGGCGTGATCACCCGATTGCGCCAGCACATCTGCCAGACGATAGCGAAGTTCGAGATCTCCCGGCCTGAGTTTTAGAACTTCCCGATACTGTTCCGCCGCCTCACTCCAGTTCTCCTTGGCCACCAGGACCGACGCCAACTCCGCCCTCGCAGCGAGAAAGTCCGGTTTGAGTTCGACGGCTCGCCGGAAAGATTGCACAGCCTGGTCCAGAGCATGTTGCCGGAGATATACCCCACCTAAGTTGTAGAGCGCTTCCGCCGCTTTGGGTGGGTATTCTGCCGCCCTGCGGAAGTGGACGATGGCGGCATCAGGATCACCATTTTCGGCTGCCGCCACACCCGCCCGATTAGCCGTGTCGGCCAACTCGCCCGCCCGTTGCTGTGCACGCAACTTCGCTGTAGCTTCAAAATGCCGCCGCGCTTGGTCCGTCTGTCCGGCACGTTGGAGCGCGCGGGCGAGAGCGTACCGGTATCCCACATTGTCCCGTTCCATCGCGGCTGCGTCCAGGTACTGCTTCAGTGCTTCCGCATGGTGCTGCTGTTGATCGAGTAACTGGGCGAGATGAAAGGCCGCCGATGCAAGACTCGGATTCAGGCGCAGCGCCGTTCTATACTCGCCGATCGCTTCCCTTGCGCGGTTCATTCGATGGTACGCGCGCGCAAGCGTCAAGTGAGGTTCGGCCCAATCGGGCTGTGCGGCGATCACTATCCGCAGTTCCGCGATAGCTTCTTCAAGCTTCCGGCTCGACACCAGCGCGACGCCTAGGTTGTGCCGGGCCTCCAGATAGCCGGGTTTGAGACGTAGCGCATCTTTGAAACATCGAACCGCTTCCTTGTCATCCCCCTGTTGTTCGTGAATCAAGCCAAGCGCGTTCAGCGGTTCGGGATCGCGACTGTCAAGCCGCACCGCCTTCTCTAGCGCAGCCACCGCGCCGTCCATGTCGCCGGCACGGTGCAGCATAGCGCCGAGATTAAACCACGCGGCCGGGCGCCCCGGTTCCAGCTTTACTGCAACCTGGAAACGGCCAATGGCAGCCTGCGTCTCGCCGCGTTTCGCAAGCGCCAGGCCCTCTTCAAACCAGGAGGTGAGCAGCAGAACTGCCGCGGCCCAGTGCACCATGTGTGCAGTATAGTTGTTCTAAGTGCTTCTGGAGGCGGTGATCGCTGTGCTGCTTGCGCCAGCTACTGCGCAATCGCATTTTGCGCGCGGTGTTGAACTGCGCAATGCCGGCCGGAAAATCGAATCCTTGCGCGAGTTTCGCCGTGCCGCTGAATTGGACGCGGCGATGGCCGCGGCTCACCGGGAGATCGGTATGCTTCTGCTGGACCGGCGCGACTTTGCCGGGGCTGCAGCCGCCTTCGAGCGCGCTATTGCCAGCAATCCCGGAGACATGGATTCCCGTTATAACCGGGCCATGTCGCTGGCGAACGCGGGACGCCGCACCACAGCGATACGCGAACTCAAAGCATTGCTCAAAGACAAGGACGATTGGGGCCAGGCATGGTTCGGCTTGGGCCACGTATATGCGCGCGCCGGGCGCACTAACGAGGCCGAGCGCGCCTTCCGGAAATCGATTATGCTCGATCCTGGATTGTTCCGCGCGCATTTTGAATTGGGCAGATTGTTGGACGGCAAGGGAGATCGGGAAGGTGCGATGGAAGCGTTCGCGGCTGGAGTGAAGTTGGCGCCCGATTCGATGCCGGCGCGGTTTCGTCTGGCGACGCTTCTCCAGCGGGCCGGCCGCCGTGAAGAGGCGGCGCATCACTTTGCCGTTGTACGGGAACTGCGGGACCGGCGGCAGCGCGGCGAACAGGCGGCGCTGGCATACCAGCAGGGGCTGAAGTACCTCGAGGCCGGGGATAATGTGCCGGCGATCCGCGAACTGAAGCGCGCCGTGAAGTTGCGCCCCGATTTTCCCGAAAGCCGCATCGCACTGGGAGAGGCCTACGAACATTCCGGCGATTTGGCCGCGGCTATAGCGGAGTTTCAGCGTGTGCTGGAACTCGCACCTTCGGCGGAGATAGCCAACCACGCCGGTGTCCTGCTGGCGAAATCGGGGCGCATCGACGAAAGCATTCAAGCGTTTCGCCGTGCACTCGAAATCGATCCCAATTTCGCCAACGCGGATAAGAACCTGAAACAGGCGCTTCAAATTCAAAAGCGCCGTTGATGCAGGAAAATGAATCACGATGAAACTCATTTATCCAATTACCTTGCTCGCCTCCGCGGCGATTATGCCGGCGGCGGAATCCTTCGATGTCGTTGTTTATGGCGCCACCTCCGGCGGTGTTACCGCGGCGGTATCCGCCGCGCGTGAAGGCGCAAAAGTCGCACTGCTTGAACCGGGGCGGCACCTCGGGGGCATGTCTTCAGGCGGGCTTGGCGCGACGGATTACGGCAAACAGGAAACCATTGGCGGCATGTCTCGTGAGTTTTACGAACGCCTGGGCCGCCACTACGGGAAGGAAATCGCCTGGACGTTTGAGCCGCACGTAGCAGAGAACGTATTCAAAGAGATGGTGAAGGAGGCTGGTGTAAAAGTCTATTACGAACACCGGCTGAAGGAAAAGGGCGGAGTGAAGAAAAGCGGCGCCCGCATCACCGAGATCGTGATGGAGAACGGCAGGGCTTTTCGTGCGAAGACGTTCCTCGATTGCACCTACGAGGGCGATCTGATGGCGTTCGCGGGCGTCACGTTCACGTGGGGCAGGGAAGGCAGGGACCAGTACGGTGAAGAGTTCGCCGGCGTGCGTCCTGTGGACCGGTATCACCATCACATTTTCCCTCCAGGCGTTTCCGCTTATGACGAAAACGGCAAGTTGCTGCCGGAAATCAGCCGCGAACCGAGAGGCGAACTCGGCGCGGCGGACAAGAAAGTGCAGGCGTACAACTTTCGCATCTGTCTTTCCAAAGACAAGAACAACCAGGTGCCATTTGCGAAACCCGCGAATTACGATCCGCATCGCTACGCGCTGCTGCTTCGATTTATCGAAGCCTTCGAGAAACACAATGGCCGTCCGGCACGCCTCAAGGGCGACCTCCTGATCTGGTCGCTGATGCCAAACAACAAGACCGACATCAACAACCGCGGAGGTTTCTC
>CAADGY010000193.1 GCA_900696665.1 uncultured Acidobacteriota bacterium
ATGGCGCGCTGCTCAGCGGGGGATGCCTGGTATCCTTCCTTTTCGACTCGCACGGCATACTCCCTCACAGGCAGTCCGGGAATCCGCAACTGCCCGCGGGCGGTAGCGCGGCGCTGCAGCTTGCCGTTCAGAAACACCTGCACATCGTCTTCTCCGGTAGCGACCACCAGCGTACCGGCATTGACATCGGTCTTCAGGAAAACCGCGAGTACAGGTGCAGAGCCGAAGTTCACGATCAACTTGCGCTGCTGGCTTCCTTCGCCGATAGTCAATTCGTGATCGCCGGGCGAAGGCGGCGTCAGGCCGATTCCCGCCGGCGCCGTTTCGCCCACCTGCTGCCCGCCCATATAGACCTTCCAGGGATTCGAGCTGGTATAAAGCCGCGCCTGGTTACCTTTGTTTGAAACAAGGACAGCCAGAACGTTTCGAGTGCGTATGGGACCGGATAGCAAGGGAGCCTGGCCGGGATTGACGTCAAGAGTGAACTCGGCACTCGCCGAGCCGCCGGCGATACGGATCGTATGGCTGCCGGGTTGAACGTTTTCAAGCAACGCCTGGCCCTCCTGAAGCCGTGCGGCGGGATTTCCATCCAGCAACACTTCCCCGGACAGCATATCCGCCGCAATGCGAACGGACTGGGCTTCCAGACTAAGCGGTAAGCTCAGGCTGACCGGCTCACCAGCTCGCGCGTCGATTATTCTCTTAAGAGTCTCATATCCTTCCAGCCGCGCTTCAATCTCGTGGGTGCCGGGAAGCAGGTCGAAACTGCAATCGGCGACGCACCGGAGTTCACCGTCCACACGGATCGCAGCGCCTTCGGGAACACTGGTCACACTGACGCGAACTGGACCGGTGGCGCCCTGCTCCGGCGCCCTATCACGCAACCGGCTAAGGGCAAACAGGCCGATCAGGAACAACACCACCCCAATTGCGCTTCCGGTGATCAGCGCCCGTTTCCATACGAAAGGAGCAGCAGGGGGTGGAGGCGATGGTGGCTGGCGGACTGGCTTATCGTCCTGCGCCGGAGGAGCCACTGGAGGGATAACGTCAGAGACAATAGGAGGCGCCGCGGTTGGAAACGGCGTCGGGATTGCAGAAGGCTCAGCAGCGCCTGGATCGGCTAGTGGCTGATCCCGCATCCGGCTCCCTTTCGCAATCAAACGCTGGCGTGCCAGTACCGCCATCGCCTCGATTTCGGCGTCCCCTTGATATTCCTGTGCTATGGTTTCCAGCCTGTAGAACAGAGGTTTGAGCCCGGCCAGCTCAACCGCGCGATCGATCTGATCATTAATGCGTTGCAATTCATCGAGTACACCGGCCCGGGCGTCGCCCGCCCTCTTCTCTGGATCCACTCTGTCTCTCTCCTCGAATGCTGCGACTCACCAATAATTTACTAGGGCTTGCGAATTGGTTTCCACTTGACAGGCAGCATTTAGCTGCATTTAGCTGAAGATCGCCGTCATAGAAGCTTAAGATAAGTACTTACACTTCATGATCATCGATACTAACCTCACAGTTCCCGCGCTCGAGTCCGGCATAAGGCGCCTGTTTGAGGCAGCCGCAGTAAAGATCCGGTCCATCGAAGCGTCGTCGAATCCATCCGGCGGCTCTCCTGTTTTTACCTCCGGCGGCCGGTACACCAGCCGTGGCTGGACGGAATGGACCCAGGGTTTTCAGTTCGGCTGTGCGATTCTCGAATTCGATGCGACCGGTGAGCAAGCCTTTTTGGATATCGGCCGCCAGCGAACCGTGGACATCATGGCGCCACATATTACTCATACCGGCGTCCACGACCACGGCTTCAATAATGTCAGCACCTATGGCAATTTGCTTCGCCTGATGCAAGAGGGCCGGATCGAATCGAACCCGTGGGAGCGGCGCTTCTATGAGTTGGCGTTGAAGTGTTCCGGCGCTGTGCAGGCCTCACGCTGGACGAACATCAAGGACGGAGGCGGCTATATCTACTCCTTCAACGGTCCGCATTCGTTGTTTGTCGACACCATGCGCACTATCCGCGCCCTGGCCGTCAGCCACCGCCTGGGACACGCGCTTCTCGCTGAGAACGACCGGCGAGTTTCTCTTCTGGACCGGCTCATTCACCACGCGCACGCGACCGCCCGGTATTCGGTTTATTATGGCGAAGGCCGTGACGCGTACGACATCCGTGGCCGAGTTGCGCACGAAAGTATTTTCAATACAAACGACGGTAACTACCGCTGCCCGAACTCGCAGCAGGGATATTCGCCCTTCACCACTTGGACCCGCGGACTTGCCTGGGCCATGTGCGGATTCGCGGAACAGCTCGAGTTCGTTGCGACGGTTGACGATGAAGAACTGGCGCCGCACGGCGGACGTCGCCCCGTCGAGGCCTTCATGCGGAAGGCGGCGGAGGCAGTTTGCGATTTTTACATAGATGATGCCACCGCTTCCGATGGCGTACCTTATTGGGACACAGGAGCCCCAGGGCTGGCAAACCTGAAAGACTGGCGCAGCCGCCCGTCCGACCCGTTCAACGATCATGAGCCGGTCGATAGTTCCGCCGCTGTCATCGCGGCCCAGGGGCTGTTACGGCTCGGGCGGTATCTCGAAAACGACCGGTACTGGAAGGCTGGGCTCACCGTATGCAGGACACTGTTCGCCGAACCCTACCTCAGCACCGACCCGAACCATCAGGGACTCATTTTGCATTCTATTTACCACCGGCCAAACGGATGGGACAGAATTCCGGATGGACGCAAAATTCCGTCGGCGGAGGCGTGCATGTGGGGCGACTATCACGCTATGGAACTTGCTCTTTACGTGCAGCGCATTCTTACCAACAAGCCCTATTACAAATTTTGGAGCGAAACTCAGTGATCATTGCCGACCTTTCACAGATTGCCGGAAGAACCTATCCGGCGCGCCGCCGCACTCAGAACCTGGCCGGAGGCGCAAGCCCTATTCAAGCCACCAACTTCTCCATTGGGCATGTGACTCTCGAGCCGGACGGCGGACAGGTGCCCTGGCACAATCAGGAACAGGAAGAGATATATTTCATCATCGAAGGCACGGCCGAAATGTGCCTTGGAGAAGAACGCCAAATCCTCTCCACCGGCCAGGCCGTCTATATTCCGCCCCGCGCTTTTCATCAGCTCACAAATATCGGCAGCATACCTTGCCGGATGCTCTATTGCTATGGCCCGGCCGGCGACGTCGCCCACTGGCGTCAAGAGCTCGAGGGAACACTTCCTAAAGCCGGCGTCGACGTGCCCCCGCTTCCAGCGGGCGCCAGACCGCAATGCACCGACCGGCCGAAAGGCTAAACGAAAATGACTACGCACAAAATCGGCATCATTATGAACGGTGTCACCGGACGCATGGGTCTGAACCAGCACCTGCGCCGGTCTGTTTACGGCATCATGCAGCAGGGCGGCATCAGGACAAGGGACGGCGTGATCATGCCGTCTCCGCTGCTGATGGGCCGCAACGCCCAAAAGCTCCAAGCCATCTCGGCGGAGTGCGGCGGCCTGCCCTGGACCACTGACCTCGACAACGCACTCGCTGACCCGCAGTACACGGTCTACTTTGATGCGCAGACCACAAACCGGCGCGCGCCAGACGTATCAAAGGCAATCAAAGCCGGAAAGCACATCTACTGCGAAAAACCGACGTCCGACAGCCTCGAAGTCGCTCTCGATCTGCACCGGCAGGCCAAAGCCGCAGGCGTGAAGAACGGCGTGGTGCAGGACAAGCTGTGGCTGCCGGGCCTGCTGAAGGTTAAGACTTTGGACCGGCTCGGCTTTTTCGGGGACATCCTTTCAGTGCGCGGTGAATTCGGCTATTGGGTCTTTGAAGGAGACACGGTGCCGGCGCAGCGGCCGTCCTGGAACTATCGCAGGGAAGAGGGCGGCGGGATCATCATCGACATGCTCTGTCACTGGCGATATGTTCTCGACAACCTGTTCGGAGAGGTGAAATCCGTATCCTGCCTCGGCGCTACTCATATTCCAACACGATGGGACGAAGATGGTAAGCCCTACAAGTGTACGGCCGAGGACTCCGTATATGCGACGTTTCAGCTCGCCAGCGGCGTCATCGCGCACTTCAATTCCTCCTGGGTGGTGCGCGTGCGCCGGGATGACCTCCTCACGCTTCAGATTGACGGCACCAAGGGCACGGCCGTTGCCGGCCTGCGGGACGTTTGGATTCAGCCTTACGGCGCCACGCCGCGTCCCGTCTGGAATCCGGACATCCCGCAGCCGCTGAGCTTCTTCGATGGCTGGCAGAAAGTTCCGGAGCAGACCGGCGGCTACAGTAACGCCTTCAAAGTTCAATGGGAGCTGTTCCTCAAGCACGTGGCCCACGACGAACCGTTTCCCTGGGATCTGCTTGCGGGAGCCAAAGGCGTGCAGCTTGCCGAGAAAGGCATTGAATCCTGGCATAAACGCTGCTGGGTCGATTTGGATCTCCTGGAAGGGTGAGCCGGATGCTAATCTGATATAGCATTGCCCATGGAGCAGCCACAGGAGGCCGACCAATCCCAGTCCGCTGCGGTTGGCGCACGCGAAGATTCCGCCGTCCGGCTTCTACCAGCACGCACAATACGCATCGCCTACGTACTTGTTTTTCTAGTCAGTTTCGGCACCGGGCTCATCGGGTGGTACCTGATTGGCGGCCCCGGGCATTTTGAGATCATGGGCTGGCACGTCAAGCTGGTGCTCGGCGTGTCGTTTGCCGCCGCCGTTACGAAACTGGCGCGCGCATGCACGCTGGAAGACCGCGCATGGAACCGGCTGTCTTTGCGATGGCTGGGATACGTAATCACCCTGGCTGTTCTGATGGCGGCAGCGACATACTACTACCATCTCCAGGAACCGATTGAGGAGGAAATCGTTCCTGAGGAATCAGAGTCGCCGCTGTAAAGGCCTTCTTTTCGTGAGTTGAGGCTCAAGAAAGCAGGTTGGTGGGGTGTAAAGGCAGGGTCCTGGAGGTTTCTTGCTTTGAGTTATTGCGGAGGTATCGGCGAGGATAACCTTATCTTTTCTTGAGCCTTCCTCAACAGCGTACCCACGCATGTTTAGGTAGCAAGTCTCCGGCCAATTCAAACAATCAATAACAGCAATAACTTACGCAAAATTCCAGGACTGCCGCCCGTGGCAATAATTGCAGATTCGGTACTTGATAGTACCAATATGGGGCGCCGTCGCCCGCTATTTTTCTGTAAGGGCCGCCACGCCGGGCAACTCGATACCGGAAAGGAACTCGAGCGAAGCTCCTCCTCCCGTAGAGATGTGGGAGATTTTATCGGCGATGCCTGCGGACTTGATTGCTTTTTCCGAATCCCCGCCTCCCACCACTGAAGTCGCCCCCGATTCCGCAACGGCTTTGGCCAGCGCAACGGTGCCTTTGTCAAAGGGAGGCTTCTCGAACACACCCATGGGCCCGTTCCAGATAATGGTTTTCGCGGTCGAGATCACCTGCTTGTACTCACGAATCGTGTCAGGACCGATGTCGAGTGCCATTTTCTTGTCAGGGATGGTCCGAACTACTTCATTTTCGGCGCCATCCTTCAACTCGGCTGCCACGACATGATCGCACGGCAGCATCAGCTTGTCCCCCGCCTCGCTCATCAACTGCCTCGCCAGGTCAAGCTTGTCCTCTTCGACCAGCGATTTTCCTGTGGCTTGACCCTTCGCGCGAATAAACGTATATGCCATAGCGCCGCCAATGAGCAGCCGGTCCACGAGCTTCATGAGGTTCTGAATGACCTCGATCTTATCGGATACCTTCGCCCCGCCGAGAATGGCAACACAGGGACGCGGCGGGTTGGTGGTAGCCTTGCCAAGATATTCCAGTTCTTTCTCCATCAGCAGCCCAGCCGCGGCTTTCGGCATGTATTGGATCATCCCGACAGTGGACGCATGCGCCCGGTGCGCGGAACCGAACGCATCGTTTACGTAAATGTCGCCGAGGGCGGCGAGTTTTTTCGAAAATTCCGGATCGTTCTTCTCTTCCTCCGAGTGATAGCGGAGATTCTCGAGCAGCAGGATCTGCCCCGGGGAAGGCAGCATCGCTTCCACCTCCGCCCCCACACAATCCGGCGCCATGGACACGGGTTTCCCCAACAGCTCTTCAAGACGTTTTGCGAGCGGCTTCAGGCTCATTTCCGGATTTGGCTTGCCTTTCGGACGGCCCAGGTGGCTGGCGAGAACGAGGCCGGCGCCATGTTCGAGCGCATAGCGGATTGTAGGGATGGCGGCTTTAATACGTTTGTCGGAAGTGATCTCCTGGCCACCGGCCGCGAGCGGCACATTGAAATCCACACGAATGAATACGCGCTTACCGTTAAGATCGAGGTCACGAATCGATAGTTTGCTCATTTATGCTCCAAAAATCTGATGGTAACAAGCGGCGAGCCGCCACGGAGCCAGCCAACGCGTGAATAGGAGAGCCGGGCGCGGCTTGTGCGTCAATCCCCCTGCGACTCTACGGGTGTGAGATCGCCCGCCGTCTGAACGCTTTGGAGCACTTTAGATTTGGCTCTCTCCGAACGCTCTTCAAACATCGAGTAGACCACCGGGATGACAATCAACGTGATCAGAGTGGAGGTGGTCAACCCCCCGATGACCACACGGGCGAGCGGAGCCTGAAGTTCCGATCCCTCACCGATACCGAGAGCCATGGGGACGAGGCCCAGTACGGTGGTGGTGGTCGTCATCAGGATGGGCCGCAACCGGCGCGTGCCGCCCGTGACGACCGCGTCGCGCACCGAGTACCCCGATTGGCGCCGCAACTGGTTCATGTAATCGATCAGAATAATGGCATTATTCACGACGATGCCAACCAGAATGATGACGCCGAGGAACCCCTGCATATTGAACGTGGTGTTCGTAATTACGAGAATTGCGATCACACCCACGGCGGCCAGCGGGATGGAGAACAGGATAATGAAAGGGTCGCGCAGAGACTCAAACTGTGACGCCATCACCATGTAGACCAGAATCAGCGCCAGGATAGCCGCGAACGTCAACTCCTTGAATGTCTCCTGTTGTTCCTCGTACTCGCCGCCGAATGTGAAGTCGTATCCCATGGGTTTCGGAATCTCGCGGAGCTTCGCACTCAGGTCCCGCACGACGCTACCCAGGTCGCGGTCGCCGAGAGTGCCCGATACGGTCACGATGCGCTCCTGGTCTTTGCGCTCGATCGTAACCGGGCCTTCCTGCCGCCTCATTTGAACGACCGATTCGGCGGGAATGGTGGGGCCGACGGGCGTTGCCAAAGGGATCTTACCTACCTGAGCCAATGCCAGCCGGTCCCTCTCCTGCAAGCGCACCAGGATGTTGAACTCATCTCCCTCCTGGCGGTACATCGAGGTGCGGCGTCCTCCCACCGCGGTCTCCATCGCATCAGCGATATCGGAGACGTTCAGCCCCATGGTGGATGCTTTCAGACGGTCGATACTCAGCAGCATCTCGGGCATTCCCGGACGGCGGCTGATCTGAACTTCGGGCACACCGGGAACAGACAACATCGCGTCGCGCACCTTATAGGAGAGATCTTGCAGCATCGCCATATCGTGGCCCCGGATTTCAACCGAAAGGCGGTCTCCGCCTCCGCTCCTGCTCCCCATCATGAAAGATCCGCTGCTGACGCGCGTCCTGACGATCACGCCGGGCTGAATCAGCAGCTTTGGACGAAGCGAGTTGGCGATTTCCTTCGCGCTGCGTTCCCGCTGGTCCATGTCGACGAGACGGATACGCAGTTCGCCGATGTGTGTACCGCCGCCGGACCAACCGCCGCCGCTGCCGCTCTCCACCATCAGCGTTTTCAGTTCGGGAACGTTCTCGCGCACAACACGCTGCAGGCGCCGCATCAGGGCGTCGGTTACCTCTACTCTCGTGCCGGGCTCCAACTCGACATCGACGCGAACCTCACCCTCGTCCGCCTCCGGCACCAGTTCCACACCAATCAGCGGCGCGATCACCAGGCTGCCAACCAGAAGCAAAACGGCCGTCGCCAACACGCTTCTCGGATGATCGAGCGCCCACTGGATGGAGTTTCCGTACCTTTCTGCCAGCCTGTCCTGCACATCTCCCATCCACCGGTAAATCGCACCAAACACCCCCGGACGCCGGGCGGCGGCTTCGTTGACACGGAGATACTTCGAGCAGAGCATTGGCACGATCGTCAACGCCACAAACAACGAACAAAGCAGCGAAAACGATACAACATAAGCGAGCTGCTGGAATGTCACGACCGACATTCCGCTCAGGAAAAATACGGGAACAAAGACCGCAATCGTGGTAAAGGTGGACGCGGCAATCGCAAGTCCCACCTGCCCGCTGCCTCTCACCGCGGCTTCCTTCGTTCCAGTTCCTTTTTGCCGGTGCCGGAAGATGTTTTCAAGCACCACGATCGCGTTGTCGACGAGCATGCCGACCCCGAGAGCCAAGCCGCCGAAAGACACCGTGTTGAGTGTGAAACCCGCGAAGAACATCAGCGCAAACGTCGCAATCACCGAGACCGGAATTGCAATAGCAATAATGAGAACACTCGAGAAACTTCTGAGGAACAACAGAAGGATCACGACGGCGAGAATCGAGCCCATGATTGCGGAACTCTTCAGGTTGCCGATGGAAGCCTTTATGAATTCCGAGGTGTCGCCAGTGGCGGAAATGCGCACACTGGGGTAGTCACGATGAATTCGGCCAACTTCATCCCAGACCGCATCGGCGACCGTTACGGTATTCGCGCCGGATTGCTTGTAGACGAAAAGCCGGACTGCCGCGGCGCCATCGACGCTCACCAATTGCCGGATCTCCTCGTGTGAATCCTCGACGTTAGCGACGTCCCTCAGATAAACGGGAACCCCGGCTCGTGTGGTAAGCACCAGGTTCCGGATCTCATCGAGATTATCGAATTCCCCTTTCGTCCTCAGCAGTACTTCGAACCTGCCCTCTTCCACCGGTCCCACCGGCCGGTTCAGATTCTCACGGCGTACCAGGTCCACGATTTGGTTGACGGAGAGGTCGAGCGCGCGCAGTTTCGTCAGGTCGAGATCGACGTGGATCTCACGCCGCAGTCCTCCGCGAACCGTGAACTGTGCGACACCGGGCACCCGTTCGAGCCTGTATTGAATCTGTTTCTCAACGAAGTACCTCAGCGTCTTGGGATTCATGTCCTTGGCGGCCACGGTCAGGAACATGATGGGGCGCTGGGAAACGTCGAACTTGAACATCACCGGGGGCTCCATGTCCTGCGGCAGCGTACCGCGCCGGCGGTCCAGGCGGATGCGAAGTTCGTTAGCCGCCTCGTCGATATCCACACCGTATTCAAACCCAACACGAACCTGCGTGATCCCTTCGCTGGAGTTTGAGGTAATCTCCTCCACGCCGGGAGCCGAGGCGAATGCTTCCTCGAGCGGGCGCGCCACGAGCGTTTCCATTTCCTCCGGGGCCACGCCGGGGTATTCGGCGCGGACGCTGATCGTGGGATACACCAGTTCCGGCATCAGATCCACGGGAAGACGGACAAAAGCGATGCCTCCCAGCAGAATCAGAATGAGACACGCCATGAGCGTGGTCACGGGGCGGTTGACGGAAAATTCAGGAAGACTCATGGCGCGCTATTCCGGTTTCTCCTCCGCTGCCCGCCCGCCTGTTATTCGAATCTGGTCACCCTCGCCGAGCATGGTCGCACCGCTGGTCACGATGCTGGTGCCGGGCAAAAGGTTGGCCAGCACTTCCACGCGTTCGCCCTGCGTCAGACCGGTTTCGATAGGGCGAAATTCAGCCTGATTACCCTTCGGAATGTATACCCCGGGCTGCTGGCCGCGATAGACCAGAGCGGCCCGCGGAATCAGTACCGATTCACGAAATGTCGCCAGATCCAGCATCACACGGGCAAACATCTCCGCCTTCAGGCGGCCGCCACGGTTTGGAATCTCCACTTCAACCGAAGCGCTGCGGGTGGCGGCGTCGAGCACGGGGCTGATCCGAACCACACGGCCCTGAAAATCCTCTCCTCCGAAGGCATCTACTTTGACGATCGCCGTATTCCCGACCCTTATGTTGCCGATGTCCCGCTCCGGCACGTTCGCCACGGTAACCATTACGGAGAGGTTCACCAGGTTAACGATGGGTGTAGAAGGACCAAGAAGCGCCCCAGGGTCGACATAACGCCTCGCCACCGAACCCGCCATGGGCGCGTAAATCCGGGTCTGCTGCAACTGGATCTTGAGTTCATTCAACTCGGCCTGAGCCTGGCGTTCCTGAGCACGTGCCAGTTGCAACTGCGATTGCACTACCTGCATCGCGGTCTGTTGAGCTTCCAGGTCGCGCCTGGACACAAGGCCTTCGTCGAACAGGCTTTGCTGACGGTTGAGATCAGATTTCGCGTTGGAGAGTTCCGCTTCGCGCTGGGCGGCGGACGCAGCCGCTACAGCCTGGGCAGCAATGGCCCGGTTTACCTGCTGTTCGACCTCGTCATCCTCGAGTTCCGCGATAAGATCGCCGGCTTCAACGCGGTCCCCCACATGAACCAGCAGGCGTACCAGCCGGCCCGTGGCCTTGGCGACGACATCCACCTGCTCTTTCGGCTTCAGGGAGCCGGTAAGCAGAACTTCCTGCCGGACGGTGCCAGATCTTGCCTTGTCCACCTCCACGCTGACCACTCTGGACCTGCCGGCGGCTTTGGCCGTCGCCGGGGTGCCTCGTCTCTCGTATGCCTGCCAGATGCGGTACGCACCCAGGCTGATTAGGGCAAAGAACGCGCAAATAGCTAAGATTTTACCGGGATGCTTCATTCAAACAGAGGAGTCCTCTCTATATACTGGCGTATCTCGAAGCGGTTTCGATACCGCTATTAAGAAAAAAACTTCATCTCTGCGGAAGCGCTTTGAGAGGCCAAACGCTCGCGTTGCTATAGTAGTATTCAGTACACACCTAATAGTAAAAATGCCACCCCCCAGCCAAACAGAAGTGTTCGATGAGGCGGATCTGGTCGAACGCGCGAAGAATGGTGAAACGGAAGCTTTCACCGAGCTGGTAAACCGTTACGAAAGAAAGATTTACAGGCTCGCCAAGCATATCACTCAGAACGACGAGGATGCCGAAGATGTACTCCAGGAAGCCTTTTTGAAGGCTTACAGCCATCTCGCTGATTTTCAAGGTCAATCCAAGTTCTACACCTGGATCGTGCGGATTGCCGTGAACGAATCCCTGATGAAGTTGAGAAAGCGCAAAAGTGATCGAACCGTTTCAATGGACGAAAACATCGATACAGGAGAGGAGACAGTCGTTCGCGAGATTGCGGTTTGGGAGGAAAATCCCGAGCACCAGTATTCGCAGGAGGAATTGCGCCGGATTCTGGAACACGCAGTAGACAGCTTGAAGCCGGCGTTCAGGACTGTTTTCTTATTGCGCGACGTTGAGGAGTTATCCACGGAAGAAACAGCCGAAGCGATGAACATCTCGGTTCCGGCGGTCAAGAGCCGCCTGCTTCGCGCCCGGTTGCAGCTTCGTGAGAAACTGACGCGCCAATTCAGGCGAAAAGGGGACGACGTTTTTGCTTACCTGTAAAGAGTTCCTTAACGAGCTGAACGGATACCTGGATCAGACGGTCGATAAGGAGCTCCGGGAGAACCTGGAAAGGCACGTAACGGAGTGCCCTAATTGCTTCGTGATCGTGGATACCACGAAGAAAACCCTTCAGGTTTACAAAGGGCTCGAACCGCAAGTGATTCCGCCGGAAGTTCATAACAGGCTGATGGTGGCGCTCCACAAGAAGATGGCTGCGGAAGCCGCCCGGAAGCGCTCCGGCTAGTGTAGCCGCTATCCTGGCGGAGGTGGCGGGCTCACCGCCCTACCGCCAGCCGTTCCGCCAGTCCGTGCGGTAGACCCGCACGTCTGATCTTTTCCTGCGCCCGTTCGACATCGTAGGTTGTACGGCGATAGCACACCAACCGTTCCTGAGGCGAATAAAGAAGCCACGCCGCGCGCGGGTCTTTGTCCCGGGGCTGTCCGACGGATCCGGGATTGATGAGGTAATACAGGTCGGGGTCGAGTTCCAGCACCACCTCGTCTTCCTCGTCGGGGACCCTGTCGATTCTTTTGATACCCCTGCGGTGGCACAGAAAGCCGCCCTGCAGGTGTGTGTGACCGAAGAACGAAACCTGGGCTTCGAGATAGGGTGAGATGTGTGTCACATCGTAGGTGTTGATCAAGTAGTCGTCTTCATCGAGGGGCGAACCGTGCAGGATCTGAAATCCTTCCACGTGTGCCGGTCCTTTGGGGAGCCCGGCGAGCCAGGCGAGATTCTCCTCCGTGAGCGTCTGCTGGGTCCAGGTGGCGGAGGCTCGCGCGATGGGGTTGAACCATTCCAGTTCATTCCCCCCCACGGCCGCTTTATCGTGATTGCCCCGAACCACGGCTGACAGGCTGACGCGCGCCCAGTCGAGAACCGCGTTGGGATCGGCGCCGTAGCCGACGAGGTCTCCACAACAAATTACACGTTCATACTGAGACTCAGCCTCTCTCAGAACGGCCTGGAGCGCTTCCAGGTTCGAATGGATGTCACTGACAATCAGGTAGCGCACAGGCGTATGAGAGCCACCTCCGGTGGGGCGCCGAGGCGTGCAGGAACACCCACCGTACCCAGCCCCCGGGTTACGTACAGAGCCGATTCCCCTGCCCGGTACGTTCCGTAAACGTACGGCGTGATAAAGCGCGCGAGACTGATATTTTGCGCCAATATTTCCACGTTAATCTGGCCGCCGTGGGTGTGTCCGGCGATGGTGAGGTCAAACCCCTTGCGCGCGGCCATGGGAAGAACGTCCGGATTGTGAGACAACAGGATGTTGAAAGAATCGGGAGCCACTAACGATTCGGCATTTTCAAGATACGGTCTACGAACGGACTGATAATCGACACCGGCAAGATTCAGCCGCGCGGATCCTTTCGAAAACCAGTGCGCTCTCTGCCGGAGGAACCCGATACCCCGGCGCGCGCCTTCCCGTTCGGTGTAGTCCTCGGTATTGGCATAGGTCTCGTGGTTTCCCATACAGCCCCAGATGCCGAAATCCGCTTTCAGGCGCGACAATTCCTTGAGGCAGGTGTCGAGCGGGTCTCCCCTCCTGGTGATCAAATCGCCCGTTACAACCGCTAAATGAGCGCGTGTCTCGTTCGCCATGTCCACGGCGCGGGCCAGATCGTCGCGGGAAAAAAATGGGCCCAGGTGAATATCGCTCAGTTGAACGAGCCGGAAGCCATCCAGGTCCTTCGGTAGGGCCGCCATCCGCAGATTGATCTCGCGAAGGCCAATGTCCTTGCGCCCGATGAAAACGCCAAACCCGGCAACCGCCGCGGGTGCGGCAATCAGGGCAGTGCGGGAGGCCAAGAGAAAACCTCTGCGCCGCGGGTTGAATGCAGGCAATCGCCGCCAGATCACGCTAAGACCCAGAACCAGCAGGCTGCAAAAACCCCAGGTAATTCCTAACCCGAATATCCAGGCGAGCCACACCGGAACGTAGTCGAGCCCGGGCGCCCTGCGAACGAACACGCTTGCTAGAATCCAAGACGCAGAAAGCACGGCCAGGCCCCGGAGAAGCCATGTGACGGAACGGCGGCGTGTATGCGATTCGGTTACCCATCGAAGCAGCTTCAGGTGGACCAGCACCACCAACGCGATAATGATAATGGCAAATAGCCCGCGTACCAGCGGAGAGGGCATCGATAAGCCCATTCTACCGGACTCCCGCGGCGCAATGCGCGGAACCAGGATTACATAGGGCTGAAACGAGTGACGAACTTGAATTTTGTTGCGGCTCCTCCGGGCCTTGGGGCATAGTGAGAATGAGCGAATCAGCAATGTAGAGCGCACCGGAATGGCCGCTTGGCCGGAGCTTAAGGTTGGCGCGCTCTCGGTTTCCTATTGGAGCGCGACGATGGCAACGGCGGATCACATCCTGTACCTTACGGAACTGATCGGATTGCCCGTATTTGACCTTAAGGGCCGGAGAATCGGCCGCATTCGCGACGCGGCTCTCGTTCCCTTGATCCACCCGGTGCGGGTCGACCGCTATCTGATCGGTGGCGGCTGGGCGTGGCTGACGATCCGTCACGACCAGGTTCACTCCATCTCCATCGATGGCATCCACCTGCGCGACGAGCAGCTTACTCCGTACCACTCCGACGAATACATGCTGCGGATGAACCGCGACTTGCTGGACCAGCAGATTATCGATGTGCACGGGCGCAAAGTGGTCCGGGTTACCGACATTACCTTCGACATCCGCCGTGTGGATGGCCATGACGAATTGCGCATCGTCGAAGTGGACATCGGTATTCGCAGCATTCTCCGCCGGCTGCTGCAAGGGGTGGCGCCACGGAAACTGATTCGAAGATTTCAGTCCTCCATTGCTCCCAACTCCATTCGTTGGGAATTCTGCAACATCGTCGAGTCCGACCCGCAGCGGCGCCTGCGGCTGAACATCTCAAACCAGATGCTCGAGAAAATGCATCCGGCTGACTTGGCCGATATTGTCGAGGAATTGAGTCCGGAGGACCGCGAAGCGATTTTCAGTACGATCGACAGCGAAGTGGCCGCCGAAGCACTTTCCGAAGTGGACCCCGAAATCCAAGTGAGTATTCTCGAGTCGCTGGAGGCGGAGAAGGCCGCCGATATTGTAGAAGAGATGTCTCCCGATCAGGCCGCGGACGTGCTCGCCGAACTCGAAGAGGAAACTTCGGACGAGATCCTTGAAGAGATGGAGATGGAGCCGAAGAGCGAGGTGCAGGAACTTCTCGAATTCGGCGAAAATACGGCGGGCGGACTGATGAATACCGAGTATGTTTCGATGGAACCGGGTGCAACGGTGGACGGCGCCATTGAAGCAATGAAGAAACAGGAGGAACTGCTGGAAGTTCTGAACACCATCTTTTTGGTCGACGCCGGCGGCAGGCTGACCGGCGCCGTCCCTTTGGCAAAGCTGTTCGTCGTTCCCGGCTCGACTACACTTCAAAGCCTGGCTGTCGAAACCCTTATCCACGTTCCGGTGAACGAGAAGAGCGACCGCGTGACGGAACTGTTCGACAAATACAATCTGTTGACGCTGCCAGTGGTTGACGAAGAGGGTAAGATGGCCGGCGTGATCACCGCCGATGACATCATCACAGTCTTGAGGAGCAGGTGAGCGAGCCGGGCCGATGCTGAGACGGTTTCGTTATCACATCGCGGTCTTTTTCTCGGTTATTGGTCCCGGCTTTATCACCGCGGTGGTCGACAACGACGCCGGCGGCATCTACACCTATTCGCAGGCTGGCGCCAAATACGGATATCTTCCGTTGTGGACCCTGATACCGATCACGGTCCTGTTGATCGTAACGCAGGAGATGTGCTCCCGCATGGGCGCGGTGACCGGCAAAGGCTTGTCCGACCTCATCCGCGAAGAGTTCGGCCTCAGGACCACCTTCCTGATCATGTTGGCGCTTGTCCTGGCAAACGTGACGAATGTCATGGCGAATTTCGCCGGTGTGGCCAGTTCCCTCGAACTTTTTCAAGTACCCAAGTACGTCTCCGTGCCGCTGGGTGCGATGGCGGTGTGGCTGCTGGTGGTGAAAGGCAATTATCAAAGCGTGGAGAAAATCTTCCTCTTCGCCACCGCCCTCTACGTCTGCTACATCGTTTCCGGAGTACTGGTGAAGCCCGATTGGGAAGAAGCGATGATTTCCAGTGTGCGGCCGGAAATCGCATTCGAGACCGGCTACATACAGATGCTGATCGCCATGGTGGGCACCTCCGTCGCGCCGTGGATGCAGTTTTATCTGCAAGCGGCTGTAGTGGAGAAAGGGATCACAGCGAAGGAGTACGCCGAATCAAGGATCGAGGTTATCGTCGGCTGCATCGTGATGACGGTGATTGCGTTCTTCATCATCGTGGCCTGCGCCGGGGCCATCTGGGCCAACGGCCCCAGAGATATCGAGACGGCCGCAGACGCGGCCCTGGCTCTTCGCCCCTTCGGGCAGTATGCCTACCTGCTCTTCTGTGCAGGACTGTTGAATGCTTCTCTTTTCGCGGCCTCGATTCTGCCGCTTTCTACCGCCTATACCGTATGCGAGGGCCTGGGATTTGAGTCCGGCGTCAACAAGCGTTTCCGCGAGGCTCCGGTTTTCTACTGGTTCTACACACTGTTGATCGTCATTGGCGCCGGCGTGATTCTAATCCCGGGATTCCCTCTCATCGGTATGATCCTGCTTTCGCAGGTTATCAATGGCGTTCTGCTGCCCTTCGTCCTGATTTTTATGATCCTTCTCGTAAACCGCCGCGGGCTGATGCGGGAATGGACCAACTCCAAACTGTATAACGCGGTCGCCTGGGCGGCCGTGGCGGTGATGATCGGACTGACGCTTGCGTTAGTGGGGATTTCGATCCGGGACCTGGGCCGCTGATCAGTTTTTTCGCTCCAACAGATGAGCCGCATCCTCATGCCGGCTGCCTGTACCGGTGTTCACGGCAAACTTCCGCCCGCTCCACAACGACGCGCCGCCGTACTGACCGTCTTTCCGTAGTGCGTAAAAGCTTAAGTCAAACTTCGCAAGTTTCTCGCGGTTTCCGTTGTAGTTGCGCGCCACACGCTTCAGCGCGTCGATGCAAGCTTCGCGCGGCTCCATTCCGTGGCGCATGTTCTCGACAATGGTGTGCGCACCGGCAACCCGGATATTCTCTTCGCCCCGGCCCGTGGAGCCGGCCGCTCCTACATCCTGATCAACGTAGAGCCCGGCGCCGATAATCGGAGAATCACCGACCCGTCCCGGAATTTTCCACGCCAGTCCGCTGGTGGTCGTTACACCCGATATCTCGCCCTTCGAATTCAGGGCAAGGCAATTAATCGTTCCGGTAGGGGGACGCCGTGCCACTTCGCTGGCCCAGGCCCACGTTGCCTCATCGACCTCCGGGAAAGCGTCCCGCAGCGAGGCGGATGTCTTACCGTCCGGCGCATCCAGTCCCGGCCCCCAATTGTTATGGCCTCTGTTGTCGCGCAGCGATTTCTTCCAGACCAGCCATGCAAGCCGGGCTCTCTCCGTCAGCAGGTTCTCTTCCTGGAAACCGTAGGCCTTCGCGAACCGCAACGCACCTTCTCCCGCAAGCATGATGTGGTCGGTCTGTTCCATCACCAGTTTTGCAACGCGGGCTGGTGTCTTGATGTTTCGTAGTGAGGCTACCGAGCCCGCGCGCCGCGTGGGTCCGTGCATCACGCAGGCATCCAGTTCTACAACGCCCTCTTCGTTGGGCAGTCCGCCGTAACCGACAGACATGTCGCCGGGATCGAGCTCGACCAATGTCACCCCTTCAACGACGGCTTCCAACGTATCGCCCCCAGATCGCAGGATATCCATCGCTCGCTGACAGGCGCTGAGGCCGTTGGAGCTGGCGATGACGATGTCACGGCCGCCCGCCTGATAGCCCGCCGCTCCGGAAAATGCCGCCGAACTGAGCAGCCACTCACGCCTGCTGAACATAAAAATTTCCTCCTCACATGCCAAGACGCGCCACTTCAGCTAAACTATTTTCATCATGGGGCGTCTCCTAATAAGCTGCCTGATGCTTGCCACATTGTTGTATGCGGCCGATGGCAAGCGCAAGCCGGAGAATCCGCCGGATCTCGAAGTTATCGAGTTGATCGCCCGAAGGACGGAGGGGAGGATCCTTGTGGATTTTCGCATCCGGAACAGTGGTTTGAAAACCCTCGAGAATGTTGTGGTTCTGCTGGATTTTCTGGCTCCGGAGAACAAGGTGGTCACAACCCAGCGCGCCGAAATTGAACCGGCGATCCTCGACCCCGGAGAGGAAGCCGAATTCCATGGACAGCTCAGAGATCCGGCCC
>CAADGY010000194.1 GCA_900696665.1 uncultured Acidobacteriota bacterium
AACACACCGGGTCGTTCAACCAGACGACATCGGGGTCGTAAATGGGGCTCAGGCGCAAACCGATAAGACCATCGTCTTTGATGAGCCGCCGCAGCCGCGACGGGTTCTCTTTATCGCCGGGCGAGTACAGCCGGTAGCCGACCAGCAGTCCGTAGCCGGAGAATTTGCCGGGATACGTCTTCACACAATGCACGGTGTAGGAGTTGTCCCGCCCGTAGTAGCAGACATGCGAGATAACGACATGGTCGTGGCGGTAAAGCCGTATCTGATCGAGCAAAAATTCCGCCGAATAATCATGCCGGGCAAGGTTCTTGGGGCAGGTTGCCAGTTCCGGCCGCATGGGGAATCGCGGATCGTTGATCACCCAGGCGTGTTCGGCGGCATTAACAACGGGAGCAGCGGCAGGAGTGGCGGGAACGAGGCCCGCGGCTCCAGTCAGCAACAGGTGGCGGCGCGTCATCGGCGGATCTTATCACAATCGGACCAGACTGGTCCGCCTGGTACCAGTCCTATTGGCAAAAATTCCGGGGAGGTATAGACTTTGCGCAGAGGTGAAATCGTGAAAATGATTGCTCGTTGTCTGGGAGCGGCGATCGTATTTTGTAGTTTAGCCAGCGCGGATCCCATCGATTTCATTTACGATTTCGCCTTTAGAACCAGCGGTGAAATCTCTCATATCCAATTCCGGTTTACTCCTCCACTGCTGCTGCATATCTTCGGGCCTCCACCCGGACCGAAACTCGGGCTTTTTCCCGGCTCCATCACGCAAATAACCGCCGGTTCTTTCAGCGGCGGGGAATATTTTTTCGATCGATTCCTCTTCAACAATCCGGTTACATCGAATGGCACGGTATTGCCAACCCTGGTGCTCAGCGATGCCGCGATTCCCAGGCAGCCGTGGTTTAAAACACGCAATCCTGCCCGGGCGTTGAAGTTGTTTCCGGGAACCTACCAGGGCAAGATGACCGCTGTCAATTTCAACACCGGCAAGCGGGCGCCACAGTGGAACTCAAGATTTACGATTACCGCTACGCCTGAACCGGCGGGTGTGGTTTTATTAGCCACCACCGGAATCGTAATCGGGCTGATCGCGCTGCGGCGGCGCAGCAAAAATCACCACACTTAGCCGGCGGAAGGTGTGCGCCACTTGGATCGGGGATTCGGCGTCCAGCGCCAGCGGCCGCCGGTTTCAACCAGAAACTGCATCGCCTGTTGGTGGCAAATCAACTGTGCATCCACAAGATGTTCCGGCGTGTGGAGAAAGGGTTGTCCCTGCCTCTTCGCGGTTGAGAAGGTGTGCGAAGGGGACTCCACGAGCACTGCAAGAGCGCCGCAATGCATATTGATCGCCGAATCTAGATTGAACGACGAAAGACCCTCGCGGCTGGGGTTAGCTTCTTTGGCGGGATCATCGGTGGCTTGAAGGCCGGCCTTGGTCAGCGCGGTCATGATGCTGCGGTATACACCCTCGAAGGATGGCTGAAGAGCAGGCTCGATAAAGGAACGCAAAGGATGGACGAAGGTCGCGCCGGTATGCATGTTCATGGTCAGATCCGGGCGTTCGGAGGCCGCGAGGGTGAACAGAGCGCGTGTCTCCGGCTGTGGATTCCCGAAGAAATCGTCATGCTGAATGTTCACACCGGCGTCGTTGGGATAGCCGCCCGGAAACTGCGTTTTCGAGAAATCGAGTGGGATGTACTCCTTACACTGCGGCCATCCGATGAGAGAGCCGTCGGGGCGCCCCCCGGTATTGAAGTATTCAGCCACCGTGTAGTCGCTGCCTCGATGTGAGCCCATGCGCAGCGGAACGCGCGAGCGGCCATCCCCGTTCACAATCGGCAGGAGAACAATCCGGTCCAGGGCGGCTGCCGCGGCTGACAATTCCGGCCACCGCTTCCCACGAAGATCGGCTCCGGTTTCGAGCACCGCCAGCAGGTTCACCATTCCGACGATGCCTTCAAATTCTCCGCCATGAATCGCCGCCATACCCCAATACACCTTCTTCTCGTAATCGGGCCCCACCCAGGCGCGAACGTCCCCGTAGCCGAGCGCGCCGGAAAAGGTGGAGGTCCCTGCTCCTGAACGAGGCTTTCCGTAAAACACCGCGCGTATGGGGCGTCCTCCGGCGGTAGTGCCGATCGTACGAACCGTACCCTTGCGCACGTTGCTCGTGAGGAAGCGCTGGACGCCGTCAAAGGTACTGACCCAAAACCCGGGGATGTGCTCCGCCTCTGTCAGGTAATCCGGACGGATGGCGAATCCCGTCAGCTTCTTTTGCAGCCTAGGCCCACCCCTTCCCTTCTGAGGCATGGCGGCAAAGGCTGCCGGTGCACCGGCAGCCATAAGTAGTTGCCTTCTGTTCATGGAGGAAGTCCTGTGTCCAGTGTAGTGCGAAAGTCGCACGCGCCGCTCCGCCGGGCATATGTGGAGCAGTTTCGTGCTTACCGGGAAAGTTCCCGATGCAGGTTGTGCAGGGATTGCTGTACGATCCAGCCTTCATCCCAGGCCACCGGCTCCGGTCCTATTGGGGCATTCTTCAGAACTTCGGAGAACACCTGCACGATGTCCGGATCGCGCCAGCCGGCCTGGCACTCTTCTTCGAGGATCGACATGGCGCGTGCCGAAGAGAAGGCGGGCTTGTAGGGCCGTGCGGTTGTGAGTGCATCGTAGATGTCGCTCACCTGGAGAATTCGAGCCAGCAGCGGTATTTCCGTGCCCCGCAAGCCGTCCGGATATCCCGAACCGTCGTACCTTTCGTGGTGATGCCGGATGATCGGCAACACGGGCGCCAGCGTCTTCATCGCCTGACAGATCTGCTCGCCGCGAATCGTGTGCGTGCGCATGATCTCCCATTCCTCGACCGTCAGGGGGCCTTGCTTGTAGAGAATGGAATCGGGTATCACGATTTTTCCAATGTCATGGAGATACCCGCCCCGATGCAACGCAATGATGGAGGTGCGGGGGAGTCCCATCGCTATGCCGGTAGCGGCGCTATATGCGGCCAGCCGCTGGCAATGTCCGGCGGTGCAAGGGTCACGGTGCTCGATAGCCTGGGCAAGCGCAAATAGAATGTTTTCGGCTTCTTCGAGCGAATCGACGGCCGCCTTATTTCGCAACATCGCCCTGATCCGCGCGCGGACGACATCGCCGTGGAGCGGTTGCGTCAGGAATTCGTCGGCGCCAGACGCCATCCCGTTGATTTCGTTTTCAGCACCCTGCACGCTGGTCAGAATGACAATGGGAATAAACTGCGTCTTGCGATTGCTTTTGAGCCGGCGGCAGAGGTCGGGCCCGCTCATCTGAGGGAGCACGAAATCGACGATGATGAGATCGACTTTTTCGCGGTCGAGCACCGTGAAGGCATCCTCTGCCGACGTCGCCTCCAGAATCCGGTAGCGCGAGGACTTGAGAATACCGCGCAGAACGCGCCGGTTGATTTCCTGACTATCGACAATCAGAATACACGAATCCGCCGGCGGGTCGTACGAAAATTCTTCACACAGAAACGTAGGCTGTGTTGAAAGATGCCCGTTAATAGCGCTAGGTTCGTGCGTTGTTATTGTTTGCATACTGCACGGATGAACTGACAAAAACTGCCGTCAGTGTTTCCTATCGGCAAAAAATGCGCATTTCTTTAATGCGAAAGAGCCAGAATTTCAGGCACGGTAGGCTTGCATGCTATTGCACACCGAGCTTGCTCAGAATATCGCCGACATAGCCGATGGTTTCAGGAAATGGTGGCAAGCCCCCGTACGTATCCACGTTGCCCGGGCCGGCGTTGTAAGCACCGAGAGCCAGAGTGAGGTCGTTGCCGTAGCGGTTCAGCAATTTCCGCAGAAAACGCGACCCGCCATCAATGTTTTGTTTGGGATCGAAGGGATTTTCGACCTTCATCGCCGAGGCGGTGGCCGGCATGAGTTGCATCAATCCGAGAGCACCCTTCGGAGACACAGCACACGGCAGATAGGACGATTCCTTGTGAATGATGGCGCGCAGAAGATCGGGTGTAAGCCCTTCGCGTTCGGCGGCCTCCTGGATGGCATCGCCGATCTCATCCTGCGACACCGGCCGGCACTCGGGCATTCGCTGCATTTCCGTGGCGAACCCAGGAGGACGCGGCCAGGAGACGGTGAAAAACGTTGATGCGCTCTCACCCGGCGCGGGAGTCGCGGAGCGCGCCTGTGCCTGAATCGACGCGCGCTGCTTCGCCGCCGCCGGTTCCATGCTGCCGGAAACCGAGTCCTGCTGCCTGGCAATGGACGCCTCCATCGCCGTTCTCATCGCTTCGTATGGGTCCGGCGCCTGCCCCCACAACCTGGGCAACAAGAACGCCAGCGCGATCATCCACCTGGCAACACGCACACCCTTATATCGGCTAAGCCCGGCATGAACTATAGCTTTTGTCTTAAGCTAATAACCGAGCCTCACGCGCAAGCAGACGGCATTAGATAGGGGGGAGCTTACAAATGAAACGGATGGTTCCAGTTGCCGGCCTAGCGGCTCTTGCGGCCAGCGCCGCCGGATTGCTGTACGGCCAGTTGGGGATGTTCTCAAAAGAGCAGCGCATCGAGTTCACGCGCGAGTGGAAGGGGGAGCGCTTTCCCGACGGCCGTCCGAAAGTCTCCGACGAGGTCCTTAATCGCCTGAAAACCACCACAGCCGAAGAAGCATGGAGCGTGCTGCGGGCCGAGCGCTACTTCAACCAGTTCGAAGGTGGCTGGCAGGTGGTGAACCCCGGTGCTGAGCGCATGGTGGGCCGTGTCGTGACAGCGGTTTTCCTGCCGGCGCGCCCCGACGTGAATGCCGTCATCGACGAGTACGGCAAGAAAGAAGGCCGCGTGGGAAGGGGACAGAATTCCTGGGTCATCGACACGCTCGTTCCCGGCGACGTGCTGGTGGTGGACCTTTTCGGAAAAATCAAGGACGGCACTTTTGCCGGCGATAACCTGGCCACCTCCATCTTCACCAAATCTAAGAACGGGCTGGTGGTGAATGGAGGCATCCGCGATGTCTCCGGTATCTCAGAAATTCAGGGCTTCCGTGCTTATGTCCGCGGCATCGATCCATCCGCCATCGCCGGCGTCACGATGATGGGGATAAATGTACCCATCCGCATTGGGGAGGCAACGGTGATGCCCGGCGACGTGGTGGTAAGCGATCCCGAAGGGCTGACGTTCATTCCGGCGCACCTGGCGGAAAAGGTCGCCGATTCCTCCGAGTTGACACAACTGCGCGATAAATGGGGACACCAGATGCTTCGCTCCGGCAAGTACACGCCGGGCGAGATCGACGGGCGCTGGTCGAAGGAAATGGTGGCCGAGTTCAATCGCTGGGCGGAGCAGCAGGGCTCCAAGCTCCGCGTGCGGGAATGAGGTGCGCGGAAGCCTCCGGCTTCAGCGTTTGTCTTTCCAGAACAGTTCGGCGTCCGGCCGCCGCACGTAGTTGGCATCAAGCGCCGCCGTGCCGGTGACTTCGCCCCGTTCGAGCTTCCAGCCGGCAATACGCGCGACGGCCGCGGCCAGCGCCCGGGGTGCTTGCCGCCAGGGGTGTTGTTCAAAGCGTGTTCCTGCCAGCGCCGGGCGGAAGAGAGCGGGGTCGTGTGCGGCAAATTCGAACTCTTCCCGCGGAAGAATCGTGAGCCAGTCGCGAAATTTCAGGACACGCTCCTCCACCACGGCTGCCAGCGATGCATCGTAGACAGCCCCGTAGATCTCGCCCCGGCGTGCGTCGAGCAGCGTGGCGCGCAGCGGCGCCTCGGAGAATAGCGCCATTGCCTGCAGGTTTGATACGGCCGCCGCCGGCTTGCTCAACGCCTCGCCCAGGCCCTTCACCGCCGAAAGACCGATACGCACCCCGGTAAAGGACCCGGGACCGGCGGCGGCCGCAAAGCAGTCGATGGAATCCGCTGCCCAACTGTGCCGTCGAAGTGTACGTGCGATCGCGTCAAAGAGAAGATGCCCGAATCCGCCGGGCGAGTGGAGAAGGGTTTCTTCGATCGTTTCACCACCCTCGGCCAGCGCGACGCTGCCGAACTCCGAGGTGGTATCGAGCGCCAAAATCCGGGCGCTCACGGCGTCAGCCTGTAGACCCGGTCCACCGCATAAACCTTTCCGTTAGCATTCATCCCGTGTACACGGAGGTTCAACACGCCGGGAACCTGTTCGGTAAAGGCTTTCCACTTTCTCAACGTTCCGTCCCCGCCCGTGCCCAATACACGCGTGCCCTGGCGGCCGGTGGAAACCTCACCCGTCCAGAGATACATCATGGAACGGGTGGCCCGTGTCTCCCGCGTCAGCTTGATCGAGTACGGCTGCGGTTTCGAAAACGAAATCCCGTCCGAAGATGGTTGTACAATCTCAAACGGCACGCGCGTGGGATTCCGCTCGATCTCCTGCATCAACGTGCGGCGCGACTCGAACTTATAGGAGCGCAGCATTCCTTGCTTCCGGCCTTCCCTCGAAATGTGCAACACCCAGTCGTGACTGGTGTCCGGCGGTTCTCCGACGAACCGTTCACCTTTATAATCCTTCCGCGGCACGTACTCGCCAGTGAGCGGATTGAACCATCGGACATCGTAGTTGTGCCGGGCCACCAGAACCTCCACCGGGCCCGAGGGCTTCTCCACATAAACGATATACTCTACGCCGTCCAGCGCGACCGCACGGCCGCCATCGACATCGAAATAGGGCTGCAACTCCCAGTGCCGGGTACCGGCGAAGAAGTCGTACCAGGCGGTCATCTGCATTGCGCCCGGCGAATCCAGAAACTTCGCATCCAGCGGGAACGCCTTTCCACCATACGTTCCTGTGTTGCCGAACATGGGGTATTGACCGTTCATGGTGGAATTCCACAGACGGGCGCGGAACGTGTTCGTATCCACATGATGCGGGTGCGACTTGCCGGCGCCGCTGTCCTCATAGGCAAACTCCGCATTCACCTGCGGCACACCGAAGATCTGGTGTTCGATCGCGCCGAGCTGATTATCCGAGGACTGGTAGACAATATGGGTCATCCAGCCATCCGGCAGCAGCGGCGAGGACGTCACTACGGCGTGCGTCGAGCGGGGGTGCCCGTAGGGATCCAGTTTCTTCAGCAGTTCGCCGAGTTCGCGCAGCAGGTCCCGCCCGTCCTCATACTCTTCGAACTCCTGCACGCCCTGCCAGGTGATATTCAGGGGGGAATAGCGCGCCACCAGGTAGCGGAGGTATCGCTCGCGCTGCTCCCGCGAGGCGAAAAGATTCGCCAGCTCATTCTCATCGCCGCCGAGGATCAGGTCGAAGACGATTCCGCTCCTATTCATCAGCAGGACGCGCTCATCCACTTCGCGGAAGTAGGCCGGGTCCGGTTTGTCCGGCGAAGGGTAGGCGCGCGCGGGATCACCCAGCACCAGCCCGCGCAGATGATTGAACTTCTGTGCGGCGCGCTTCGACACGAAATACTCGAAGAGCTTGCGGTCCATCGTCGCAAACCGGTAATTCGTATCTCCCATCCACAAGTGAGGCTGATTGGTTTCCGTCGTCGCCCAGTGGTGGACGTTGGCAGGGCGGATGAATCCAGGCGAGCCGGAATCCGCGGCGGCAAACTTCCCCATAACGCCTTCGAACCGCACGATGTTGCTTGAAACACGATAATCCCACGCTCCGGCATCGATGGGCGTGAAGCGCACGACCATCCGCCGCTCCCCATCCCAGAACGCGGGCATGCGGAACGTCCGGAACTTCGGCGATCGGAACTCCACCTGAAGCTCCACCGTCAGATAAGGGTTGGGGTGAGCGGCGGCTTCCTGCTCGTTCAACTGAAATTCGATCTCGCAGGGCGAGTACGTGGGCGTGGAATCACATGCCGGCAAGGCCACACCGCGGACCGGCGTGCAAAAGACCGCCAGCAGGAAACCAAGGGTCGAGGGGGAGATCGCCCGCATAACAGATCAGTTTAGCGGCAGAGCAGCCGTCCGCAAACGCGTTCCGGCGCCCGGGTTCCGCCGTCTGCATCGATTGGTATCCCGTGCGCCTATCCGCTCATCGCAGCCAGAAACTCGGCGTTACTGCGGGTCTTTGAAAGCTTATCGAGCAGCAGTTCCATCGATTCGACCGGCGACAGGGGATTCAGCACCTTGCGAAGAATCCACACGCGATTGAGCTCGTCGCGCGGCAGCAGCAGCTCTTCTTTTCGTGTTCCGCTCTTGTTGATGTCGATGGCTGGAAATACGCGTTTATCCACCAGTTTGCGGTCGAGGTGGATCTCCATGTTGCCGGTGCCTTTGAACTCTTCGAAAATGACATCGTCCATGCGGCTGCCCGTATCGACCAGCGCCGTGGCTACGATCGTCAGCGAACCGCCTTCTTCAATGTTGCGGGCCGCGCCAAAGAAGCGTTTCGGCCGCTGCAAGGCGTTGGAGTCCACACCGCCGGAGAGCACCTTGCCGGAGGGCGGCACCACAGTGTTGTAGGCTCGTGCGAGACGCGTAATGGAGTCGAGCAGGATGACCACGTCGCGCTTGTGCTCGACCAACCGTTTCGCCTTCTCGATCACCATTTCGGCCACCTGCACGTGCCGCGAGGCGGGCTCATCAAACGTGGAGCTGATGACTTCGCCACGCACCGAGCGTTGCATGTCGGTCACCTCTTCCGGCCGCTCGTCGATCAGCAGCACGATCAGCGCAACCTCGGGATGGCTGGTGGTGATGGAATTCGCCAGGCTTTGCAGCAGCATCGTCTTGCCGGTGCGGGGCGGCGCCACGATCAGGCCGCGCTGCCCTTTTCCGATCGGGGTCAGCAGATCCATTACCCGCCCCGAGTAGTTCTCCTTCGTCGTTTCCAGCTTGAGCCGCTCCTGCGGGTACAGGGGCGTGAGGTTGTCGAAGAAGATCTTGTTGCGCGCCTCCTCCGGCGGCTCGAAGTTGATGGCGTCGACCTTGATCAGCGCGAAGTAGCGTTCGCCTTCCTTAGGCGGCCGGATCTGTCCGGAGATGGTGTCGCCCGTGCGCAGATCGAAGCGCCGGATCTGGGACGGCGAAACATACACGTCATCGGGGCCGGGGAGATAGTTATACTCCGGTGCGCGCAGAAAACCGAATCCGTCTGGAAGACATTCGAGCACTCCTTCGGAGAAGATGAGCCCGCTTTTCTCGGCCTGCGTTTGCAGTATCTTGAAAATCAACTCCTGCTTGCGAAGGCCGGCGGTTCCCGGAACACTCAAGTCCTTGGCGATCTGATTGAGCTTCTGAATGCTCATGTCTTTCAATTCGACAAGGTCGAGGGTTGCGGCGCCTCCGTTCTTCGCGCCGCCCCCGTCGCCTTTACCGTGGCCGCGTCCTCGTTTCTGCGGACCCGGCTGCTGGGCCTGATTCTGGCCCTGCCCCTGACCCTGCGGCGCAGGCGCCGTCTGCTCGGCGAGCTTCTGCTCGGGCGCTTTCTCCGTTTCCGGAGGATTAGCGGCTACCGTTGATTCCTGTTTCTCCAAATCGCTTGCCAAAGTTCCCTCACTCCCTGGCCGGTTAAGGCCGAGAACGCCACCAGTTCGCTACCCGCAAGCACGTTGCGGATGGCGGACAAGCCGCGCCGTAGTTCGGAATGGTTTAGTTTGTCTATCTTCGTGGCGACCACAAGGTATCGCCGGTTGTGGAACTCAAGCCACTGCCTGAGTTCCAGATCCTTTTTCATCCAGCCCCGCCGGACATCCAGCAGGAGCACCGAAAGCTCCAGGACTTTCCGGCTGCCGAGATAAGCCTCGACGAGGTGTTTCCAACCCCGGGATACGGTCTTGGGAGTCCGTGCGAATCCGTAACCGGGAAGATCGACGAAGCACAGCCGGTTCTCAATTCTGTAAAAATTCAGCGTCTGTGTACGACCCGGCGTTGAACTGGTAAACGCTAGCCTCTCCGCACCCACCAGGCGGTTCAGCACGCTGGACTTGCCTACATTGCTTCTCCCGAGAAATGCGATTTCGGGCAGCCTCTCGGGCGGGAAGTCCTCCGGCCGCGCCGCGCTGCACATGAACTCAGCCTGCATAACGCTGGCCGGACCGGAACTTAATGCGTAATCTTTTCTTCGCCGGCTCGCTTCGTGGCTTCGAGCGCGGCCGGTTGCGCGGGAACCGGCAGCGCTTCGATGGGCCGCTCCAGGGCGATCTTCAACACATCGTCCATCGACTCCACGAAGTGCAGTTTCATTTCGTTACGAATATTCTCGGGAATATCCGGCAGGTCCCGCTCGTTGTCCCGTGGCAGCACCGCCTCCAGGATGCCCTGCCGGTGCGCAGCGAGCAGTTTTTCCTTAAGCCCGCCGATGGGTAATACCCGGCCACGCAGCGTGATCTCCCCCGTCATCGCCACATCGCAGCGCACGGGGATGCTCGTCAGAGCGCTGCAGATACTGGTGGCAATGGTAATGCCCGCCGACGGCCCATCCTTCGGAATAGCGCCTTCCGGAACGTGCACGTGAATATCGAGGTGGCGGTAAAAATCCCGGGGCAGCCCGAGCTGCTGCGCGCGCGAGCGGACATAGCTCATGGCCGCCTGCGCGGACTCCTGCATCACATCGCCCAACTTACCCGTGGTAGTCAGCTTACCCCTGCCCTCCATGATCGTCGCTTCCGTTGTTAGAATCTGGCCGCCGACTTCGGTCCATGCCAGGCCGGTGCAAGCGCCGATCTCATTCTTTTTGTCACTCTGCATGTCACGGAATTTCTGCGGACCCAGCAATTCGGCGACGGACTTCCCGTCCACCACCCTTGCTTCGGGCGTATGCGGATCCGCTCCGCTTTGTGCGTTGACGACACTTCGCGCCACCTTACGGCAGACGTTGCCCACTTCCCGCTCCAGGTTCCGCACTCCGGCTTCTCGCGTGTAGGATTGGATGATCGCCATCAACCCTTCGTCCGTAAACTGGAGGTTCTTCGCGGTCAGCCCGCTCTGCTCCATCTGTTTCTTCACCAGGAAGCGTTTGGCAATTTCCATCTTTTCGAGTTCCGTGTACCCGGAAAGACGGATCACCTCCATCCGGTCCTGCAACGCGGGCGGAATCGTGTGCAGCACATTGGCCGTCGCAATGAAGAACACCTGGCTCAGATCGTATTCCACGTCCAGGTAGTGATCCATGAACATGAAGTTCTGCTCCGGATCGAGCACCTCGAGAAGAGCCGCGGACGGGTCGCCCCGGAAGTCCATCGACATCTTATCAATCTCGTCGAGCATGAACACGGGGTTCCGGGTGCCGGCCTTCTTCATCATCTGAAGAATCTGGCCCGGCAGCGCTCCGATATAGGTTCGCCGGTGCCCGCGAATCTCCGCCTCGTCGCGCACGCCACCGAGCGACAACCGCACGAATTTCCGGCCGGTGGCTTTCGCAATCGACATGCCCAACGAGGTCTTCCCGACGCCCGGAGCTCCCACAAAGCAGAGGATGGAACCGCGCGGGTTCTTCACCAGCCGCCGCACAGCGAGAAACTCCAGGATACGCTCTTTGATCTTTTCGAGACCATAGTGATCGGATTCGAGCACATCCTGGGCGTACTGCAGGTCGCGGATTTCCTTGGTGCGCTTCTTCCACGGCATGGCCAGCAGCCAGTCGAGATAGTTTCTGGACACCGTGGATTCGGCCGACATGGGGGGCATGCCTTCCAGCCGCTTCAACTCCGTGATCGCCTTATCGTAGGCGTCCTTGGTCATGCCGGCGGCTTCGATCTTCTTCTTGAGTTCGTCGAGTTCGCTTTTCTCGCCGCGTCCCAGTTCTTTCTGGATCGCCTTGATCTTCTCGTTCAGGTAGTACTCTTTTTGCGCCTTCTCCATCTGGCGCTTCACGCGCCCCTGGATGGTGCGATCGACATTGAGCTTCTCAATCTCGATGTCCAGCATTTCGGCCACCCGTGTGAGCCGGTCCACCGGATCGAAAATCTCGAGCAGTTCCTGTTTTTCCTCGATCGTAAGCTGAAGGTTCGCGCCTACGGTGTCGGCGAGTTTGCCGGGCTCATCCACCCGCACCGCCGCCACCATGCTTTCGTAATTGAGGTTCTGGCTCAGCTTGACGTACTGCTCGAACAGCGTGGTGACTCTGCCGATCAGCGCGTCCAGTTGTGTACCCGCCTCCACCTTGAAGTGAGACGTACGGACTACGGCGCGCAAAAACCCTTCGTCGTCGCTCACCGAAACCACTTTCGCCCGCTCAACACCCTCCACCAGTACCTTGATGTTGCCATCCGGTAAACGCAGGCTTTGAACAATGTTGGCAATCGTACCTACGCTGAAAATCTCGTCGGGGCGGGGTTCGTCCACCGAAGCATCATGCTGCGTGGCTAGAAAAATCTTTTTCTCGCCGGCCAGCGCCTCTTCGAGAGCACGAACGCTCGACTCCCGGCCCACAACGAAAGGCGTCATCATATACGGAAAAATTACGACGTCCCGTATGGGCATCATGGGCAATCGTTTTGTATCGGATTTCTCTTTGGAGGTGAGCATTGAAAATTACGGTTAGTTGATGACTATCAGCTTACTCGGTACTATCGGGGACCGGCTCCCGGCGAATCCTGCAACCGGTCCGAGTGCTGTCCACGTGATGTTATCCGGAAGACGATCAGCCGGCTTTCTCTAGCAACGCCAGGCTTATTTTCTGCGTCATCACCATCTCTTTGGTGACCAGAAACTCGCGGACCTTCTTGTATGACGGAAGATAGTACATCAGATCCAACATCAGATCTTCAAGAATCATCCGAAGGCCCCTGGCTCCCACTTTCCGTTCCATAGCCAGCGCGGCTATGGCATCGAGAGCGTCGTCACTGAACTTCAGTCTAACATTTTCGAACTCGAACAGTTTCTGGTACTGACGGATAATGGCGTTCTTGGGTTTCGTCAGGATCTGCACCAGCGCGTCCCGGTTCAGCTCTTCCAGAATGCCACACACCGGCATGCGCCCGATAAACTCGGGAATAAAGCCGAATTTGATCAGGTCGACCGGCTGCACCTGCTCCAGCAGGCAAACATCCCGGCGCCCGGACGGATGCCTTCGCACCCCGTCGGCCATCGGATCTTCAGGGAGTACGAAGCCCATGAACTTCCGGCCCACTCTGCGTCCGATCACGTTTTCGAGACCAATAAAAGCCCCCCCGCAAATGAAAAGGATATTGGTGGTATCAACGGGTGTAAATTCCTGGTGAGGATGCTTGCGCCCACCTTGCGGCGGAACGTTAGCCACCGTGCCTTCCAAAATCTTCAGAAGCGCCTGCTGCACTCCTTCGCCCGAGACGTCGCGGGTGATGGACGGATTCTCGTCCTTCCGGCCTATCTTATCGATCTCATCGATGTAGATGATGCCCTGCTGGCACCGCTGCACATCCCAGTCGGAATTTTGCAGCAGGCGCAGGATGATGTTCTCCACATCCTCACCAACGTAACCCGCTTCGGTGAGGGTGGTGGCATCGACAATGGCGAAGGGCACATCCAGGATCTTTGCCAGGGTCTGCGCCAGTAGCGTTTTTCCCGTGCCGGTGGGGCCGATCAGCAGAATATTGGATTTCTGCAGCTCCACCTCCCCACCGCGCTGCTTGTTCATCTGGATGCGCTTGTAATGGTTGTAGACCGCCACCGCCAGCTTTTTCTTGGTGGCATCCTGGCCGATTACATATTGATCCAGGTATTCTTTCAACTCCAACGGCTTGGGCAGTTTGTGCGGCGCCCCGTAAGGCGTATCGCTCCGGTCATCTTCCAGAATCGAGTTGCATACGGCGATACATTCGTCGCAGATATACGCGCGCGGATAGTCGCTGGGAGAGGAGATGAGTTTGCCAACTACGTCCTGGCTCTTGTGGCAGAACGAACATCTCAAGGAATCATCGGAACCGGTGCGCTTCACAAAATATCTCCGTGCGGGCAGGCGCCGGCCGGACCTACATCAATCCCCATGTATCCATTATTACCCCGGAAAGCATGCGCAATCAATCCGGTTAAGCTCCCGTCCGGCCTTACTCCCCGGAAACTTTTCTGGCCTGTTCAAACAGCAGGCTCAGTGTTTTTTCCGTACGGATTCGTGACGCAATGCGGCGGATCGTGCCGTCTTTTTCTAGTTTCATCCGGACCGCGGCCACCGGCTCGCGTTCCTGCCGGGCAATTCGCTGCACTTCCCGGTCCAGCTCGTCCACCGTCGTTTCAATCGCCTCCCGATCCGCTATCTTCTCCAGAATCAGCGAAGCGCGGACGTCCCGGATGGCTTTGTCCCTGTTTGCACTCCGGATCTTTTCCCAATCGAACTGTACGCTCCGCGGATCGACCCCCTGCACAGCCAGCATTCTTAACCGGTTTTCCACCTGCGATTCAATTTGCCGGTCCAGATACGCTTCGGGAACCGGGAACTCGTGCAGATCGACCAGTTTTTCAACGATGGCGTCCTTGGCATCCCGCTGCGCCTCGAATTCCCGTTCGGCAAAGAGGTTCTTGCGAATCGCCTCCCGCAGCTCTTCCAGGTTCTGGAAATCGCCCAGGTCTTTGGCGAACTCGTCGTTCAGTTCCGGGAGTTCCTTCTTCCGCACGGCTTTCACTTCCACACGGAACCGGATGGTTTTACCGGCCAACCGCTCCTGCCCGTAATCTTCCGGGTAGGTGACGTCGAACTCTTTTACATCTCCGGGCGAAGCGCCGCGGAGGTTCTCGGTAAATCCGGGCAGAGTGTCTTCCCCGCCCAGGTGCAGCGTCAATTCCTCCTGATGAATCGGGGCGCCTTCCAGTCCCGCCATGCTGTCCAGTGAGACGGCGGCATAATCACCGTCTTCGAGGGGGCGAGCGTCTACATTGACGTACTCGGCTTTGCTGTCCCGAAGCTGCTCGACCCTGTTGCTGATATCTTCCTCGGTTACTGCCGGTTCGTTGTAAGGCACCTCGACACCGCGATACTCTCCGAGGTCGAATTCGGGCGCCAGTTCGAACTCAGCGCGGAAGCGTAGCGGCTCACCTTTTTCGAAGTGCACGTCCTTGATGTCGGGCGTCCCTACAATGCGCAGGTTCTCCCGTTCCGCGTGCTCGCGAAAGTGCTTGGGAACCAGTTCCTGGATAACTTCCTGCCGGATTTCACTCGCAAAACGGCTGCGGATCAGGCTTAAGGGCGTCTTGCCCGGACGAAAGCCGGGGAGCTTCGCTTTCTTCTGGATTCCGGCGACGACACGTTCTGTTTCGCTTTCGACATCCTCCACCGGAACGGAGATCTCAACGGAATGTTTACATCCTTCGATCAATGCCAACGGTGATTACCTCGCCTGCGGGAAAAGGAGCGCGGGTGCCACCACGCCCCTTATGATTCTACGTCATCTGAAAGAGCCGGGATCGCAAGCCTCTACTGAGCTGCGACCGTGAGAGAGCGGGCCTGCCAGGTGGGCTTATGTTCCTTCGGACCAGCTCGACAGGTATCTCTCCTGCTCCGGCGTCAGCCGGTCGATCATCACACCCATCGATTCGAGCTTCCACTTCGCAACCTGCCTGTCCAACTCCTGCGGAACCGGAAATACCTGCTTGGCGAGCGTCTTGTGGTTCTTAACCATGTACTCCACAGACAACGCCTGGTTGGCGAAGCTCATGTCCATGACGGAGGCCGGATGGCCTTCCGCCGCGGACAGGTTAATTAGCCGCCCGTCGCCGAGCACATAGATCTTACGGCCATCGCGCATCGAATACTCTTCGACAAACTCGCGCGTCTGCCGCCGGGAGGAGGAGATTTTTTCCAGCGCTTCGAGATCGATCTCCACGTTGAAGTGGCCGGAGTTGCACAGGATGGCACCGTTTTTCAGTTTCTCGAAATGCTCTTTCGCCAGCACTCCCTTGTCGCCCGTAACGGTGACGAACACGTCTCCAATGGAAGCCGCTTCGTGCATCGACATCACCCGGTAGCCATCCATCAGCGCTTCGATGGCCTTGATCGGGTCGACCTCCGTCACGATCACGTTGGCGCCGAGTCCACGCGCCCGCATCGCTACGCCACGCCCGCACCAGCCATAGCCGGCCACCACGAAATTCAAACCGGCAAGCAGCACGTTCGTCGAGCGCAGAATCCCGTCAATGGTGCTCTGGCCGGTGCCATACCGGTTGTCGAAAAGATGCTTCGTCATGGCATCGTTAATAGCGATGATGGGATAGCGAAGGACTCCGTCATTGGCCATCGCCTTCAGACGGATGACGCCAGTGGTGGTTTCTTCCGTTCCCCCGATGACGTTATCCAGCAATTCCTGGCGCTTGGTATGGAGCACACTGACCAGGTCCGCACCGTCGTCCATCGTGATGTGCGGCTTCAGGTCGAGAGCGGACGTGATGTGGGAGTAGTAAACGTCGTTATCCTCGCCCTTGATCGCGAACACCGGGATGTTGTAATCCCGCACCAGTGACGCGGCCACGTCGTCCTGCGTGGAAAGTGGATTGGACGCGCACAGCGCGACCGAAGCGCCACCGTCCCGAAGGGTCGCCATCAGGTTGGCGGTCTCTGTGGTTACATGCAGGCAGGCGGCAATTCGAATTCCGTCGAGCGGCTGCGTTTTGATGAATTGCTTGCGGATGGACTGCAGAACCGGCATCGACTGGAAGGCCCACTCGATGCGCCGTTTGCCTACGCCGGCAAGGTCCAGGTCTTTCACATCACAAGCTAAAGGAGCTTCAGCATTAGTTGCCATGAGAACCTCTGATCTTCTGAGCGCCCGCCGGAGACATCCGGCTGGGCTGGGAATGTTAACCCCGGCTGGCCGCTTCGGCCAGTTTCGCGTCTTCGCGCAAAGCCTCCGCCTTGTCGGCCGCCTCCCAAGTGAACGTATCTTCGGTGCGTCCGAAATGACCGAACGCCGCAGTCTTGCGGTAAATCGGCCGGCGCAATTTCAGGTGCTCGATCATTCCGCGCGGGGTCAGCGGGAAATGCGCCCGGACCAAATCCGTCAGGCGGCTCTCTTCCACTACTCCGGTCCCAAAAGTGTTTACCGTCACCGAGACAGGTTCCGCGACGCCGATTGCGTATGCCAGTTGCACTTCACAACGGGAGGCGAGCCCCGCAGCCACCAGGTTCTTCGCAATGTAGCGCGCCATGTAGCAAGCCGAGCGGTCCACCTTCGTCGGGTCTTTTCCGGAGAAGGCGCCGCCGCCGTGCCGTCCCATGCCGCCGTACGTGTCGACGATGATCTTACGGCCCGTCAGGCCGGTATCCCCGTGTGGCCCACCGATGACGAAGCGTCCTGTGGGGTTGATGTGGTAAGCGGTTCCGGAATCGACCATGTTGCCCGGAACGACCGGGTCGATAATATGCTTCTTCACTTCAGCCCGCAGGGTCTCCGTGGAAACATTGTCGCTATGCTGTGTCGAAACCACAACCGCGTCGATGCGCTTCGGCATCCCGTCCACGTATTCAACGCTGACCTGCGACTTGCCGTCGGGGCGTAGAAAACCTAGCAACCCTTCCCGTCTTACATCGCTTAGCCGGCGAACCAGCTTGTGCGCCAGCATGATGGGAAGCGGCATCAACTCCTCGGTCTCTTCGCAAGCATACCCAAACATCAGTCCCTGGTCGCCGGCGCCGCCCGTGTCCACACCCATCGCGATATCGGGAGACTGGCTCTGAATCATGTTCAGAACCCCGCAGGTGTTGCAGTCGTAACCCATGCGCGCGTCGTTGTAGCCGATGTCGTCGATAATCGAACGGGCCAGTTTCGGCACGTCAATATAAGTGTGAGTCGTGATCTCTCCAGCGACAATGCACATGCCGGTGGTTACCAGCACCTCGCAGGCGACGCGTCCGGTGGGATCGTCTTTCATAACGGCGTCCAGAACGCCGTCGGAGATCTGGTCTGCAATCTTGTCGGGGTGCCCTTCCGTTACGGATTCTGAGGTGAAAATCTGCCTTTGTGGCCCAGCCATCGTTAGCCTTGCTCCTTGCGAACTTCGAGTTGACGGGTGTTCCCTTTTATCGATTGTACGGAACGCCCGGGGGAAAAGCCGAATGTTTTAGTCTAGCGTCAAGCAAACGGACGAGTCAATGCCGGGCTGCTAAGATGGAAGGCGGCGCAGCGGCCAGAACCGGCTGAAAGGTAAAGACATGCATCCATTTCGCACACTCTTCCCAGTACTCTTTGCAGCCGTTTTCAGCCAGAGCGCCGTTCCCCCGAAACCCATCACCATCAACGACGATGGAGCGTGGTGCTGGTTTCAGGACGAACGCGCTGCCGTTCTGGCAGGCACATTGATCACCGGTTCCATCGCCGCCGGCGTGCGCGATGCCGCGCGGCGCGGCGACGTGGAGGCCGTTACCTATGAGTTCGCCACCGGACGTCAGACCCGGAGTGAATTGCACGACCGCCTGCTGACTTCACGCAAGGAATACGATGACCACAATGCCCCTGCCTTTTTCATCCGTCCGGATCGGCGCGTCCTGGCCGTGTATTCCATGCACGGTCCGGAAAATCGCTTTTATTACCGTGTTTCCGAGCCGGGCGATGCGACCCGCTGGAGCTCGGAAAGGTATTTCATACCCACCCCGAACTCGCGCATTACTTATTCCAATCTGCTTTTCCTCGCCAAGGAGAATGGCGGCAAAGGGCGTCTTTACAATTTCTATCGCGGGCTGGACAACAGCTTCAAACCCTCGTATGCGTTCTCCGACGATCTCGGCGAGACCTGGCAGTCGGGCAACATCGTCATCGACGTTCCTTCCGAGTTCCGCCACCGCCCGTATGTGAAGTACGCTTCAAACGGCGAGGATACCATCCACTTGTTCTATACCGAGGCACACCCGCGCGACTTCGATAACAGCACCTACCATGTTTTCTATAAGAACGGGAATCTCTACCGCTCCGGCGGATCGCTGCTCCGAAGTCTGAAGGTAGGGCTGAGAAAGCCGGAGGAGGGAACCCGGATCTTCCGGGGCAACCCGGACAACGTGGCGTGGGTGAGCGACATCCACCTGGATAGCGCAGGACGCCCATACGTTGCCTATACGGTGCAGAAGGATTCCGCCGGTCTCCCCCGTGGCCAAGGCGGCATGGATTTGCGGTACCGGTACGCCAGGTGGACCGGAACCGGATGGCGGGACTATGAGGTCGCACACGCCGGCAGCCGCCTGTACCCCGGCGAAGACGACTATACCGGCAATATCGCGCTCAACCCGCAAGACCCCGATATGGTGGTGATCTCGACCAATGCCGCCCCGGTTTCTGGCAAGCCGCTCGTCAGCTCAAAAGATAACCAGCGCCACTACGAGTTGTTTCAGGGCGTCACCAAAGACGGCGGCCGCTCGTGGAAATGGACCGCGCTCACGCCGGACCCAGTGGAAGACCATCTTCGCCCGATCATCCCGCATGCGCCTGGAGCTAAAACGGCAATCCTGTGGCTGAAGGGCGTCTACCGCAGCTATACCAATTACAACCTCTCGGTGATGTTGCTCTACTTGGCCGGACGGCCGTGATTGAGGCAGAGGTCCACCAGGCTCGCGAGATCGGCTTCCCCCACGCACATCACCGTATTCGCGCCACCCCAGTAAATTCTGACGGTTCCATCGGGTTCCGGCATGGCTCCGCATGGTAGATGGATGATCTCACATCCCAGTGATGGGGGACCGTCCTCATGATGAGCTGTGATTCACCCCAAAAAACGCAGGTCCGGGCCAGATCGACGAAACCTGCATCGGGAATCCCATGCGGGATGATATCGATCTTGCAGGGAGGCGCCTGACAGATCTCCCGCAACATCCGGTGGCCGCAATCGGCCACCGCCACGAGCCGCGTCGAGAGCGATACCGGTTCCTGCATCACGCGTTCTGGCCGGCTCCCGGCTCGCTTAAGACCGTGTGCAAGGTGGTCACGATAGGCATCCGCAATTCCCGCAGCAGCACCGGAGTGTGTCCTCCTGCCTGCCCGCCGAAAATGCCGAACTCATCCTAGCAGGCACACAGTGCCGGCGTTACTGATGTTCGGGAACTCCGCGGCGCGCAGGCAGGCCTTGCAACACCAGCCGGGGAGGCCCGTGTCAGCGGAAGAGAGCGGCGATCACAACTCCAATCAGGATCAGCGGTATCGCCAGCAGCCCGAGCACACCCACAATCACGAGAAACACGAAGCCCCAATCGCGGCGGGTGTCCCTGGTTCCGGCTATCGCCTCCTGGTAGATTTTCAGGTTTTTCGTGTTGGCCTTGTATAAGAAGTCGAACAGATCGCCAAGGAAAGGGATTGCACCCAGCACCGAATCCACCGCCACGTTGGCCATCATACGGGCCACAGCGGCCTTGGGCACACCGGCCCGGGCCGCACGATAGACGATGAAGGCGGAAACCACACTTCCGCCCAGATCGCCGAAACCCGGAATCAAGCCGAGAATGCCGTCCAGTCCGAAAGAAAAGCGCCCCGTCCGGATCGATTGATCCATCAGCCAGACCAGCCACTCCATGAGCGGGTCGTCCGTCTTGGGCAATACCTCCGGTTTCAAAGGCCTGTCATAGCCGGCCGGAGTCCGGTGGGGGTGCTCTCTGGTTCGCATGATTCCCCTGGGCGCCATTTGCACTTTCTATGTGACGCAGAAACCAGCGCAGTGGTTCTGAAAAACCGCGAAAACGCAACCCCGAGCGTTGGACCACCTTCCGCGCCCGCGGCGTCATCTCCGCACTTTCTGCATCACTACCTCCAGCAGCGCGTCCTCTTCCTCGATCTCCGTCTGCACCTTCAACCAGCAGATGCGCGCGGGTTTCACCAGCGCAGCGGCATTGTCCGGCAGGTTGATGAAATCCTTTTCGGTTGTAAGCAGCACACCAGCACCGGTCTCTTTTGCGCGCGCAGCCATCTTTTGCAGTTCGCCGATGCGGTACTGATGATGGTCCCGAAACGTGAACTGGAACGCCGTGCGGTGGCCGAGGGTGTCGAGCGTTCTCCAGAAAGAAGCAGGATTCCCCAACCCGCAGAACGCCCCCGCGATACGGAACGGAAGACTTCCAGGCGCCCAGGTTTCACCGGTCTCCGCATCCCTCCATTCAAGAGGCCGTGTGCGCGCATGGTAGATCGGCGCATGCGCATTGAACCGTCTCAATTCGGTTTCGATTCCCTCGTACGTTCTCCAGGGTGTAGTTCTGGTCAGCACGATCACGCCGGCGCGGCCGAGGGCGGAAGGAGATTCGCGCAGCCTCCCGGCGGGAAACAGGTCTCCGCCCGCAAAGGGGTCGAGCGCGTCGACCAGGACAATATCCAGTTGCCTTTCGAGACGCCAGTGCTGAAATCCGTCATCCAGAATGAAGAGCCCGGGCTGGAACTTCTGCTCGATGATACGTCCCACTTCAAAACGCCTGGACCCGATGCCCACATACGCCACCGCGCTACGGCACAGGATCTGCGCCTCATCGCCGGTGAGGGCGGCCGCGGCAGCAGCGCCGGGCTCGACAACAACCGGCTCGTCCGGGCATTTCCGCCGGTACCCCCGCGTCAGGATCGCCGGGCGGAATCCGGCTTCCTTCATTCGCCCGGCCAGCCAGAGCACAAACGGAGTCTTTCCCGTTCCACCCATGCTGATTCCTCCTACGCTGACCACCGGCGTCTGCAGGCGCCGCCGGTGAGCCAGGCTCTTATGGCGAGCGAGTGCGCTGCCCACCGCCCATCCGCGTGCCAGAGGCTTCAGAAAGAGGCTGGACGCCAAACCGGGCACTCTCGAAGGGATGGCCCGCGCATACAGATCGAGAATCGTAGAGACAGCGATACCGGTGGCGCCGCGTTCAGCTTCGGCTAAGGCGACGGCACGCCCACCCAGTTCCGCGCGCCGTCCTTCGTCGTTCAGCAGAAAACCGGCCGCCCGCGCCAACTCACCACTCGAACCGATGGTATAGAGAGCATCACCCGCGCGGAACTTCTCCGCTATCGCAGCGAAGTTCTCCATATGCGGGCCGGCGATAATGGCGCGGCTGGAGAAAGCCGGTTCGAGGATATTGTGCCCGCCGCGCTCGGCCAGCGTGCCTCCCATAAACACGACGTCGGCTGCGGGAAACAAACCTCCGAGCTCGCCAATGGAATCAAGCAGCAGAACTCCTGGAAGCTGGAAGGACCGGCGATTCTGAAGCATTGTGCGGCGGATGAAATGAATGCCTTTGGCTTCCAGTTTGGCGGCCACGGCCGCAAAGCGCTCCGGCTTGCGCGGCGCCAGGATCAACAGCAGACTCGGGTGGCTGTGCGCAAGTTCGGCGAAAGCTCCGATGACCACATCGTCTTCGTCCACGTCTCCACTGCCTCGTGGCGGCATGGTGCTGGCTGCGATCCAGGTTTTTTCCGGAGCAACCTTCTCTAAAAAGACACGCAAATCATCCGCAAGGCCGGACCGGCGCGGGTCGAAGTCGTATTTCAGGTTGCCCCCCACGCGGACACTCGACGCAGGAGCACCGATTTCAAGGTAGCGTTCCCTGTCGCGCTCGCTCTGCACCAGGACGGCATCGGGCCAGGAGAGTACACGGCGAAAGAACCATGCGAAGCGCCGGTATCCCGGGAATGCCCGGTCCGAGATACGCCCGTTTATGATGATCAGTCCCGCTCCCGATCGGCTTACCTCGCGGTACAGGTTGGGCCAGATTTCCGTTTCCATGACGGCAACCACCGTGGGACGAATAGATCTCAGCGTTGCGCGCACGGCAAACACGAGGTCGTAGGGCGCGTAAAAGATTCCGTCCACCAGCCCTTTCAACTTGTCTTCGGCGCCGGCGCGTCCCGCGATGGTGGAGCACGATACAAACAGCGGCGCTTCCGGAAGAGAGGCGCGCAGGCGCCTGAGCAGTTCGACCGAGGAGAGCACTTCTCCCACGGAAACCGCGTGCAACCAGACGGCGCCGGCCACCGTCCGCTTGTAGGAGTCCGGGAGAAAACCAAAACGGTCGCCCAGATGGGTGAAATACCGGACGTCGCGCAATCCGCGCCCCAGGACGTAAAGTAAAAACAGGGGCAGCGTCGCAAACTGTAGAACCCGGTAAAGGATATATATGAACATCCGTCGAAATGGTTTGCTTCTGTTGATCGCGCTGACAGTGGTCCACGCCGCGGATAACGGCAAGAACCGCTTCAGCCCGAAACCGGCCGCTTCGTATCCATTTCACCAGACCAACGGGAAAGTAACCATCGCCGCCGTACCTTATGAGGACGACGAACAGGCCCGGACGGCTTTCGATAAGCGGAACCCTTACAAGTATGGCGTGTTGCCTGTCCTGCTGGTGATCCAGAACGATTCGGGCTCAGCCCTGCGGCTCGACGGCATGAGGGTGGAATACACCACACCGGACGGAAGCCGCATCGAGGCTACGCCTGCCGCCGACGTCCGCTTCATCTCCGGACCGGAGAAACCCAACCTGGCGCCGAATCCTTTGCCTATCCCGCGGCGCGCCAAAAAAAATCCGCTGGACATGTGGGAAATCGAGGGCCGGGCCTTCTCCGCGAAGATGCTGCCCGCCGGCGAGGCGGCGCACGGATTCGTCTATTTCCAGACACGCCACAGCCCCAATTCCCGCATCTACATCACCGGCCTGAGCGAAGCCTCTACCGGCAAGGAGTTGTTCTTTTTCGATATCCCGTTCACCGCGGACAAACCGTAGCGAATTGGCAGCTACCTCCTGAGCCGGGGTGACTGTTCATCAGCGCCAACATCGGGCGGGCTGCCCCGCTTTTCACCGTCGAAGTCGTCCGTCACGGCTACCAGGGGCACACCCTTGCCGAGAGCATCCGCAGCCCGCCCGGTCAGGTGGAGATCTCCCTCTGCCAGGTTGACAAAGTAGCCCTCCAGGTCGCCTGCTACGTTTCCCTCGGCGCACACATCGCCGTCGCCTTCGATCCGCCCGCGCACCAGGTTATTTGCCAGGTGGAGGCGATGTATGTTTTCAAAGTAGTGGATGGCGCGGTAACGCGGGTCTGCCGCCCGGATGGTATTGTGATACACCCGCACGTTATCGGTCCACACAATCTCGATCCCTTTGGGCACGCCGCCTCTCAGGGCAGAGTCCATCACGATGAAGTTGTTGCGGATCCATCCGTCGTACACGTGGAGCGTGCCAGGCTCGTAACCGGTGGGCTTGGAAGGATTCCCGAAAGCAATGGAGCGGTCGCAGCCGATGAACACGTTGCGCTCTACCGTGATGTTGCGGCTCTGGTTCCAGATGAAGATCGCGCCCCGCGCGCCACCGGAAGCGCCCTTGTAATTGCGGAACACGTTGTCGCTGAAGGTCCAGTCCTTCAGATACATCATGTCGATGGCCGAGACGTAGTTCCCTTCGTATATTGCCCACCCCCAGGAGGCGTCTGGAATCCTCGTGTTTTCGAAATCGCAAAAGCGCACCGAGCCGCCCACGACAGGCTTGCGGTCGGCCATGGCGACCCCCTTGATGGCGCGGGTGGCGATATCGCGGAAGCGGCAGTCGTAGATGTGGATATTGCTGGGGTTGGGCGGAATGCGATCGGCGTCGATTCCGATCTTGATGCCATAATGACGCACGTCGGCGAAAGTGAGATGGGCAATGACGATGTCATCGGATCTTTGAATAACGAGCAGGTCCTCGTTCCCAATACTCCGATAGTTGTCCGACGGTCCACGCCAGCCGCCGGCGCCCCTCAGAGTTACTTTCGCGGGATCACCGGAGGCACTGCGCAGAGTGACGTGCTGCTTACCTATGAACAGCAGCGGTTGCTCCAGCATATAGGCGCCATCAGCGACCAGGATAGTGTCGCCGGGGCGGGCGTTTTCCATCGCCTGCCGGAGCGCCGGGACCGTGCTCACCGGCACCGTTCGTCCTTCACGGGCCGGCAGCGGCGGAGCCTGGCGCGCGGGCTTCCATACGGGAGCGGCGGCGGGCGCCGGAAGAGCAGCAAGCATCAAGTATGAGATCGTTATCCACCATCTTCGGAATGACATATAAGACCCCCCCGGCAGTGTACCAGATGGGTTGCCAAACTCTTCGCCGCCACGGAGAAGCAGATCGCCGGGCGTTCACAGTGAAGTCAGCAAACGTTTCTTACTCGCTGCCGAGCACCACTGACACTCCAATAACGTGACGCCTTCCGAATATCGAACGGTGACCGAAGATGTAGTTGTAAAATGGCGCGAAGCCGAAACTGGAAGTGACGGAAATCCGGGCTGCGAGCCCGTAGCTCACGTCGCTGACCGTAGTTTGTTTGATGAAGTAATGCTGATTCAGGCCGATGCCAGCCATCCCTTCGAGAGTGACGCGCCGGCTCAAGCGAACCGGGTGAAGCAACTGAAGATGCTGGTACCATCCGCTGCCCAACTGCACATCCCGCACAATCGTATACGTCGGATTAAGAGTCCCGGGAAATGAAATTTGGGCGTAGCCCTCATTGGTGCCGCTAGCCGGCTGACCGCGGCGCGACGGAAAACGTTTAAGCCGCCATCCGACACTGGTCTCAAATTTGCCGAACCGACGGGTATAGCGCGGATGGATCACCGATTCCGCCCAGTATCCCGCGAACTTCGGATGACCCGAGATTACGTTCTCCAGGTTCATCTCGAGTCCCCCATAGGCGAGGGTCGCTTCCACAATAGTGGTTGGCTGACGGCTTTCGACAAAACCCCGCCAAACGTGCTGATTCTTGAATACAGCCTGACTGGAGAAGCGCCAACGCCTGTCTTCAAGGCCTTGCGCAAACCCCGTGTTTGCACAGATCACCAGTAAACTGCAGACCACTCCCGGTCTTGGTTTCATACCAAACGTCTCCTTTGATCTCGAACATCCAGGCAAACCTGTCAGCACGAAAATGACAGGTCGTGAATCCGGCGGGACAAGCGTTGGATCAGCAAAGGAGAACAGGTAACGGGTTGGAGGGATGGGACGCAAGGCCCACGTCCACTTCACGGACGAACGCGAAGGACTTTGCGCCCGCATCGATTGCGGATGGAAAAACTGCTAAGTATTCCACGCAGCCGGCGTCGGGAGATGGCGCCTGGCTTGGGGAGCGCAGCAACGCGGATAGAACGGCATCGACGCAAGTGTGGTGTTGAGCGAGAGTTGATTCACCGGCGCTATCCAAGCCCGCTTCGCCATGAAGGCAACAGTTCGCATATGCGTGCTCGAACTCGCCATGCCCGCCGGTGCCAAGGCAGAGAATCTTTGGAGGCCCGGCGGCACTCAGTAACGTCAGGACGGCTTGGACGGATGCTACCCAAAGCGTTACGGCTCTGAATTTGCCGTGTGCTCCGTCCTTACACTGTACACCGTGCTGCATGACGCTAACTGCACAGATGCACGGTTTGCCAACTGGTGACAGCATGCCCCCAGAAAGAGCGGAGCACCCAGATGGGCACCGGCGCGGCTAATCGATCAATCTGCTATCCCAGACACGGGCGAGCAAGGCCTTGAGTTGAGCAAAATCCTTCGTGCCCAGTTCGGTGCTCCATTCCTGCTCAATGTCGCGGAGTATGCCGTGGACCTTTGCGTATGCGGCGTATCCGCGCTTGGTAAAATGCACAACACGCCCCCGGCCCTCACCAGGTGCATCGTCCCGGATGATGTAACCGGAATCTTCGAGGCTGCCAAGCAACCGGTTCATCGCCTGCTTGCTCATACCGGCGCGCCCCGCAAGAGTGCGTGGCCGGGATCCATCTGGACCGGGAAACTGAAGCACTGCCATATGAGGCAGGCTTAGCTCCTCAAAACCCGCGGCATTGAGTTCTTTGATGATGCGGCGTTGGATGGCCTGAGCCGGAACTCGCAACAGTGCGCCGATCAGCATCTCCTTAGCTGCCGTTGAATTCTTTTGCGATGAGGGCATTGACATACCGGGTAAACTAAGTTTACTATTACTTAGTAAACTTAGTTTACCACAAGGAGGCTACGTGCTACGCGAGGGGATCAATCTTACGGTGAATCCTTCCGAGGAGACCATCCGGCTGGGGCCGCTCACAGTGCGCTTCCTGCTCACTCGGGACAACTCGGCTGGCAGCATTGCAGCCTTCGAGGTTCTTGTCCCGTGCGGGCAGCGCCTGGCAGCGCCGGCGCATAGCCACGACCATTTCGAGGAGACCATTTACGGTATCGCCGGAGCGCTAGTCTGGACGGTCAATGGTAAACAAATCGAGGTTGGACCGGGGCAAGCGCTTTGCATTCCGCGAGGAGCCATTCACCGGTTCGACAATGTCGGGAGCACGGACGCAATGGCGCTTTGCGTGATTACGCCGGCGGCGATAGGTCCGCAGTTTTTCCGTGAGTCCGCCGAATTGATCAACGCGGCCGCCAGCGGGCCGCCGGACCGGGCGAAGATGAGTGAGATCATGCGCCGCCACGGTCTCACGCCTGCTCCACCTCCGGGTCAGGCGTAGAGTCTCCGGAGTGTATTAGACTTTCCTGCCGGACGCCGCCTCTATCTCGCATACGGTTTGTGCCAGCAGGTTCAATAGATCTTCCGCTTTGATGGGTTTCGGGGGATATCCGTCCATCCCCGCGTTGAAACACTTTCACGCGATCGCCCTTCATGGCATGCGCCGTCATCGCGATGATGGGTGTGTTGGCGGCCCAAATGGCGTTCTCTCACCCGGATCTCATGGGTGGCCGCATAGCCATCCATCTCCGGCATCTGGCAATCCATCAAAATCGCATCGCAGATTCCGCGGGTCCAGCCGTCGACCGCCTCTCTTCCCGTGGCGGCGACTTCCACCGTGTGCCCGTGCTTTTCGAGCAGCCGGACCGCCAGCTTCTGATTGATGGGATTATCCTCCGCAAGCAGAACGCGCAGCTTGCGCCCGCCCGGAGTGTCCGTCCCGCCGCTGCTCGCATCTTCGGACGGACGGCCGCCGTTCTGGGACTGCACCCTGAGCGCCTGGCAGATTGCACGGAACAATTCATGGCGCTGCACGGGGTTCATCAGGTAGGCCGAAATCCCCAGGTTTGGCCCGGCCTGCCCGCGGTCGACGGAACTGAGCAGGATAATAGCCGGGGTGTTGGTACGGAACTCCCTGAAAATCGACTCGATCAGAAGAAAGCCGTCCATTCCGGGCATGCAGGCATCAGTAAGAATCAGATCGAACGGCGTGCCGTCCTGGACCGCCTTGCCAATCGTGCGGAGAGCTTCGGCGCCGCTTTCCGAAGTTTCCGGCAACGCCTGCCAGCACCGCAGGGTTTCCGCCAGGATCCGCCGGTTCGTGGTGTTGTCGTCGACCACAAGCATCCGCACGCCCGCCAAGGCGTTCATCGCCGGTTCCGGTTGAACCGGCTGGTCTTCGGGGATGGCGAACGGCACAGTCACATGGAACGTGCTTCCCGATCCCGGCTCGCTCTCGACCGAGATCCGCCCGCCCATCAGACTGACGAGTTGCGCCGAGATCGACAGCCCCAGACCAGGGGATGGATAGGCGTTTTAATGACCCGTGAGGCACGTCCAGGAATAAAGCAGTTCGTCCGGGGGGAATTCTTGCGTATAGTCCCGGCTTAGGCTGATCCGGACTTTCGGGGCTTCACCTCTGCTAACCCGCGGGACGCTCCAGGCGTTCGAGGGCGGACATCATCCGCGCGGCGGCATCGGTGTTTCTGCCGAATCGCAGCTCGTTGTAAGCGGACGTCAACTCTTCCACCAGCGCGGCGGTGGGCGAAACGGGCAGGACGCGCACGAACTCCGCCGGCGTGAGCCATGGCGGCTTTTCGAAGCCCTTCCGCTTTAACAGCGCTAACATCCGGTTGTACAGCAGCGTGGCATCGCTTGCTTCCGCCAGCCCGCGCTGGACCCGTTGCACCCGTCGCCGCGCCCGCCACCATTTGTGAAGCCTCGGAGCGGCGAAAATCAGGGCGGTAAGCAACACCAGGCCGATTATCACCGCGCGTCCCCATCGCGCGTAAAGCTCTACGGCTTGGCGGCGCCACTCCGTCAGCGAGCGGCCAAGCCCGGTGAACCACGACAGGCCGAGGTCGCGGCTTCCACGCTCCATGCGCGAAGCCAGCGTAAGCTGCCGCTCCCGGTCGTAGTTCAGCACCCATTCCTGCCAGAAAATGTCCGCCGCGTCGAAATAGAGCATCAGCCTGGTCCAGGCGGAGATGGCGCCCGCCCCGGGGTCCGGCGGCGTCGGGTCAAACGTCGTCCAGCCCCGTCCGGGGAGATAGGCCTCCACCCAGCTATGCGCGTCCGACGCCCGGATGACGTACCAGCCACTGATGGGGTTATACAGGCCACTTTGAAATCCCGTCACGACCCGGGCGGGAATCTTCAGGGTGCGAAGCATCACCGCCATCGAGGAAGCGAAGTATTCGCAATGCCCTTTCCGGCGGTGGAACAGAAAGTCGGAAATGGGATTCGCCAGCTCTTTCTCCGGCAACTCTATCGTGTAGCCGTATCGCGTCCGGAGCTCATGTTCAATCGCGCGGGCGCGTTCCGCGTCGGTGCGCAGCCCGGAAGCGATCTCCGCGGCGTATTGCAGAATTCTGGCGTCGGTGGCGGGAAGAGAAGTATAGAGGTTCCGCGCGGCCGGGGTGAGAGGAGCGGCGGGTTCCGGCGTGGGCCCGCTGCCGAGAAAGCTGTGCCCGATATAGCGCATTCCGTCACCCGCTCCGTATCCCAACTGGTAGCTGTCGGTGGGTGTGCGAATGACGGTTCTCGCCTGAACCTGCAAAAACTCCGGGGTCCCCGCCAAGAACAGGGTATCGGAGGCAATGGATTTGAGTATGACGTTATAACTGATGCGCGGGCCGGCACGCCATCTCTGCGGGTTCTGAACCAGCGTCGCGATCCCTTTCTCGACTTTCACAATCTCACCGCCGCCGTTGTTGCTGTTGTACCAGCGCTTGCCGTCGAACTCGGCCAGCGCGGCGCCGCGCCACTTCAGATGTAACTGGCTGCGATTGCCCTCGATGCGCACGTGCATCACCGGTGTGCTCTGTCTCTTGATCTCGCCGATTTCTCCGAGTGTCACTTCATTCGAAAAACCGGGCAGCCGGTATTTTTGCGAAGCGAAATGCTGGAATGCCGCGCGCGCGGTTCGGGGCAGCAGGAAAAAGAGGCCCGCGGTCATGCCAAGGATGCCCATGGCAATCACAAGGCTCAGCGCGGTGAGGCGCACGTGAATCGAACGCAGACCGGCGCGCGAAGTGGCCACGTGCTTTCGCGTGGAACGGCGTATCTCCGAACTGGTAAACGTGGCGACGCCAAATACCAGGAAAAAGGCCAGAAAGACGAAAAAACTGAGGCTGGTTGATAGAACCGACGCCGCCAGCAGCTCCAGAAAAGCCACGATTTTGACGAAGACATAATCGCGCGCCGTTCTGGCCGTCAGCACCTTCACTACCAGCAGATAGAAGACCAGGTGTACCGTCGCCGCAAGAAACTCTCTGGAGAGATAAAAGTAGTCGAGCGGATAGAACGCGATATAGCAGAGCGTGGCGGCCGTTACGGCGGTGTCCGATATCCGAAGCCGCAGGACGCCGGCCGCCATCAAAGCTCGCAGAACAATAGCGATCCCGGTGGCCGCGAGAGTGGGTAAATCCAGAGCGCCGGAACCCGCGACGGCAAGGTATCCGCTCGTTAGCAGCCCGAGCAGTGAAAATTCGAACAGCCTTTCCACCGCTGCCGGGCGACCAGGCACATCGCGAGGGCCTGACGTATCCGAGCCCATTTCTTTCAGTTTATCTAATGCCGGAACGTGAAATTGCCGATGAGATTTCTGGAATGCTCGGGCGGGAACCGGATAGCGACGCTATCCTGCAACAGTTCAACAAGCTTATCCAGGAGTTGCTGCGCGGCAATATGAAGCGCAACAGTTTCCGGCGGTGGGAGATCGATCTGCTCCTGGACATTGGCGATTGCAACCTTCAACGCAGTCAGAGGCGGAACGTTCTTCAGCGCTATCAGAAAGCCGTCCAGCGCCACATGGAGAAAGGCGCCCCCACTCCGCTGAAACTTTCGGAATACCTGGAGACGCTGCGTGCCCGGAGAGATGCGCGCGAAGAACGGCAGCCGGACAACCCTGCCGTCAGAACGGAACCACGGTCCTCAAAGGCTTGTCTGCTATCCTGAATTAGTATCAACAACAATAGGAGCTAGCGATGGGATGTGGCGGCGGATTTCCTCCACCGATGGACGTTGAGAAGCCCGGCGGGCGTAAAGTTTTCTGTGTGAAGTTCCAGCGTGAAATGGCAGGTTTGGATGAACCGCCGTTTGACAACGACCTGGGACAGCGTATTTACGAGAACGTCTCTAAAGAAGCCTGGCGGCTTTGGGTTGAGCAAATGAAGATGATCATGAACGAATACCGCCTCAACCTCGGAAACCCGGATGCGCAGGAATTCCTGATGAAGCAGATGGAAGAATACTTCTGGGGAGCGGGCGCGGCGTTCCCGCCCGATTACGTGCCGCCACGGTCCAAAGCATAAACCACGATACCGTCCCTGACAGTCCGGCTCTGAGCAGAGCCGTGAGCGCCGGCAGGCGGACAGGTCGCCGCAGTACCGGAAGGAAGCACTTAGCGGATTCGATATACTACTCCGGTGCAGACGTTCCGGGTATTCTCCCTCATGGTTGCGGCGTTGCCGCTCGGCGCGCAATTGCAGCCCCGATACGACATCTATCGCGCGCCGTCGGCCATCGTGGTCGACGGCAAGCTGGACGAGGCAGCTTGGCGCCATGCTCCCTCCGCCGGGGATTTTCACTTCAACTGGTGGAAAGAAGGCGTCAAGGAACAGACCGTCGTGAAGTTGCTTTGGGACGACCGGAACCTGTACCTCGGCTATTACTGTCAAGACAGGCACATATCGGGCACTGTTACCGAGCGTCACGGTCCGGTTTCGCGGGACGATTGCGTCGAAGTCTTTCTCAGCCCGAACCCGGAGAAGGTCCGGAATTATTACGGCTTCGAGATCAACGTCATTGGTACGATGCTCAATTTCATCCGTGCCGATTGGTATAAGGGACCGTTCCACTGGGAGCCGGAGGGAGTGCGTTATCGCACCTCCTTTCACGGGCTTGCGGAGAAGCGGGAGTCACCGGACGATGATCACTGGATTCTGGAGCTGGCCATCCCGTTCACGAACTTCGAGAAAGATGCCGCGCACACGCCTCCCGTTGAAGGCGACACCTGGCGGCTGAACCTGAACCGCGCGGGCGGTATCACCAACGCGCAGTACAGCACGTGGTCGCCCGTGGCGAGTCCCAAGCCGAACTTCCATGTGCCGGAAAGTTTCGGGCGGGTGCGGTTTGTGAACCGAGTGTTGGAAAAATGAGGGCCGGGCGGCTCTCAACGCCTGCGCACGGCGTGCGCCCGCAGCACCGGCAGCGTAGTCGCAAGCTGAAATTCGAGCTTGGCGTGCGATTGCCGCAGCGCCGTCTCCACCGCTTCCGGGCTGTCCGCGCGAGCGAAAAGGAACCCTAGATAGCTGCTGCCTTCAGGCAACGGTAAGAGCTTCTGGCCTTCTTTGGCGGTGATGATCACATCCTCGATGCCCGCCACGGCTTTGGCTTCCTCGACGCCGCTCACGGATTCGTAAATGCCTTCGCGCGGAATAGGAATCATCATGACGCCGGAGGCCTCTTCCGAAAGAGCGGCTCCGGAAACATCCTCGCCCACCGAATGCCGCAACACAAGTTCTTCGAGGCCCATGCCCCCGCGGAATTGCAGGGCCTTGGCGCACAGTCCCCCAATGGGCCGCGCAGCTACTTCGAGAATCCAGGCGCCCTGATCGTTGTGGCGCATCTCGGCGTGAACCGGACCGTCTGTTAGGCCTAAGGCTTCGACGGCAAGCGCGGCCGTTTCGATGAGCTCATTTTGGACCTCTCCGGGCTCCCGGGAAGGTGTAACGTAAATAGTCTCCTCAAAGAAAGGGCCCTCCAGCGGATCCGGCTTGTCGAACAGCGCAAGCGTTTGCAGCCGCCCGTTGGTCACCAGCCCTTCCAGTGCGTATTCGGAGCCCGGTATATAGCTTTCCACTTGCAGAAACTGATTCTGAGCGGCGCGCCGGCGCACGATGTCCGGCTGCTCAAGAATGGATCGAATCCGCTTGAAAGCCGCCACGAACTCCTCCGGGGAATCGGCGCGGATAACACCGCGGCTGGCCGAAAGGCCGAGGGGCTTCAAAACGCACGGATAGGATGTGGTCGCGGCCGCGGCGGCGGCATCGCCCGGGAACGGAATGCGGCGGTAGGAAGGAAGTCGCAGGCCCGCAGCCCGGAAACGCTCTCGCGCCAGAAACTTGTCCGCCGCTGCTTCGACCGCGCGAACCGGGTGGTACCGGACGCCGAAACGCTCCGCCGCCGCGGCCGCCAGCAGCGTAGGACGGTCCCCTACGGCAACGATGCCGTCAAACGGCCCTTGGAGCGCTTTGAGCGACGGGCCGGGCTTGTCGAAGCGCACCGCGACCGCGTGGTCGCCCCACGGGTCGTCGAGAACGTGACAGCGATCCGTCGCCAGAGTCAAATCGAAGCCCAGACGCTGCGCCACATCAGCGAATACACGGACCTGGTATCCGGTTGTGGCGGCGAACAGCACAATCCTTTTCTGCGCGCTCATTCTCAATTCCGATCTTACCTTCAATCCGGCTTTTGACTGAGACGAACGGTGGCCTCAAGCCACCAACTCCGTTGCTGGAGGAATCTGCGAATGGACGGTGAGCGGCGGCGGGCGATCGAACAGGCGATGAGCCGGGCCGACAGGCAATTCGGAAAAGGATCGGTTCTTCTCCTGGGATCCAGAAATACGCTGCCCGTGTCCGTGATCCCGACTGGAGCGATTTCGATCGATGCCGCCCTGGGAGTGGGCGGCTTTCCCAGAGGCCGCGTGATTGAGATCTTCGGTCCGGAGTCGTCCGGCAAAACGACCATCGCGCTACAGGTGCTGGCGGAAGCGCAGAAGGCCGGAGGCACGGTGGCGTTTATCGACGCCGAACACGCGCTCGATCCTCTCTACGCCCGCAATCTGGGCGTGGATACCGATAACCTGCTGGTCTCACAACCCGACTACGGCGAGCAGGCGCTGGAAATCATGGCGGCCCTGGTTGCCTGCGGCGCCGTGGATGCCGTTGTTCTCGATTCGGTGGCGGCGCTGGTTCCTAAAGCCGAGCTCGAAGGGGAAATGGGCGACAGCTTCATGGGATTGCATGCGCGCCTGATGTCGCAGGCGCTCCGGAAGCTTACCGGTATGGTGGCCCGCACGAACACCTGCCTCATCTTCATCAACCAGGTCCGCGAAAAGATCGGCGTTATGTTCGGCAATCCGGAAACCACCACCGGCGGCCGCGCCCTGAAATTCTATGCTTCCGTCCGGGCGGAAGTGCGGCGTCTGGCGGCGATCAAGGACGGAGACAAAACCGTTGGCAACCGGACAAAAATCAAGGTCGTCAAGAACAAGGTAGCGGCGCCGTTCCGGGAAGCGGAAGTGGACATCCTCTATGGCCGCGGCGTCTGCCGCGAGGGCGACCTGCTCGATCTCGGCGCGGCCCACAACCTGGTGGAGAAGAGCGGATCGTGGTTCAGTTTCCGCGGCGAACGGCTGGGCCAGGGCCGCGAAAGCGCCAGGTTGTTTCTTCAGAACAACCCCGCTCTCCGGAACCGGATTGAGGCGGAACTCCGGAAGAAACTCGGCTTGGCAGCGGCTTCCGAAGGCGCCGCGGCGTAGGAGCAGAAACACCCCGCCGGAGCTCAAAAAGCACCAAAACATCGTCCAGCCGAAATGTTTTGGCGTCCTAAACCCCTGTTTATGGGGGTCCCAGCGCCTCCCGTGGACAAAAAACTTTAAAAATCGGCCATTTTTGGCGGAATTCTCTTTACACCGGCTTCCGGCATCCCTTATCATTAAACAGCAAACACGCGCATGGACACGTTTGCCCACGCTCCATCCAACGTACTGCAAGACACGGTAGCTGAGGTAGACGAGTCCCGGCGAAGTGGGCGCCAACCGGTTCGCTCGATCAGACGGCCGGTTGTCATGCCCAGCCGGAGCGGAAAGCGCTGTGCGGCTCCGCAACGGTTAGGACACCTGTCACGTTCATTGGGAGAATCGATAACCAGTAAGGGAGATTTATGGCCGAGAGAATGACGCAAACGCAACTCGTGAGAGAACTTGCCGAAAGCACGGAGCTCAATAACAAAACCGCCCGTGCTCTTCTCGACAGTCTCGCTGCAATCGCTGTACGCGAAACGAAAAAGAATGGTGTTTTTGTAATCCCCGGCATCGGGCGGCTGGTGCGGCAGGAGCGGAAAGCCCGCATTGGCAGAAACCCGGCGACGGGCGAAAGCATCAAGATTCCCGCGAAGAAAGTGGTGAAGTTCCGGGTGGCGAAATCCGTGAAGGATGCGATCGTGCCGCCGAAGAAGAAGTAAGACCAGGCCTCAAAAAAGTTCAGACACGAAAACCCCCGCGCAATGGCGGGGGTTTGTTCCATTCATAAAGCCGAGTTGAGTCTCCGCTCAAAAACGTGCGAGCGGGTCAGGAAGCCTACGCCTGCTTCTTCTCTTCGGTCTTATCCTCACTCTTCAGGGCATTCTTGAAATTTTTGATGCCCTCTCCTAAACCCTTCGCCACCTCGGGGATTTTCCGTCCGCCAAAGAGCAGGACGGCAATTCCCAGAATGATGAGAAGTTCAGGCAAGCCAATAGACCTCATGCGGCCTCCTTCGTGTTGCTAACATCTCCATTGTAACGGTCCGGGCAAATCCGAGGCAAGAACGGCCTTTTCGGCTTTTCGGTTTGTGTTAGCCGAGTTCCGAAGTCGTATCCGGGCGGAGACGAGGCGAAACTTTCCGGGCCGGCGGCTTTCCGCGGCGGCGGGCGCGCAAATATTCGATCACGATGGGCATGATGGAAAGCAGAATGACGAGGATAATGGCTTTCTCGAAATGCCGTCTGACCAGCGGCACGCTGCCCAGATAATATCCGGCCGTCGTCAGAAGGGCCACCCACCCGATGCCGCCGAAGATGTTGAAGGACAGAAAGCGCCAGTAGCTCATGCCCGCCACACCCGCCACAAACGGCGCGAAAGTCCTCACAATTGGAACGAAACGGGCGTAGATGATGGTCTTTCCGCCGTGCTTCTCGTAGAACTCGTGCGTGCGTTGAAGGTGTTCCTGCCGAAAGAAGCGCGAATCGGGGCGGTTGAAAATGTGCGGCCCGGCGCGGCGGCCCAGCGAATAGCCGACACCATCACCGATGATGGCGGCAGCCATCAGCACGACGTTGATGAGAACAATGTTCAGCTCGCCGGCGCCCGCTACCACACCGATCGTGAACAGCAGTGAGTCTCCGGGCAGGAAGAAGCCAACCAGCAGCCCCGTTTCGGCAAAGATCACCAGGAAGAGCGCCGCATAGCTCCACCATCCGCTTAACACGGTCGCAAGCAGCGCAATCAGCTTGTCCGGATTCGTGAGGCTGCGGTAAAACTCCAGAAAAAGATCGACTATATTTTGCATCTAACTCCGATAGCTCGCAATCAGGCGTTTCACCGCGGCGTCATGGATTTTCACTTTTCCGTCCTTGATTAATTGCGTGAGCAAGCCATCTTTGAACAGCTCGTCCCGCTGCCGCGCTTTTGCTGTCCTGATGGACGAAACAAGATCTTCCCGTTGCGACGCCAATTGCGTCAGGTCTGCTGGCGTCTTCCCGGCGACTTTTACGATGAATACCTGGTTGTCGACCGTAACCGGAGGCAGCACTGCGCCAACCTCTTTTTCAAACGCTTCGGCGAGGTAACTTGCCGGACCGATCCCCTCGGCGGCCGCATCCCGCGTAAAATCGGGCGTAGTTTTAACCTCCAGTCCCATCGATCGCGCTACTTTTCTGAGATCGCCGCCGGCAGCCTGGATCTTCTCCTCCGCCTCGGCGGCTCGTTTTCTCGCCAACTCCATTGCCTTTTGCTGGAGGACTGTTTCGCGAATCTCGCTCTCCACCTCGCCAAGCTCAGCCTGCCGGGAAGGCTTAATTCCGGTAAGCACGGCCATGGCCAACTTGTTCGCGGCGGGCTGCGCAATCGGTGTAACCTGCCCTATCTGGAGCGAGCGGATCGCTTCCTGAAAATCGGGATTATTTCCGATCCCTTCGATGGGTTTCGACAGATCCGTGTCGGAGACATGAGTAACGGGCACACCGTATTTCTGCGCGAGTTGCCGCCCTTCCTCGGGCGAGCGAATGAGAGCGGCATGCACCTCATCCGCGATAGTCTGCATTTTGTCGTAAGTCTGCTGCCGCTTCGATTCCGCCGCAAGCTCACTCTTGACCTCCGAAAACGGGCGGACGTGGGGTTCTTCCTTCTCCTCCACCTGGATGATATGAAACCCATACTCGGTTTCGATAATGCCGCTGACCTGTCCCGGCTTAAGAGAGAATGCGCTCTGTTCGAAATTTTTTACGGTCTGCCCGCGGGTGATCCAGCCGAGTTCTCCTCCTTTGGTGGCCGAGCCCGGGTCTTCCGAGTACTCCCGCGCGAGCTTTGCGAAATCACCGCCGGATTGGATCTGCTTCAACAGGGATTCGGCTTTCGCCCGGATAGCCGGTATTTCGTCTTTCGGCTTATCGGTGGTCTTCAACAGAATGTGCCGGGCCCTCACCCGTTCCGGCACCCGATAGCGCTCCTGATTCTGCTCATACAACTTCCGCAACTCTTCGTCGTTGATCGTGAACGACTGCGCAACCTGCGCTTCGTCGATAACAATCAGATCGAAGCTGCGTTTTTCGGGAATTTGGAACGCCGGCTTGTTTTTTTCGTAATAATCCGCAATCTCCGCGGGTGTCACCGTTACCTGAGACCGGAGTTTCTCCGGATTCAGCACGATATAGCTAACCTTCACCTTTTCGTTGCGCTGGCGGAAGGCCTTCTCCACCTCCTCCGGCGTCACGATCACTCCTTCGAGAACCAGGTTCTGAAGCTTCAACATTAAAAGCTGCTTGCGGAAATTATCTTCAAACTGGGGGATGGAAAGATTCTGCTGTGCAAGAACTGCCGCATAAGCGTCGCGTCCGACGAACTGTCCGTTTTCGAAAAGCTGGGGCATCGTCGATTGAATCGCCTTGGCCAGTTCTTCTTCCGTGACGCGAAAACCCATCCGCCTGGCCTCGTAAGCCACGGCACGCTCGTTGATCATTTGATTGATCATCTCGGGAACGTATACATCCACAAGTTGGGACGGGATCTGCTGGCTCCGCATAGCCGTCTGCAACGTCCTCTGAACTTCGTGAACCGTCAGCGCTTCATCGCCGATTTCGGCCACTATGGGATCATCCGGTCCTCCCATCATCCCGGAACCGGGTATCAGGTAGGTGACCATGGAAAGCGCGACAACTACCAGCAGCGCGGTAAGAAGATACCGCACGGCCTTGTCCCTTCTGCGGAACAGATCGAACATGAAACAACTCTCCTAATCGTAACGGCTTCGTCGGAATCGTACGAACCGCTTCTTCGGGAACCGGAAGCGGTCAGGGGAAAAGTGCGTTTGTATAGACGAAGGTCTAGATCATAGTATAACGGGTTACGGAACGGCAGTTTCACGCACACGGCGTCCCAGTCCGCACTCGGTATGGACCGCCCGGACAGCCTTTTCCAGACCGTCGCGGCGAACCACAATGCAAATCGTCAGTTCGCTGGAGCCCTGGGTGATCGCGATAATGTTTACCTGCTCCTGGGAGATGGCCGTAAAAATGCGGCCAGCCAGTCCGGTAACGCCCCGCATTCCTTCCCCGACGACCGCAAGAAGGCCGACATTTTCATCCACTGAAATCGGCCGGATATAGCCGTGCGCCAACTCGATGGAGAGCGTCTCCTCGAGCGCTTTCATCACCCCGCTCAACTCTTCGCGCCGGACCAGAAAACAAAAGTTCTGGCGATAGCTGGAACTGGAAACAGCAAGAACCTCCGCGTTCGCCCGGGTTAAAGCATCGAGGGCACGCGCCATCAGCCGCGTGCCGCTCAACTCCGCGCCGGCGGCTTCCAGCGAAACCAGGGCGACGTTCGCCATGGAAGTAACCGCGCGGGCTCCGCCGGGCGTATTTCCCGGCATTCCAATGCGTGTACCCGGCTTGTCCAGCGCATAACTGTTCTTGCTCCAAACCGGGATTTGCCGGTCGGCTAGAGGAGCCAGTGTTCGCGGGTGAAGTACCTTGGCGCCGTTGTAAGCAAGTTCGGCGGCTTCTGCGTAAGTGACCGTATCCAGCACGGCTGCATCCGGGACGATGCGGGGGTCCGCTGTCATGATGCCGTCCACGTCCGTCCAGATCCACAATTCAGAAGCGTCAAGGACCGCCGCCAGAATAGCGGCGGAAAAATCGCTGCCGCCCCTTCCGAGGGTGGTCGGACGCCCGTCCGCCGTGGCCCCGTTAAATCCGGTGATGACGGGCAGGGCACCGCCCTCGAGCCACGGCATGAGGTTCCGGCGTGCTTTCTCGCGCGTCGGAGTCATCAGTGGGGTAGCGTTTCCGAACACTGCATCGGTGACGATAATACTGGACGCGTTAATAGCCACCGAATGGATGTGCTCCGCTTCCAGGTAAGCCGCCATCAAAAGCGCGGCGAGACGCTCACCGATGGCGACCGCTTCGTCGGCGGAGCGCGGCGGGCGGTCCGCAAGCATCATCATGCCGTTGGCGATACGCTGGAACTCAGAAATCAGGAAATGAATGCCGGCCAGCACCGGCTCCTGCTTCGTTTTGGGAAGCAGTTCATGGCAGCATTCCACGTGGCGGTCCTGGAGTTTCTGGACGTTGGCGTCGAGTCCGGCCCGGTCTCCGGCTTCCGCGCGGAGGAGCGATTCCAGCAGAAGATCGGTTACCTTCGACATGGCCGACACCACAACCGCCACAGGCCTTTGCCGTTGCTGCTCCATCGAAATCCGGGCCGCGACCCGGATCCGGTCGGCGGAACCCATACTGGTGCCGCCGAATTTCATGATCAGGAGATCTTTCAAACTCACACTGCCTCGACTGTTCGCAATCTCTTAGAATAATCGGTCGCGAAAACGCGTGGGGGCGGGCTGGAAACCCTGTTCAAAGCCGAAGTCCCTTCCCATTCGACGTCCGGTCGCGGACGATCTTCAGAATAAACTCCTCCACCTGCTCGATCGTAAGACTGGTGGAATCGATATAAACAGCATCGGGCGCCTGAACGAGAGGAGATTCCGCCCTGGTCCGGTCGCGCTGGTCGCGCTCCTCCACCTCTTGTGCCACGGCTTCCGGCGCCAGCGTAGCGCCGCGCTCCCGGAGATCCCTTAACCGGCGCTCGGTGCGGGTTTCCGCGTCGGCGTCGAGAAAAATTTTCACCTTCGCGTCCGGGAATACGACGGTGCCGATGTCACGGCCTTCCATCACCACGGAGTTTTCCGCCGCCATTTGCCGCTGCTTTTCGACCAGCGCGCGCCGGACGCCCGGAACTGCGGAGACCTTGGATGCAGCGGGTGAGATTGCGGGTTCGCGGATGGCCGCGGTTACGTCCTCGCCGTTCAGCAGGACCGTGGCCGAGCGGGGCGGCAGTTCGATGCTGGCGGCAATCGCAAGCTGCTCCAGCCGGTGCATGTCGGCCAGATCCACGTTCGTGCGCAGCGCCCATAGCGCGACCGCCCGGTACATGGCGCCCGTGTCGATATAAATAAATCCGAGTCTTTCGGCAACCCTGCGGGCAATCGTGCTCTTGCCGGCGCCCGCCGGTCCGTCAATGGCAACCACAATTCTGGTAGACATGTCGATGCTCATCCGGCGTTCCGGGACTGTGCCCGCACCCGGTCCTCTACAATGAATCGACGGATGTCTCCAGCCGAGTTTGACACCCTTGTGGAACGGGCTCTCAAAAAGATACCGGCGCGCTTTCGCAAGCGGCTCCGCAATATCGTTTTCGTGGTCGAACCCGAACCGCCGCGGCCGAACCTTCTAGGTTTGTACCACGGCCGCCCCCTGACCAACCGGAGCGTATACGATTCTTTCCACCTGCCCGACCAGATCACCATCTACCAGGGACCGCATGAGCGCATCGCGAAATCCCGGGCCGAGCTGGAGAAACTCGTCGAAGAAACAGTATGGCACGAGGTGGCGCATTACTTCGGGATGGACGAGCAACGCGTGCGGCGCGCCGAACGGCGGCGGCGTGCGCGATGACCACCGGCGGGGTCCTCGCGCGGTTCAGAATGCGGCCGGATCGCGGCGGCACTCGAACAACGGCGATGAGTTACGGAATAACAATGATAATGGGGTCGGAACCCATCCCCCGCGAGAAGTGCGAGACGCCGCCCGCCGCTTCAGAAGTGACCCGCCCGCTCTTGTCAGCCGCAACGGACTGCCCGAGCGTGAGCGTGGAAGTACCCAACATAGCGATGGAGATGATCAGGAAGAGTAGTTGACGCATACCTGCACTTCCATCGGCAGGCATAGGCAAAACCTGTAGAGTGGAATACGGTGTTTCTGTCAGGCGACATCAGGCGCCGGAGAAATGCTTCTCAGGTAATTCGAGGATTCCAGGACGGGCTAGTCGTAGCGGGTTCCTTCGCTGTCCTGCACGTGATGGCGAACCTATGTGGCGAAACGCCGCGTACCCCCCGGCGCTGTGCATTGCCGGAGCCGGCTGCAGCGGAGTTACATTAGGTTATTCAACGCGCTTCGAGGCGCTGCAAAGTGGGATACAGCGTTCCGTGACCGGCGAGGAGAATATTCTGTGACTGTGGTTGTACGGCGCGGGTTGAGCCGCTCAGTTCCAGGGCGACCGGAACCGGCGGGCGATGAAGGGTTTCCGGCGCACAAACACCGGGCATAAACTTCTATGAGCCGGGGTCACGCCGGCTGATGCTGGCGGATCTGGTTTAGCAGATCATCCACCATTCTCAGCTTGGCTTGCAGCGTGGCGCGATAGGTGTGACTGAACGAATGCCTCGTCTGGAGAGAAAGCGTGCGCCGTTCGTTTTCGAGCAACTCCGCGATCAGCCTGAGTTGCTCCGGCGTGAATTCAAAAGTTTGCGTTTCCATGGGCCACCTCTATCTCCATTTTAGGCCCGCAAGCTTTACGGTGGCAGTGCCTCCGCAACCTTGAAAAAATGTCAGGCAAGGGAGTTTGCGTAGCCTAAGACAACGATGGCGGCAAGCAGCAGTGCTATTCCCCATACCAGCTTGCGCGTGGCCCATCGCGGCGCGCCCGCCCATTCTCCAGTAAGAACGCCGAGCACATTCGCCGTCATCACCATTCCGCTCATCAGGATGACCCAGCCCAGCGATGGACCCAGCTCGCCCAGCCGCCGCGCGCCCGCCCCGTAAAACATGTAGCCGCCCATCCACATGACGCCCATCAGGCAGCCGAAAGCGAAGTACTTGCCCGTGCCAGAAAGGCGAAATCGCTTGGCGGTTCCGTTTCGCCGGAGCAGCAGCAGGGCATATCCGGCATTGCACAGAAACAGAGCGATGGTAAGCAAAGCCCACACGATATTGGAGGCGAGATACGGTGGAACACCGGAAGCTTGCGCGCGATCGATAATCGGCTGCCCGAAGGCGAATCCAAGATTGCCGCAGGCAGACAGTAAACCGGAAACCAGGCAGATCAGCACACCTTTCTGGTAGGACGACCGGCGGTCTCCCTCCACCGGCTTGTCCTTCCATTTGCCGGCCAGCGAGCACGCAGCGACTCCAACCAGCATGATGGCAAGGGCGGCGAGCGTGACAGCCAGTTTGGCGGCCGATGGCGAAGCCGGAAGCATCCACAGCGGCACAAGGGCGCCCACGGCCGCGGCGATTCCGAGGATGATGGCGAATCCCAGCGCCAAGCCGATGGCATCCACGCCCAGGCCGAACGTGACGGCTCCGGCGCCCCAGCCGAGGCCGAAAAACAGGACGATCGCCAGGGCGGCGGCGCTACTTTCCCGGTAGATATCGAACGCCTGGGGAATGGTTGTCAGCACCAGCAGCCACGGGCAGAGCAGGTAGGCGGTGGAGGCGAAAATCAGCCAGGTGTTCTCCCATGCCCAGCGCCTGGTCCATTTCATAGGGAGCATGAACGCGCCTTGCAGCACGCCGCCAAAAACTACCGCCGCCAATCCGCCCCACGCCATCTCACCCATGCGCGACCTTTTCCTTTTTCAGAACGCCTTCGAGAATAGAGACGTAGCGATCCACGTCTTCCTCGTCGTTGTACAGATGCAGCGAAGCCCGGACACGCCCATCACCCGCCCAGACAATGACGCCTTCTTCTTCGAGTGCGCTGCCGATCTGCGTCGCATGCGGGTGCTCAAAAGCGACAATGCCGGAGGCCAGGCGGGGATCTTCCGGTGTGAGCAGCGAGAGTCCCGCGGCGGCAAGGCGCCGGCGCAGGACCGCGATAGGTTCGAGCAAACGATCGCGGATGGAATCGATGCCGGTACGCAGCACGAATCGAAGGCTGTCGCGGAGCGCGTAGAGAGAGGGAAAGTTGGGCATCCCGCTCGCCAGGCACGCCGCGCCGCTCTTGAGGTCATACCGTTCAAAACGGTCAGGCACAAAGCAATTGCGAACCGAATACCAGCCCACGGCCCGCGGATTCAACCGTTCCCGCAATTCCGGCGACACGTACACCACGCCCAATCCGTGCGGGCCGAGCAGCCACTTGAAGCTGCTCGACATCAGGTAATCAATCCCCTCCACATTCAGCGGCAACCGGCCGAGCGCCTGCGTGGCGTCGATGGAGAGAAACGCGCCTACCCGGTGCGCTTCTGCCGACAGGCGGGGCACACAATCGAGAAAGGCGCCCGTACGATAGCTGACCAGGCTGAGCGAGATGAGCCGCGTGGAGCCGTTGATATGCTGCTCGATATCCTCAAACCGCAGCGCGCCTCCATGGCCCGAAACCACTACGACCTCCACCCCCATCTGTTCTAGACGCAGCCATGGGTAGACATTCGAGGGAAACTCCAGATCGCTGATGATGACACGGTCCCCTGCCTTCCACTCGAGCGAACCCGCCAGGACGTTGAACGCTTCCGATGCATTCGACAGCAGCGTGACGTTTTCGGGAGAGGTCTCGAGCAGCCGCGCGCAAAGCGAGGTGGTTTCCGCCTCCACGCGATGAAACCGCCTCCGGCCGGGCGTGCCGAGCGACTTGTCCCGGCAGTATTCCGCGAAGCTTTCCGCCAGGCCCGGGGCGGGAAGCCCCTCGGCGGCGGTATCGAGATAAACGGTTTCAACCGCTCTCGGAAAGAGTGCTTTAAACTGTGATCTCATTCGAAAGGCCCGTGAGGATTGGTTAATCCCAGCTCTTGATTTCGACATCCTGATCCAGGCGCGCGGACTCCATCAAAGCCATGGCCACGCGCACGGCATTCTTGGCTTCGACCGCCGTGATAATTTCCGGCATGCGCCCGCCGCGAACACAATCGCAGAAGTAGGCCAGTTCGTCGCGAAGCGCACCGAGCGCGGCGCCGTGTACGCGCGGGTCGTATCCGATGTCCGGAATATCGAAACCCGTGTCGCGCCAGAAAGACAGGCTGCCGGGAAACAGGGCCATGTTCGCAATACCCTGATCCCCAATCAACTGGAATGCGTCATCGAGCAGAACACCCGCGGGCTTCGGAAGCAGCCATATTGTTTCAACGACGCCGATGGGGCCACCTTCGAATTCGATGATCCCCCAAAAAGTATCGGCGTGCCTGGTGGCGATTGCCTTGCGGTCATAGCCGCGCACGCGCCGCACGGGACGGCCTGTGTACCAGAGCATCAGGTCGATGTCGTGAATCGAGTTTTCGACGACCGGGTGCGTGCGGCCGTACCGCTCCAGCAGCGCCTTCGGACGATTGCGCCGCGCGTGCATGGAGACCACGTTGCCCAGTTTGCCCGACGCTACTTCATCCTTCAACATGGCCGCTTTCGTCTCGAAGCGGACAAGCTGTCCCACCATCAGGATTCTGCCCGCGCCGTTTGCCGCGCGGATCATCCGGCTGCAATGTTCCAGATCCGTAGCCAGAGGCTTTTCGACAAACACGTGCTTGCCGTGCTCAATGGCCTTCATTACGGGCTCCAGGTGCAGTTCTTCGGGAGTGACGACATCGACTGCGTCCAGTTCTCCGAGCGAGCACAACTCGCCGAGGGAATCGCACACGCGCGGAATGGAAAAAACGCGCGCCATTTCCCGCGCCCTCGCGGAATCCACATCGTAAACCGCCGCGACCTCCGCGCCGGGCACAGCGCGGAAGCCCATCAGATGGCTCTCACCGAACAATCCGCAGCCCACCAGTCCAATTCGCACTTGATTCAATTTGCCTCCTCAGGCGCTGTTCCGCCGGTCGATTTCCGAAATTACTTGCCGGCAGTTGAGCACTTTCTCCACAAGGTCCAACGGAGTGTAATAGTAGTGGTTCGACGCTTCGTACGCAATCACGGAGTGCTTGCGCGCAATCGGATACTGCCGCCGCGCCAGATCGATTTCCTGTTCGGCGAGCCGCCGCATGCGCCGCAGCGCCGCCGGATCGGACTTGTCGCGCAGCATATAAAACTCCACCTGGTTCGCCGTACTCTCGAAGTGATGGGCGCAGGTCCGCGCGATGGCAAGATCGAGCTCGGCATTCCGCTTCTTGGACGGTGAGACTTCCGGCATCGCTTTTTCGAAAAGCCGGAGTCCCGCATTCCACAGGGAAGCCATTTTGGCAAATTGCCGCTGCACCACTTCCGGGGGATACTTCGCCGACCAGGCTTTGTAATCGTCGTATGGAAACAGAATCATCCCGGGCCGGTACCCGGTAGGGGTCAGACGTAGGGGATTGGCGGGCCCATGTTGCGTGGGAATGATGTAGACGTGAACACCGTAGGGGAACTCCCGGAACGCTTCGCTGAACTGATGCCACGCCTTGATGATTGCATCCGCCGCGCTGCTTCCAAACCGCTGCACAGCCACCGCCCGCAGAATCTCCGGTTGTTCGGGACGGGGTGAATAGTAGTAGGCCTTGGCAGCGGCGAGATTCGGAGAGGCGTAGCCGCCGCATGTCCAGGACGGCATGATGCCGCTGATGCCCGCACGCGTCAGGTTCTCGCAATGTTCCAGGATCAGATGCGTAACGGGAATATAAGGAACGGCGGAGATCTCCCAGGTATTGTTGAACTGCAACTTCGCCATGGTGGGGTTTCCGTTCTGCTTCGCGAGATTCCAGTAACGGGTGGCGCGGGGGCCGGGACCGACAACGGAAATCGAATACTCGCCGACCCTTGTTTGCACGCCGCCGCGATCTACCGGGGCTTCCCATTCGCTGATGCTCAGGACCTTTACTTCTTTCGACAACAGCGGGATCAGTTTCTCCGCCAGCGCATATCCCCAGCCCCAATCGTAGGCGATCACGTCCGCGCGGGCATTGTGGCTGCGCACTCCCTGGCGGAAGGTTTCGAGCAGCTCGGCGATGGTGTCATGGCCGGTGCGTTTTGAACATCGCGGACAATCGCCGGCATTGGGTGTCCCGGTACCCCATCCGCCGCCATGCGAAAAACAATTGGTGTGGTTCTCAGACATCGTGATGGTAAAGATCCCACCCAGATCTGGCACGTTGGCGAAGACATGAGCCAGGCTCTCCCGGAGCCAGTCGCGCACCGCCGGCACGCTGGTACACATCGCGTTCAATCCCTGATGGGAAGAGCCGCGAATGTCCGGGTATTTCTCGAAAAAAGCCGGCGGCATTGCGCGGGGCTCGTTCAGGTATAGAAAGATGCCGACACCGAACTGGCGTGCACGTTGCACCAGGGCGTTCAGGTTCTTCAGGCGTGTCTGCCATCCTTCGCCGAACTCGGGGAACCGCTTCGACGGAGCGAGCGTGTTGAGGACGGCCTGCATCCACACACCGTTGATACCGGCGCGCGCGAGTTTTTCCAGATAGCCGTCCGGGAAGGGATCGCGCTCCGGCTCCATCAACGGATCGCCGTACAAAGCAAAGTACGAATAGAGGTAGCGCGGATTCCATTCGACGTTGCGATGGATGGAACCTTTCTTCAGGAACGGCCCTTCACGCGATTCCATCAGATCCTGCAACAGGTACAGACCTTCGACCACGGCAGCTTGGCTGGCGCCGGTCAGCACCAGTTGGCTGTCACCGACTTCGATATGGAAGCTCTCGCGGCCGGCCGCTTGCGGCGGGCGGACTTCCAGCACGATTTTCTTTTCGGCGTTTTCCGCGACAACAGCATTCATGGACGAACGCAGGTACTCCCGGAATCGCGCGGCTTGGCGCGAGAATGCGCTACCGGCCGCGATGCTCCATCCGTTCGTCAGATCGATCTCGTCCGCGGCGGCTTTCGCTCCGGGGGCGCGCAGTGTCTGAAAACCCGTGCCGCTGAGGTCTGCGATGAACGCGAACAGGTCTTCCCCGCGCTCGTCGATGGTCTTTCCAAAAGTCCGGCGCACGATGTTTCGAATTTCCGCGGCGCGGGCTCTTTCCTGCGCCGAAGGTGCGGCGTACACCAGTGGTTCGCACCTTGGTTTTTTCCGGCCGAGTTTGACGTCCAGGAAATCGTCTTCCTTCAGCGTAAACTCGTACTTCTGACGGTCCCATCCCAGCAGCCCGATGATCTGATTCTCCGGCAGCAGGTGCCAGTTCTGGCGGATCACGGTGATGTAGATGCGGGCAAGCTGATCTTCGGTGAGCTTCCGCTTTTCCGGCAATCCCATGGACGCGCCAATCGCAAGAAGATCGGCCGGCTTTCCGCGTACGACGCTCGCCATGCGCTCGATGTTGGCGAGTTCCCAATTCCGCCAGACGAATTGGTAAAGGCGGCTGGGGAAGTGGGGTTCCGGTACCGGTTCGGCGCCGGCTTCCATCTGCGCGGCACCGGTCCCGGGCGGCATCCCGCATAGCGCGGGCGCCAGATAAAGGAAATCTCTTCTCTTGATCATCGCCGAAGTCAACAGACCGTCTTCTACAATATCCCAGCAACTCCGATTGTGAAACCGCTCAGTTCAACCCGGGCGTCTGGTGAACGATCGCACCGCCTACCATGGTCAACACGCTATGGATTCCAAACCACTGGAGCGGTGGCGCCGGAGGCGGCGGGGGCAGCGGCAGAGTGAGAACATCGCCGGACAATACGGCCAGGTCGGCCAGCTTGCCGGCGGCGATCGTGCCTTTCTCGCGCTCCGCGAACTCCGCGTAAGCGGAGCCCGAGGTGTACGCCCGCAAGGCTTCCTCGCGGGAGATTGCTTCAGCCGGATTAATCGGATGCACACTGGCGAGCAGCAGGTTGATATAAGGATGGAGGAATCCGTCCGAACCTAGCGCGATGGGAATTCCCTCCCGCAGAAGAGATTTCAACGGCTGTGCGTGGGCGGTTTTGACCGGGCCGTAGCGTTGCATAAATACGTCCGCGATGTTGAAGTGCGTGGGGTTCTGCACGACGACCGCGCGCAGGCGGCGTAAGACCTGGTAGTCGCCGGTTCCGAGAAAATCCCCGTGCTCGATGCGAGGCCGCAACAACCTGAACAGAGAGCTGAGCGGGTTGCGTTCCGCGAGACTCAGAAGCTGATCGGCCGTTGCCTCGCCGGCGACGTGAAGCAGCGGCTGAGGAAAAGACAGCACGTTCACGAACAGGCGCCGGCCCATTTCTCCCGGCGTGAAATAGAGCCTTCCGAAATGACTCGCGGGAACGTCAAGATATCTCTCATGCATGAAGGCCATGCGCTCCACCGGAGTGCCGTCCAGGATGTACTTCACCCCGGAAAGCTTCACGTTGCCCTGGGGCACAACGATTGGAAGAGGCGGCACATCCAGCGCAGGGCATTTCTGCATGGTGCCGGGCACCGGAATTTCGCGCCACCGGATGGGAAGCCCGGCACGGTTCAGGATGCGCACCATTTTGTTCGGCGGCAGACCGGACATGTTCTGGATGGAAGTGATGCCCAAGGCGGCGGCCTGCTGCGCCACCGCACGGATTTGCGCGGCGCCCACGTTCTCATCGACGGCGGCCGCAAGACAGGACCGGAGCCCGAAGCTGGCCATGCCGTGGAGCACGCCGGTGAGGTTGCCGCCGGCATCCCGCTCATACCACCCGCCGGCGGGGTCGGATTCGCGCTCAGTGAGCTGGAGTGCCCTGATAGCGGCCGAATTAATGATGGAGCCGTGTCCGGCCCACCCGCGCAACTCGATGGGATGATTCGGCGCGACTTGATCCAACGCGAGCCTGGTAGCGCTCGGGTCGGCAAAGACCCTGCCGCCAACGTCAGCATACAGCCAGGTTCCCGCCGGGGGGGTCTGCATGCTCAGGACTGTGACGATGGCGGCCTTTACCTCATCGAACGTGGGATCCGGCGGAGGCGCCCCGTCGGGCCACAGCCCCAGGTTCACCACAGGCGGCATCGGGGCGAAGTGGGTGTGTGAATCATTGATTCCGGGAATCACCAGCTTTTGTTTAAGGTCAATTCGCCGTGTATTTGCGTTTGCGTACCTCGCGACCTCCTGATCGGCGCCAACCGCGAGAATGCGGTCCCGGAGGACCGCCACCGCCTGGGCAAAGGGTCGCGATGGGTCAGAAGTGAAAATTTTGCCGTTATAAAGGATTAAATCGGCCGATTTTGCCCATAATAGCGGGGCGACACAAAGCCCTGTAATCAGAAAAAGGGGGAAACGGATCATCGATTTCATGGATTTCATGCGAGATAACCTCAAATGCGGGGATGATTTGTCGCAAAAGGGTGATTCTACCATGCGCGGTCCCGGAAAGAGCCCCACCCAGCCCCGAGCTGTCATAAGATAACGGCATGGATCGAAGGGTATTCCTCCAAACGGTGGGAGCCGGCTCCGGAGCCGCACTCGCCGGAAAGGCGGTGCAGATGAAACCGGTGGAACGTAAGGGGCGGATCAAACAGTCCGCTTGCCGGTGGTGTTACAACAAGATTCCCGCCGAGGACTTCGTGCGCGAGGGTGCACGGCTGGGGCTGAAATCAATCGACCTGGCGCCGGCGGCCGAGTGGCCGATCTTGAAGAAATACGGCCTGCCGCCGACGATGATTGGAGGGGGCACGACCATCCCCGACGGATTCAACCGGAAAGAGAATCATGCCGGAATTGAGGAGCGGTTCCGGGAGAGCGTGCGGAACGCCGTAACTTTCGGCGCGCCGAGCATAATCGTTTTTTCGGGGAATCGCCGCGGCATGAGCGACGCAGAGGGACTGGAGAACTGTGTGACCGGCCTCAAGAAAGTCATGCCTATAGCGGAAGACAAAGGCATTCTTGTTTGCATGGAATTGCTCAACAGCAAGGTGGATCATGCCGACTATATGTGCGACCACACGAAGTGGGGTGTGGAACTGGTAAAACGCGTGGCATCACCTTACTTCAAGCTGCTGTATGACATCTACCATATGCAGATCATGGAGGGAGATGTCATTCGGACGCTGCGGGAGAATGCCGAGTATATTGGACACTTACACACTGGCGGCAACCCGGGCCGCAACGAAATCGACGGAACACAGGAACTGAATTACCGCGCGATTGCGCACGCTGTAGTGGAAATGGGCTTCAGCGGGTATATGGCGCACGAGTTCATTCCCAAGCGGAACCCGCTCGAGTCGCTTGCCGAAGCCGTGGAGTTGTGTGACGTCTAGGCAACCGGTCTATGGTTTGGCCGCGGCGGCAAATTTGCATCGCGAGATGCACTTTCCGTTACGGCAGGTGAGGCAAACGAGTTTTCTTTTTCTGACAACTTTTCCCGAACGGGGAGGGACCGCGCGTTTGAGTTTCATGCCGCTCTCCTGCGCTGCGAACCGAGAGAAAGCGGCTCGGTGGGAATTCCGGTATTCGCGGCTTCCCGCAGCGGCATCGCGCGCAAGTGAACAGGGTCGAGACC
>CAADGY010000195.1 GCA_900696665.1 uncultured Acidobacteriota bacterium
AGTCCCGGAATTGAGCATCGATCTGGAATTCCGTTCCGATCCGGTACGCCAGGCACGGAGCGGCGAAGCAAGTCAGGGTGGGGAAGCCGGAACAAGACCAACGGCGACGGATGCAGGTGCCGCTTTGCTGCAAACGGATGAAACGAGTGCACCGGATCAAGCCGCAGCGAAGGTTGTTCCGAACGGGGCTGCAGTAGACGGCGAACCGCTTCCGGAGTTGGCATTCGGGATGCGTTTGACCGAAAGCATGTCACGCAGGGAACAGCCACGCCGCGTGGAAGCCGTGGACGTAAAGCCGGAAAAGGCGCAGGCCCACAAAGAGGCACCCCGCGCTGTTTCCATGGAAGGTGCCGCTGGCGCCATCTCCGATCTCCCGGAATCGGACCGCGCTCAAACCGGTACAAATTCCGATCAGAGAGATTCGCAGGATGGCACAAAGAGCCATACGCCAGCAGATACAGAAGCGAAAGCCGGCAAGTTGCAGGCCCCGCTATCGCGGACGACCTCATCAGTGCACGAGGTCTCATTGATGCGGGAAACCTCGCCGGCGCAGAAGACCTCATCGAAGCAGGATGCCCCATCGGTGCAGGGGATTTCATCGATACAGAAGGACTCATCGGCACAGGAGTTCTCATCCAAGCAGGAAATGTCGTCGAAGCCGGAACCTTCGTGGATGCAGGCACAACATGCTATTGCAGAGCCCGAATTGCCACGGACCTCCGGGGCCATTGATCGCCCTGAGTTCCTCGCTGCTGGGGTTCGAGAGACCCGTCTTCCAGTAGAAAACGACATTCGTCAAATGACTCATAGCGTGGCAAGGCCGGTGACGGAAATTGAACTCCAGGTCCGTGGCGCCAATGGCGAGCCTGTGAATGTCCGGTTGCAGGAGCAGCGAGGGGACATCGTGGTTGACGTCCGAACGCCGGATTCTGAACTAGCTGCATCTCTGAGGAAGGATCTGGGAGCGCTCACGTCGGCACTGGAGCGCAAGGGCTACGACGCGGAAGCGTGGACCCCTGGCGACATTCATACCCGCCGCACAGGCGAGGAATTCGGCAGCCTCAAGACACAAGCCGGTGAGGGAGAGGCCGCCGGTGAACAGAAACGCAATGATGGCGGCCAACAACAGCACCGGAACCCGCAAGGACGCCAGCAGACAGCCTGGGACGAAGAATTCGCCACCAGTTTCCAAACCAAGGAGATCGAAGCATGGCTTCAGGAGTTAACCCGCTAACAAACGGCGCAACCGATTCCGGCGTCTCGTCCATCAAGGCAAAGCCGGATCCGCTTGCAAGCAAGGAAACGTTTCTCCAACTGCTGGTTGCACAGTTGAAGAATCAGAATCCGATGAGCCCAGCTGACGGAATCGAGTTTGTTAGCCAGTTAGCACAGTTCACGGAGCTCGAGCAACTCATGACCATCCGTCAGGATGTGGGAGCTATCAGAAACCAGGTAGATCCGCTTCACGGGATCAGTACTGAAAGATCTCCCGACCAGCAGGAAAAGAAATAGGAGGAGCAATATATGTTTACTTCATTCTCAACAGCGTTATCCGCCCTTGGCGCACATTCAACCGCCGTGGATGTTGTCGGCAACAATCTTGCGAACCTGAACACCCCCGGGTTCAAAGCCAGTTCAGTGGCATTCTATGATCTGGTTACGCAATCGCTCGGCGCTGGTTTGGGCGAGACGCAGGTCGGCTTTGGCGTGGCCAGGCCCATTACCCTGCGGCAATTCTCTCAAGGTGGAATTCAAGCCAGCTCTGGTCCTCTGGACGCCGCAATCCAGGGGGACGGATTTCTGGTGGTCCGTAATCAAGCCAACCAGATCGTTTACACGAGGGGCGGCAGTCTGCAAGTGGACAAGGCCGGAAATCTGCTGACCGCGACGGGCGAAAAGATCCAGGGTTGGACGGAAGTGAACGGCGTCCTGGACACCAACAGCGCCGTCGGAGACATCGTTGTGCCGGTGGGAAGCCTGAAAGCACCGCAACCGAGCACCGAGTTCTCCTTCGATATGAACCTGAACGCGGCAGCGCCGGCCGGCACTAAGTTCTCTACCTCTATCGAGGTTTACGATTCCCTCGGCAGTTCACACATCGTTTCGGTCAACTTTACGAAATCCGCAGCCAATACATGGGACTATACCGTTTCCATCCCTGATTCCGACGTCGTTACTCCGCCCGCGCCCAATGTGAGCGGCCAACTGATTTTTGACGATGGCGGCCGTCTCGATCTGACCGCCACCACGCCTCCGGATCCGCTCACCATTCCAGCCGGCGAATTAACGACCGGAGCTGCCGCACTGGAATTGAACTGGCTTCTGGCGAATGGAACTGTACCGCGTCTGACTCAGTTTGCCGAACCGTCGGCGGTCTCTGCCAACGCTCAGGATGGGTCGCCGGCCGCCCAGTTGATTCGCGTCGGCCTGGCAAACGGAGGCCAGGTTCTCGCACAGTACTCGAATGGCCAGCAAATCGTCGTGGGCCAGCTTGCCATGGCCTCGGTCCGCAATCCCGAGTCCCTCGTTTCTATTGGCAACAACAACTACCAGCTAAGCGCACGATCGGCCTTGCCGGCGGTAGGACTTCCCGGTACCGGTGGCCGCGGAACCATCATCGGAGGAGCCATAGAAAACTCCACAGTGGACATCGCCCGGGAGTTTACGAATTTGATCGTGCTCCAACGCGGCTACCAGGCGAACTCGCGTGTCGTTACCACAGTTGACGAGTTGAGCCAGGAAACAATCAATCTTAAGCGCTGACGCTGGATTAGGCCATGCCCGCACCCCTCGAAGAAATTTCAGCCATGGTTGACGTTCCGATGGAAGTTTCCGTCGAACTGGATCGGAAGATCATGACTATCTTCGACATTCTCTCCCTGGAAACCGGCAGTGTGATCAGACTGAACCGGTCGGCGGGCGAGAATCTCGACCTGCTCATTGGCGGAGCTGTGACAGCTTACGGGGAAATCGTCATTATCGAAGACACGATGGGTGTCAGGATCACCGATTTCGCCGGAGAAGAGTGAAACCTGAATGGAATTGCTACCGAGATTTGTTTCGATTCTGTTGGTTCTGGGCTTGCTGCTTGCACTTCTATGGTGGCTGCAAAGAAAGAATCTTGCCAGCTTCGCCGCCGCCGTCCGTCCGAAAAAAGCAGGCCAGTCTCTGCGTGTTATAGGACGAGTTGCACTCACGGCACAGCACTCTATTCAGATTGTGCGCGTTGCGGATACCGCTCTGGTAGTGGCGGTCCATCCGGCAGGATGCTCGTTGCTGCATACGATACCGGCAGAGCAGGCCGAACGCGACTCGAGGCATCCGGCCGCAAGAGCGGAAATATGAGCCGGACTTTTGCATTGCTGGTGGGCATTGCGGGGGTGGCGAACGCAGCCGCTACTCCCTCCTCCCTGTTCGGGATTTCATTTGGTACGGAGAAGACGGGAGCCGGCGTCCCGCTTCAGATTGTCATTCTTCTGACGGCGCTGACTCTCCTGCCTGCTGTCGTCGTGTCCGTCACTCCTTTTCTGCGCATCACCGTGGTGCTCCATTTTCTCAGGCAGGCACTGGGGACACAGACTACGCCATCGAACCAGATCCTTATTGGACTGGCCCTGTTCCTCACCTTTCTCATCATGCAACCGGTGGTAGGGGACATATATACAAAGGCCTGGCAGCCGCTCGAAAAGGGCCATCTTACCCCCCAACAGGCATTCGAGGAAGGCGCCAAACCGGTGCGCACCTTTCTTCTGCGCTTCGCGCGGGAGAAAGACATCAAGCTCATGCTGGACATCTCCAAGTCGCCACCGCCGCAGACTCGCGACGACCTGGAGTTGCGGGTGCTCGTACCCGCCTACATTCTGTCGGAGCTCAAGACCGGCTTTCAGATTGGAGCAGTACTGTTTTTGCCTTTCCTTATCATCGACCTGATAGTGGCGTCCGTGACGCTCTCGATCGGCATGATACAACTTCCGCCGGTGATGCTTTCCGCACCCTTCAAGATCCTGCTATTTGTGCTCGTGGACGGCTGGAATCTGGTGGTCGGATCCCTGGTCAAGAGTTTCTACTGAGATAACCGATGAGTTCACAGATGGTGGTAGACATTCTCCGGCAGGCGCTTATGATGACCTTTTGGGCCAGCCTGCCGATTTTGGCGATCGGGTTCATAGCCGGCGTTCTGCTCAGCCTGGTGCAGATCGTCACGTCGATGCAGGATTCGGCGTTCTCCGCCGTTCCGCGGTTGGCGGTTTTCCTGTTCGGCCTGGTATTGTTGCTCCCCTGGATGTTGAACAAGCTCGTTTTCTATACCATCAGCCTTTTTGGAGACCTCGGCAGATATGCCAGGTGAGTTCCACATTAATCCCTCCCATGCACTCGCTTTCGCATTTGTGCTGACGAGAATTGCCGGTGCGCTTGTTTTCGTGCCGCTCCCCGGTATCCGAAACAGCCTGGAGTTAGGCCGGCTGGTGCTGGCTGTTGCGCTCACGCTGGCGGTTTATCCCGCATGGCCGGCGAACATTCCAGGGGAGATGTCCCCGGGTCTGATCGCGTTGACCATGCTGGGAGAGGCAGGTTTTGGAGTCGCCATTGGTCTCTCGATCGGCTTTCTTCTGGAGACGTTCGTTATAGCCGCCCAGGTATTCGGTTTGCAAGCTGGATATTCATATGCATCTACGCTCGATCCCAACAGCCAGGCGGACACTACGGTTCTGCAGGTCTTTGCGCAACTTTCGGCGTCGCTTCTATTCATTTCCCTCGGCCTGGACCGGGAGGTAATCAGAATATTCGCTTCGAGCTTACAGTCCTTCCCTCCGGGAGGCTACCAGGTGACGGAGCGGGCGGCGCGTATGATCATCGAACTCGGCTCGAATATGTTCACTACGGGTTTGCGGCTGGCTCTGCCGATTGTTGCGTTGTTGGCTCTCGTCGATATCTCGCTCGCTCTCATGGGCCGCATTCATGCGCAATTGCAATTGCTCACAATCGCTTTTCCCGCAAAGATGCTCCTATCGCTGGTTTTGCTGGCACTCCTGCTGAGCACATTTCCCGCGGTGTTTGAAGGAACTTCCAGGCGCACGATTTCGGCGCTTACCGCGCTAGTTCACCCCTGATGGCTGACTCCGGACAAAAGACGGAAAAACCGACACAGCGGCAACTGGAAAAGGCACGCCGCGATGGAAGGTTTCCAGCCTCCCGCGATTTTGTTGGAGCGATCCAGTTTCTGGTCGTAATCGGGCTTCTGGTCGCATACACAGGGTCTTTCATGGAGCGGGCAAGAGTGCTCTTGCGGCGCCTCCTTTCCTTTTCGTTCGAGACGAACGCTACGCCTTCAGAGCTGACCGGATTATTCAAGAACACGCTGCTGCCGGCTTCCATGCCGTTGCTGATAGCGGGCTTCGCGATTGTGGGTGTAACGATCATGACTCAGTTGCTGACCACAAACATCGGCTTTGCTCCGAAACGGCTCGCCCCGGACTTGAAGCGGCTGAACCCGTTACAAAAGATCAGAGACCTGCCGCGGCAGAATCTCCCTCTTCTCATGCAAGCAGTGATTCTGCTCCCCGTGTTCTCGTTGGCAATCTACGGGATTGTACGAGACAACATCCACGTCTATCTGAGGCTCCCTCTGCTGAGTGTAGAGGCCGGTGTCCGCCAGGTCGGCTTGTCGATGGAGTCGGTTCTTTGGAAGGGTGCCGGCGTGTTTCTGCTGTTCGGTTTCATCGATATCGTCCGGCAGCGCCGTAGATACCAGAAGGATCTCCGGATGTCCAAACAGGATATCCGGGACGAAATGAAAGAGGTTGAAGGAAATCCGCAGATCAAGGCGCGTGTGCGCCGGCTTCAACGCGACCTGGTGCGCAGGCAAATGATGAAGGAAGTTCCAACGGCGACGGCGGTCGTTGTGAATCCCACGCACTATGCGGTCGCGATTCGATACCGGATGGACAGTATGACCGCGCCTGTGGTCGTTGCAAAGGGCAAGAACTACCTCGCGTTGCGGATCCGGCAACTGGCGACGGATCATGAGGTCCCAATCGTGGAAAACCCGCCTTTGGCGCAGGCGCTTTACAAGACAGCCGAAGTCGGGCAGGAGATACCGGCTCATCTCTACCGCGCAGTGGCGGAGATCCTCGCATACATTTACAAGCTAATGAACGGCAAATTGCCGGGGTGAAGGACAGATGGCTACCAGTACGGCGCAAATCAGCGCAGTCACGAATAGGGGGCTGGAGATGCAGAGCCAGCCCAAAAACCTGCTACGTCCCAAGGCGCGCTCCAAACCGGCGCGGGGATTTGGCGATCAACTGAGAGCGCTGCCTTGGAGCGACCTCGCCATACCTCTGGCGGTGCTTGGCATCGTGGTGGCGATGATCACGCCGCTGCCGCCATTTCTCGTTGACGTGCTGCTCAGCGCGAACATTACGCTTTCGGTGGTAGTTCTGTTGGTGTCGATGTACATCACCCGCCCTGTGCAGTTCAACATCTTCCCAACCATGCTGTTGCTGACGACGATGTTCCGGCTGGCGCTGAACATTTCGTCCTCCCGCCTGATCCTGCTGAACGGGAACACCGGTACCTCGGCGGCCGGCGAGGTGATCGAAGCATTCGGCAACTTCGTGGTGGGTGGGAACTATGTCATTGGAACGGTGATCTTTCTCGTGCTCATCGCCATCCAATACGTCGTCATCAACCACGGCGCGGTCCGCATTTCGGAGGTGACAGCCCGGTTTACACTCGACGCGATGCCTGGAAAACAGATGTCCATCGACTCCGACCTGAATGCCGGCCTGATCGATGAAATGGAAGCGCGGGAAAGAAGAAAGCAGCTTTCGGGAGAAGCGGAGTTCTACGGCGCAATGGACGGAGCGTCGCGCTTCACACAGCGCGATGCGGTGGCGAGCATCATCATTACCGCCATCAACATCCTGGCGGGATTTCTCATCGGCGTATTGCAGCACGGCATGGATTTGCGGCACGCTCTCGAAACCTACACCGTGCTGACGATTGGCGACGGATTGGTCACGGTGATTCCCGCACTGATGATCTCGATTTCGGGTGGGTTGATCGTTACCAGAGCCAGCTCCGAATCACGGATGGGCACCGAATTTCGCCGCCAGGTAATGAGTGAGCCACAACCGTTGATGCTTGCCGGGTGCGTGCTGCTCGCGATGGCTATGTTTCCCGGCCTGCCGAAAATTCCATTTCTGCTATTGGGAGCGAGTGTTGGAGCAGCGGGCTGGCGCCTGCGGCAAAAATCCGTCGCCGCCAAGAACACGGCTACTCTTTCAACGCCCACGGCTCCCAAGGAGAACCTGGAGGCGCTCCTGAAAGTGGAGCCGCTGTCGGTGGAAGTGGGGCTGGGTCTGGTGAAGTTGGTAGAGGGGGCACAGCAGTCGCCATTACTTCGGAGAATTGCCAGTATCCGGCGCCAGCTCGCAACGGACCTTGGCTATCTGCTGCCTCCTGTCAGGGTTACGGACAATCTCGCCCTTCGCGCCCGGGAGTACCTCATCTCGCTCAAAGGAGCGGAAATCGCGCGTTTTGAGTTGCCGCAGGGCTGCGATCTTGCTATTCCGCCGGCACGGCCCTCGCCGGAGATTCAGGGGACGCCAACTCGCGATCCGGCATTTGGGATCGAGGCGCTATGGATCTCTTCCGAGCAGAGTGAAAAGGCCCGGAGTGCCGGCTATACGGTCGTCGACGGCGTAAGCGTTTTGGGTACTCATCTGTCTGAGTTGGTACGCAGACACGCTCACGAGTTGTTTTCGAGGCAGGACGCCAAGAAGTGCGTTGACAGGGTGGCGGAAGAGAATCCGAAAGTGGTGGAGGATCTGGTTCCCAAGTTGCTCTCACTAGCGCTGGTGCAGAAGGTATTGCAGAATCTGCTGCGTGAACGCGTTTCAATCCGGGACGTGGTTTCCATTCTGGAATCGCTCGGGGAAGCCGCGCAGATCACACGCAACCCCGTACTACTAACCGAGTACGTCCGCCAGGCTCTTCGCCGGATCGTGGTGAAGCCGTATCTGAACAAAGCGGGAGATCTTCCGGCCTATTTCCTGGACCCGGCCCTGGAACAGGCTATTGAGTCGTCTGTAGAACACACCGAGCACTCGAGCCACCTGGGGCTCCCTCCGCAGAAAATCCGTGACATAGTCGAGCGTATTGCCCATACCGCCGGCAAATCAGAAGGTCAGATCGTCTTACTGGCCGGCTCGGGATCGCGTTATTTCCTGCGGCAGATCATCGAACCGGCCCTGGCGAAGGTGAATGTTCTGTCGCATAACGAAGTTCCGCCGGGGACGAAGGTGATTTCTCTTGGAGTGGTGCAGTAGCGAGTAGCGAAAACTGGATATTGGAGTAACGACGTGAGACTGAAATCATATTTTGCTGCAACAGTAGAGGCCGCGATGGCTCTGGCTGCACAGGAATTAGGTCCTGACGCCATGCTGATGAATTCGCGGATGGCGCCTCCGGAAGCGCAACATCTGGGGCGCTATGAGGTGGTATTTGCTTCGGCTCCTCCACCGGCACCAACCGAACCGGCACTCACTCAAAAAGCGGATCCGGAACAAGTCACCGATTCGGAAGGCAAAGTTCCCTGGCAGCAACTCTCCGCCGAAATCACCAATCTGCGGCGTCAACTGGAGCGTACATCTTCCTTATTCCGAAGTTCACAGGCCGCTTTGCCCGGGGTCTCCCTCTCTCCCGAGCTTCAAGAGATCTACTCCGCCCTTCTCGATTCGGAGTTGGATCCCGAGATCGCACGTAACATCGTTAACCGGCTGAAGACGCGCTCTTCGAACGAAACCAGCGTTCTGCAACGCGACATCTTCTCACGGCGCGGTCCGGTGGAGGCTGGCGGGACGCGAAGAGGGCTGGTGGGAGAGATCTCCTCCTTGTTCGAGACCGATCCGGCTCTCGGATTCACGGATAGCGAACGGAAGATCGCGGCGGTTCTGGGGCCGCCCGGATGCGGCAAAACGACAACTCTGGTGAAGTTGGCAGTCCGGTATGGCCTGACCTGCCGGAGACCGGTGCAATTGTTGTCCATGGATACGTATCGTGTTGCCGCGGCGGACCAGCTTCGCAGCTACGCCGCCATTCTGGGGGTAGGATTCCAGGTTGTCGAGACTCCGCGTGCGTTATCGCAGGCGCTCGAGGAGCATCGGAACAAAGGTCTTGTACTCATCGATACCCCGGGAATCGGTGCCGCCGAGCAGGATATCGCCACCGACCTGGCGGAGCTTTTCGCCATGGTGCCGGAAATAGACAAGCATCTGGTCCTAACGGCTTCGATGCGATCTGCCGATCTATCTCGTGTTGCTGAGCGGTTTCGCGTCTTTCAGCCGGACAAGCTGATTTTCACACGGCTGGACGAAACGGAAGCGCTGGGTTGTGTTGTGAACCAGGCGGTTCAGCTTGGCAGGCCGATCTCGTTCCTGAGCTCGGGCCAGCAGATCCCCGAGGATATCGAGGAGTGCTCAAAAGAAAGAATTGTGAATGCCATCCTGGAACGGCTTCCTGCCATGGAGCAATCAGCGACGACCGCGGCTGCCTGATGGGAGCCAGCAAACAGAGGTATAGACGGGCGGCTCATGTATAGCTATGAACAGACTCAAGAATCCTGTGCCGATGAGCGGGAACGGCTCATCCTGGAAAATCTCCCGCAGGTGAGACTGATCGCCAGGAGGATTCACGAGCGGTTACCGGACAGTGTTAGCCTTGACGACCTGATCTCGACCGGGGTGCTCGGATTGATCTCCGCGATCGATCACTTCGACCCCACTCACAATGTAAAGCTGAAGACCTACGCCGAATACAAAATCCGGGGCGCCATACTCGACAGCTTGCGTGGACTCGATTGGGCTCCGCGGCAGCAGCGCAAGCGCGCAAAGCAGATCGAAGCGGCGATTGCAGTGCTGGAGCAGAAGCTCCATCGCATGCCAAGCGAGGAAGAGATCGCCCAGCAACTGGGACTCCCGATGGAGGAGTATCACGAATGGCTGGTCGAAATCCGGGGGGTGAATCTCGGGAGCCTGGAAACAACTTCAACGGAAGATAGCGGGCGCGACCTGCTCAAATACATCTCTGACGATGAGGAGAACTGGCCTTCGCGGCTGCTGGAACGGTCCGAACTCGAGAGACTTCTTGCTGAAGCCATTGAGAAGATGCCTTATTTGGAACGGACCGTGCTAAGCCTTTATTACCATGAGGAACTCACGTTGCGCGAGATCTCAAAAGTGGTCAAGCTGCATGAATCGAGAGTCTCTCAACTCAAATCGCAGGCTATTCTCCGGCTGCGTGCGTACATGCAGAAGCGCTGGCCGACGCGCCGGGGAGTCTGAGGTGAACCGCTGTGGCTGACCATACCGCTACCTGGTTGGTTGAAGAATGGATCTCCCGCTTCGGGCAAGTTCTGGAGTCGATGGTCGGTGAGCGGCCGCAACTGGAATGGACAACCGCCGAAGCCGCCGCACCAGAGACTGCTCCCGTCCTTAGCTGGGAACAATCCTTTACGATGGGCAACGGTGGGTCGCTGTGGATCGCCGCTGCCGAGCAGACCTGGACGGAGATAGGCGCACGTGCTCTCGAAGCTGCCGGACTCCAGGAAGCGAGTGTAGACGACCGCCGCGGCACATACATCGAGATTCTTGGACAGACGCATTCTGCGCTGTCACAGACTCTGGCCGCGCGCCTCGGTTGTGAAGTCACCTGTCAGGAAGCGACGGAGTCTGCCGCCGCCGCGGATGCGGAGAGCTTCTCGATCCAAATCCATTTTCCGGGTTCCAAAAGCGTGCCTCTGAGGCTAGCGATAGCACCGGGTTTTCTGGATACTGTCTCCGCCAGCCGTGCTCCGGAGCCGGTAGAGACGGTTGCACCCGCCGTTCGTCAGGCCCCCGGCGCAGGTAGAGACGGTGGGCCACCCGAAACGCTAGATCTCCTTCTGGAGGTCGAGCTTCCGGTGAGCGTGTCATTCGGGCGAGCCTATCTCCCTTTGCAGGACGTGCTGAGGTTGACCACCGGAGCGATTGTCGAGTTGAGCCGTTCCGTCCTTGAGCCGGTCGACGTGATTGTGAATAACTGTGTCATCGCCCGCGGCGAGGTGGTAGTCGTCGAAGGGAACTACGGAGTGCGAATTCAGCAAATCATTGGCCGGCAGGAGCGGCTGCGGACCTTGAACTAACGATGAACCACGACTATCTGCTTTATCCACTTACCAGCTACATATTCCAGGCCATCGGGCTTGGTTTGTGCGTTTGGCTCTGGTACGGCACCAAGAAGACCGCCGCTCAGAATCAGGCCGCCTGGGCGAGGCAGCAGGCCAAGATGGAATCGACCATTAGCGAACTTCGCATGACGGTGCAGCAACTCGAGAAGAAGGCTTTGGATGTGGCGCCGGAAGAGCCGGCGAACACTAACGCACTACGATTTCCCGTTCCGGCTTCAGGAATGAATCTCAGCAAGCGTGGGCAGGCTCTGCGGATGAGCAGGCGGGGCGAAGGTCCGTCACAGATTGCCGCTGCTCTCGGTACACCGGTCAGCGAAATCGAACTGCTGCTGAAGCTTCATCGAACGCTGACCGGTGTGGGTGCGGAGGCTACAAACGGGAATCCCGGGTGGTCTTCACGCTCCGGCCGCGAGGATCTCGCCGGTGTCCAGATGGCTCCTTCTCCAGAGTGATGTTGATCGTCACCGGCTGCCTGTTTCGTATGATCTCGAGCGGAAAACTGGTTTTGGACTCCGTTGGACGCAGGATCCTCGAAATATCTCTCGGCTTCGATACATTCTGACCGTCAACTTTTACGATTACATCTCCTGCTTTCAAGCCAGCGCGCTCGGCTGCCGAGTTCTCCAAAACAGAGCGCACGAGAACACCGTCTTTCACCCCAAAAAAAGCTGCGAGTTGAGATTCGAGTGCTTCTCCCTCAATTCCAAGTGCGACACTGCGCCAAGACATGAAAGCCTTCGGTACATCCGGCATTTGCAGCTCTGGGATTTCGACATGAAACTCCGGTATGCGGATATTGAAAGACGGATGGTGCGCCCATGCATCGCGGCGGCTGGCCACGGTTGCGGTCAAGTTTTCCGGCGTGCCGTTTCTCATGACACGCATGGTCACCTGCCGGCCTACAGGGGTCTCAAGGACAAGACGGACGAACTGTTCCACCCCTACCACCCCTTGTCCGTTGTATTCAACGATGACATCACCCACGTTAAGTCCCGCTTTGGACGCTGGACTTTCCTGTTCTACGCGAGTCACCTCGACTCCAGATACCTCCTTCAACTTCAGAGCCTTGGCGCGCTCGCTGTCAATTTCCGCCACGCCGACACCGAGATAGCTTCCCCCTGCCACGCGTGTCATCATTCTGCGCGCCGGTTGGGGCGGCGCAGGTGGATTTGGCGGCGCCGGCTGTGGGAAAGCCGGGGCTATCACAGACAAGCCCAGACAAGACAAAACTGAAAAACGCAGAACGTTACCTATTCTCATGACACAACCTTTCGCATTTACTGCCGAGACGCTCTCTCTCCCGCTAATTAGACGGAAAGAGACAGGCAACGTCACGGCCGGCAAATCTCAGAATGTGCCCACGGACGCATTCATCTCGCGTAGTGCCTTCTGGCTGCGCATGCGGATATAGCTGTTCTCTTCTTCGGTACGAACCAACTGCTGCAGAACATTGATGACATCGAGCTCTCTGTTCTGCACAAGCAGATCGATTGCCTGCGCCCGAACACCCGGGTTATTGTCGGTTAGAAGAACCTGGGCCAGCGCTTTGCGAGTGTCCGGGTGATCTGCATACGGTCTGAGGCCCTCAATGGCCTTAAGCCTCACGCCAGCGTTAGCGTCGTGACGCACCGCGCTAAGCAATGCATCCCGCACGTCGTCTGAGCCGGAACGCTCTTTTAGAACCTCAATCGATTCCACACGTATTCCGGGGTCGGCGGAATTGCCGGCCGCCATGAGAAGAAACTCGCGTATCCTGTGGTCGTCCAAACCCCCGGATAACACCCGCTGGCGTGTCTCATCCACAACCAACTCCACACGTCCGGACGGCTTCGGCTCGATATTCCGAACCCGGTATGCGGCCGCCTCTACCGGAACCGGTGCAGGATCCGGACCCGTGCCGGGCTCCGTCAAGCGGGCAGCAAAAAACCCAATTGCAATCAGTGCCAGCGCTCCCAGGGGCCGGGTCCATGGCCGCAGTGCAACGAATTTTCCTAACTTGCTGAACAGACTTCGCTTGTGGTTCCGTAGTTCTCCGATTTCTTCGCGAAGGCTGCGCCTGCACTCCGCAAGCAATGTGCCAGGGATTTCCGCTTGATACCGGTCCAGCGCCTGATGCAGCCGCTGCTCCCGCTCGAAGTCACCCAGGCAGCGGGCACATGTTTCCAGATGCTGGCGCAGCTTCTCCTCTTCCTCGAAGGTAAGCTCGCCGTAGAGCAGTGACGAAAAGTATCGCGATGCCGATTCGCAGGTCATACCAAATCTCCAAGTGCCATCCGCATCTTCTGTGTAGCGCGAAACAGGCAGTTTTTGGCCGCCTCTTCGGAAGTGCCCAAGGCATCTCCAATGGCTTTCAGCCGCATTCCCTCGTAGTGCCGCATTTCGAACACCATGCGTTCGCGGGGGGAGAGGTTCGAAAGGACAGCCTCGATGCGGCGCTGCAACTCTCCACTTAACAGCCTGCGTTGCGGGTTCGCTTCTGCCCGCTCTTCCGGAATCACCTCCGCCCGGTCATGAATGCCGTCTGCGGTATCCAGCACGGTCGATTCTTCCTTACGCGACTTTCTTTTTCGCAGCACGTCCAGGCATAGGTTGGAGACGATACGGTAGAGCCAGGTTTGAAAGCTGCAATCGAACCGGAAGGTGTGGAGGTTGCGATACACACGCAGGAACGCCTCCTGGTAGACGTCCGCGGCATCTTCCGAGCAGCGCAGAAGATTGAACGCCAGCCGGAGCACACCCTGGTCGTAGCACTGAACGAGCCGCTCAAACGCAAGTTCATCGCCCTTTTGAGCTGCCCGGATCAGCGCGGTCTGCCGGGTTTCCGGCGCAGGTCGACTTTCTAGTGACAAGGCGGATTCGCGAACCACCGTCATCCAGTATGGACGGCGCCGGCAGAAAAAGGTCACGGAAGAGACTGCCGGATTCGACGAATCTACAAATTCCGGGGGAGGAAAGTTAACCGGCGACTTCCACTTCAATGCGCTTTTGTTCCGCGTCCAGCGCAACGATACGGAAGCTGCGGATCTGGCCGGTCTTGAGGGATTCTCCGCCCGGGCCGGATCCGGTTTTCCCCTGCTTCCAACGCGCCGACAGCATTTGGGTTAGGGCGGAGATGTCCAACGAACCGGATGGTGTGCCGGAACCCTCGGCGGCCTTTTCTTTCGGAAGCCGGCAGCCGGCATAAACACCCTCGCCCAATTCCACCTTCACGCGTCCACCACCGGATTCCACAACGCGCCCTGTGACGACTTCGCCGGACTTATGTCCAGCTATGTATTCGTCGAGGTTCGTGGGTTCCAACTGCTTCATTCCGAGGCGGATACGCCGTCTCTCGCGGTCGACCTCCAGAACTTGCGCGCGGATGCTCTGGCCTATCTTCAGCATTTCGTTCGGATGATTCAGCCGTTTCTCGCGGCTGATGTCACCGATGTGTATCATCCCTTCGATGCCATCGCCCATATCCACGAACGCACCGAACTTCTGAAGGCTGGTGACGCAGCCCTCCACGACCACTCCCGGCGGATACCGGCTCGGAACCTCTTCCCAGGGATCGCCAAGCGCCTGTTTCAGCCCCAGCGAGATACGCCGCTCCGCTGGGTTGACCCCAAGAACCGCAACTTCCACGGACTCGCCGACCTTCACCACATCGCCGGGCTTGCGCACCTTTTTGGACCAGGACAACTCCGAGATATGAATCAGGCCATCAATGCCCGGCTCGAGTTCGACGAACGCACCAAATTCCGTCAGCCGCGACACCGTGCCGCGTACACGATCGCCCGTCTTGTACTTATCGCCCACCAGCGCCCAGGGTTCAGGCACAAGCTGCTTCATCCCGACAGAGATCCTGCGCGTATTGGGATTCACTTTGAGGATTTTCACCTCGACTGAATCGCCCACACTTACGACGTCGGATGGCTTCGCGACGTGATGCCACGACATGTCGGTGACGTGCAGCAGTCCATCGACACCACCCAAATCGACGAACGCACCGAAATCGGTGATACTGCGCACGGTCCCAGTGACAACCGCCCCTTCCTGAATCGCCGCAAAGGCCTGGGCGCGAGCTTGCTTTTCCTGTTCTTCGAGGATGACGCGGCGGTCCACCACCACGTCTTCCTCGGCGATCTCCAGCTTGATAATCCGGCACTGGATTTCCTGCCCGACCAACGCCTCTTGTTCCGCGGCATCCCTGGCCCCGCTACGCGATACCGGAAGAAATGCGGGCACACCTACATCTACCCGCAGTCCACCCTTCACAATCTCCGTCACGGTCCCCACGATCGTCCGGTTTTCGTTGAAAGCAGTCTGAAGGGATGACCAATCCTTCGGGCGCTCAACGGTGACCGTCGACAGCCTGTAGTATCCCTGATCGTATCCGCTGATACTGACCGTCAGCCGGTCGCCAGGCTTTACGGCAAGCTCGCCAGACTTGTCCCGGAATTGCGCAACCGGCACAACTCCTTCGATTTTGCGGCCGACATCGACGAAAACAGACTCGGCATCGATGGCGACGACAGTGCCGTCAACCGCTTGAGCCGGACCGGCTGGGGCCTTCTGTTCCTGCTCAAATTGAGACAGGATGTCACCAAAGGATCTCTCAGAAGGCGCAGACTGTTCCTCTGGCGTGGTAGATACGGGGTAGGGATGTTCCATTGCTGCTGGGGCTTGAAACCCCATTTTCACATATTCGGGGCTAAGATGGCAGCGTGGCCACGAATGTGGGGAACGGGCGCGGCTGGTCCCGTTATATCAGACCCGAGGATTTCATTTGGCTATTTCTGTTTTCCGCGATGGCGATTTTCAGTCCGGATCAAACTCCGGCCGAATACATCTTTCTTTCCTGCCTGGCGGTGGTACAAATTGTCGAGCCGAAAGTGCCGTTTTTCGGGACCCGCCGTGGCATTCACCTGTCGATCGTCATAAAGCTGATCCTGAGTTACCTGCTCATCGGGTTCACCGGCGCTGTAAACAGCAGCTATTATCTTGTGCTGCTGCTGCCGGTGGTGACCGCAGCAACGAAGTTCGGCCCCGGCGGTACCATTGCCTTCATTCTGCTGGCGGCAGCGTCGTATCTCTCCTTTCTGCTGTTCGTGGATTGGAGCCGCTACACAATTGACCCCTATAACGTGCGGATGCTCTGTCTACGGCTCACGTTCATCAGCGTCGTCGGCTATCTTACCCATAGACTCGCCCAGATGAGCCGCATCGAAGAGGGCAAATACCAGGCGGCCGCAGAGCAGTTGCAGGCGGCTGAAGCGGCGGTCCGCCGCTCCGAGCGTCTGGCTGCTCTGGGGCAGTTGTCCGCAGGGCTTGCACACGAGCTGCGGAACCCGCTTGGCACGATGAAGGCATCCGCGGAACTGTTGCTCAAGCAGGTACCCGACGATAACGAGGTGGCGCGGGAAATGGCTGCATTCATTTTTTCCGAAGTCGACCGCACCAACGGCCTCATTACACGCTTTCTCGAGTTTGCCCGTCCCCTGAAATTGCGGATGAAGTTAACAGACCTGACCGAAGTGATTGACCGCGCCGTGCAACAGATCGAACGCCTGAATCCGGTTGCCGGGTTGACGATCTACAAAAACTATTCGCCCGATGTCCGCCCGCTGCTGCTTGACGCCGAGCTTTTCGAACGGGTTGTGTACAACCTGCTGATGAATGCCGCGCAGGCAACTGCTCCTGGGGGAGCGGTCACGGTGAAGACACGGCCTGTTGACGATGAGGTGGAACTTGCGGTGATCGACCGTGGTGCCGGCATCGACCCCAAACACCTGGAGAGCATTTTCAACCCCTTTTTTACGACAAAGACGCAAGGTGTGGGCCTGGGGCTGGCCATCGTTTCCAATATCGTCGACGAACATGGAGGCCGGATCGCGGTGGAGAGCGAAGTGAACAAAGGGAGCGTTTTTATCGTGCGCCTGCCGCGCCGCGAGTAGAATGCGTTTGGGCCTCAACTGCCGGTCTTCAGTATTCTAAGGATCAGTGAAGCCTCGCATACTGATTGTTGAAGATGAAGAGAAACTGCGGCGTGTTATCGAGTTGCACCTGCTTGCGTCCGGTTTCGAAGTGGACCAGGCCGGAAGCGCTGAAGAAGGGCTGCTGCTGGCTGACCGGGTCCAACTTGTGATTACGGATTTGCGACTGCCAGGGATGGACGGGCTCGACCTCCTGGCGCAGATCCACAGGCAAAACGCCCAAGTGCCGGTAGTGGTAATGACCGCCTTCGGCACCGTGGAAAACGCGGTTGAAGCCATGAAGTCCGGAGCCGTGGATTTTCTTCTGAAGCCGTTTTCGCTCAACCATCTTACGGCTGTCGTCAACAAGGCTCTCGAAGTCCGTGCTCTCAGGGATGAGAATCGGCAGTTGCGGGAGGAACTTGGGCATCGGTACCAGTTCAGCAATATTGTTGGCCGGAGTCCCGCGATGCAGGAGATCTTCAGTGCGATCACGCGCGTTGCGCCCACTCGCGCCACCGTGCTGCTGGCAGGCGAAAGCGGCGTCGGGAAGGATCTGATCGCGCGCGCGATCCACTTCCATTCCCCGCGGGCCGAACGTCCGTTTGTGAAGATCAACTGTACCGCCATACCGGAGAATCTTATGGAGAGTGAGCTCTTCGGTTATGAAAAAGGGGCTTTTACGGGAGCCGCCACTTCCAAGCCCGGCAAATTCGAACAGGCGGACACGGGAACCGTATTCCTGGATGAGATTGGAGATGTGCCTGCCTCAGTGCAGGTGAAGCTGCTTCGAGTACTGCAGGAGCGCGAGTTCGAAAGGCTGGGTAGCAACAAGACACGCCACATCGACGTACGTGTGATCGCGGCGACGAACGCCGATCTGCGAGCTGCACTGGAGCAAGGCACGTTCCGCCAGGACCTCTACTACCGCTTGAACGTGGTGCCTATCAATCTTCCACCGTTGAGGGAACGTAAGGAAGATATCCCGTTTCTCGCCGATCATTTCATGAAGAAGCATTCCCGCGAATTGCGCGGGAAGGAGGCGCGTCTTACCGATGCCGCGGTTGAGAAGTTGATGTCCTATCACTGGCCGGGCAACGTACGCGAGTTGGAGAATGTTATCGAAAGAAGTCTTGTACTGGGCAGCGGAGAGTTTCTCGACGCGGCGGAAATCAAACTCGACACGAACCCGCAGCCGCGAGCGGCTTCTTCCGGGGCGCCGGTCCTGCCCGACGGCATGACCCTCGACCAACTCGAACAGGAAATCATTCGCGACGCACTAGAACGTTCACACGGCAACAAGAGTCAGGCGGCGCGGTTGCTCGGGATCACAAGAAATGCGTTGCGTTACCGGCTTTCGCAAATGGGGCTGGAGAATCCGGCCGAATAGCCCAAAGCCCGCCAATCAGACAGACACATCCCAAAATCGAAGCTCTTCTGCATCTTCTATATAATGCGGTAGTGAAGGTGTAGATTCCACATGTCGACGACCGAGATCACTTCTGTTGTCTCACGTTCCAAGGAGACGGCGGGAGATGTAGTGAACGATTTCAGCATTCAGATTGCGACGGTAAACGGCTCGGGGAGCCAGACCGCCAACAATGTGCTGATGCGCTCCATCTTTCAGATGGGAATTCCGGTTTCCGGAAAAAACCTGTTCCCCTCCAACATCGCCGGGTTGCCCACCTGGTTCACGATTCGCGCCAGCAAGCACGGTTGGATTGGCCGCAAAAAGGAGATCGATTTCCTGGTTGCGATGAATCCGGAAACGGCTCGTGACGATGTTATGCGGCTGGATGCCGGCGCGGCCGTAGTGTATGACGAAACGTTGAAGTTGAATACACTCCGGGACGATCTGCATTTTTATCCCGTTCCTTTCGATAAACTTGTCGCTCCTGTTTGCCCCGAAGCGAAGCTGCGCAAACTGGTGCGGAACATGATCTATGACGGCGTTGTCGGGCACCTGATTGGCATCGAGATGGAGGAGATCCATAAGGCGCTGTTCAAGCAGTTCGGACCGAAGAAGGTTAAGGCGGCCGAGCTCAACTGGAATGCGGTTCAGGCCGGCCGCGATTACGCCGCCGCTAATCTCCCCAAGACCGATCCGTGCCGCGTTGAGCGGATGAATGAGACCGCGGGCAAGATTATCATCGACGGCAATGCGGCGGCGGCGCTGGGTTGCATGTTCGCCGGAGTTACGGTGGTTACGTGGTATCCCATCACTCCTTCTACGTCGCTGATTGAATCGCTCATGGGCTACATGCGCCGCTTCCGTATCGACAAGGAGACCGGGAAAGCCACTTTCGCGATCGTTCAGGCCGAAGATGAACTGGCAGCGGTTGGAATGGTGATCGGCGCCTCGTGGGCCGGCGCCCGCGCGATGACGGCGACCTCCGGGCCGGGCATTTCTCTGATGTCCGAGTTCGTTGGTCTCGGCTATTATGCCGAAATTCCAGCCGTGATTATTGACGTGCAGCGAGTGGGGCCATCCACGGGCCTGCCGACGCGAACCATGCAGGGGGACCTGCTCTCTACAGCATTGCTGTCTCATGGGGACACCCGGCATCCGCTGTTGTTACCGTCATCGCCCGAGGAGTGTTTCACGATGGCGGGTGCGGCGTTCGATTTAGCTGAGCGATTTCAGACGCCTGTTTTCGTGATGCTGGATCTCGATCTCGGCATGAACAACTGGATGGCGGATGCGTTTCACTATCCCGAGGAGCCCATCCACCGCGGCAAAGTACTCACCGCGGAGGATCTTGCGCGGCTGGGAGGCTTTGCCCGCTATAAGGACGTGGATGGCGACGGCGTGGGCTACCGTACGCTGCCTGGCACCAATCATCCGGCGGCCGCATATTTTACCCGCGGCAGCGGGCATAACGAGAGCTCCGGTTATAGCGAACGGCCCGAAGATTACATCAATAATATGGACCGGCTCGACAGGAAATTCGAAAGCCTGAAAGAGCATGTCCCGGCTCCCGAAATCGTCATTGACCAGCGAGCCTCTATTGGCCTGATTTGCTGCGGCACCTCCCGCTATGCCGCTGAAGAAAGCCGCGATCAACTGCTGCGGGAATATGGTGTCGAGAGTTCCTACTTGCGCCTGAAGGCATATCCGTTTACGAACGAGTTGAAGGACTTCATCGCGCGGCATTCCCGGGTTTACGTGATCGATCAGAATCGCGACCGCCAGTTGTTGGGATTGATGCGGTTGGACCTGGACACGCAGTACGTGGAGCGGCTGCGAAGTGTCCGCTATTACGGTGGCCTGCCGCTCGACGCACGCACGGTAACCGACGACATCGTTAGCCAGGAGGGCTTATGAGCACCACGGCGACGCCTCCTCCGAAGAAGGTCAACCGGATCGGACTCGAGGTTCTTCAATACAGGGGCGGGAAGACGACACTGTGTGCCGGCTGCGGCCACAACGCGATCACGGAGCGCATCATCGAGGCGTTCTACGAGATGGGTGTAGAGCCGTATAAGGTTGCGAAATTTTCGGGCATCGGCTGCTCGTCGAAATCGCCGGCCTATTTCCTGAATTCCGCGCACGGCTTCAACTCCGTCCACGGGCGTGCGCCGGCGGTGAGCACGGGAGCGATGTTGGCGAACCACAACCTGATCGGCATCGTGGTTTCCGGCGACGGAGATACCGCTTCGATCGGTATCGGCCAGTTCATGCACATGCTGCGCCGGAACATCCCCCTGATCTATATCATCGAGAACAATGGCGTCTACGGATTGACCAAAGGACAGTTCTCGGCGACGGCGGATCTTGGCGCCAGACTCAAGACGGGCATCGTCAACGATCTCCCCGCTATCGACACCTGCCTCGCCGGCATCGAATTGGGTGCAACTCTTGTTGCGAGGTCCTTCTCCGGCGACAAACGGCAGTTGCTTGCGATTTTGAAGGCCGCGATCGCTCACAAAGGATTGTCGGTCCTCGATGTGATTTCGCCTTGCACGACATTCAACGATCATGAGGGGTCCACGAAGAGCTATTCCTATATGAAAGATCACGACGAGCCCCTGCATGAACTGGATTTCGTACCGTTCTACCAGGACATCTCGGTCGAGATCGCCGAAGGGGAGGTGCGCGAGGTCGAATTGCATGACGGCTCCAGGCTGCGTTTGAAGAAGCTGGAACGGGACTACGATCCCACCGACAGGATTCGGGCGCTTAACTTTATCCATGAAAGTGCTTCGTCTGGTGTCGTGCTGACCGGAATTCTCTACGTAGACAACAAGCGGAAAACCTTTCTGGACATGCTCAATCTGGGGGATGCCCCCCTAGGCACGCTACCCGAAGCGAAGACCCGGCCGGATCAAAGAGATCTCGACCTGATCATGGAAGAACTCAGATAGGAATCGCCTACGTGCCCGCGGGGGCGTCGCTCGAAAATCTGTGCGTGGTGCTGGTTGCAACGCGTAACCCACTGAATATCGGGGCAGCGGCGCGTGCAATGAGTAATTTCGGGTGCTTCTCTTTGCGGCTGGTCAACCCCTACGAGGTCGCGTTCCGCGAAGCCCGGTCGGCGGTGGGAGCGCGCAATGTACTGGAACGGGCGACGGAGCACAAGACGCTGTCTGAGGCAATCGCCGGCTGCACCTTGGTTGTGGGCACAACGGCCCTCGGGCATCGCGAACTTCAGCATCCGTTGAAGCGCCTGGAATACGGCGGAAGACTCATCAAGAGGCACCTGGAGACCGGCCCCGTCGCTCTACTCTTCGGCTCGGAAAAATTCGGGCTGTCCAATGAGGAAATGAGCTACTGCCACTGGCTTATGCGTATACCGGCGCGGCGGGAGCACGAATCGATGAATCTCGGCCAGGCCGTCGCCGTCTCACTCTACGAGTTAGTTCGGGATTCGCGCGCCGTATCAAAAGCGCCGAAGCCGGTGACGCTCGCGAGTGCTGGCGAAATGGACCGCGTTACCGATGAGCTGATGAAATTACTCCAGGAGTCCGGGTACGTTCATGGGCGCACGGCGAGCTCCAGCACACAGAAGATTCGCAGATTAATACGAAGAATGGGACTTTCGGCCCGTGATGCCGAAGTTTGGCTGGGCATGATCCGGCAGATTGCCTGGAAACTGCACACCCGCGAATAGCAGGTTTCTCTTAGGCTTCGATAGTGTATGGCGGGTCGAAATCGGGAACACCGGCGTGACGGCCAGCCATCCAGCGCAGCACGTACACTGATCTCGGATCGGTTTTGCTTTTTGTCGTGCGGTTTTTCAATACCTCGATGAGGGCGTGCGCAAGGGGATCTTTGTAGTAGTCGATATCGGCTTCCAGTAGAACGCAGTCCGTATCTTTGACCCTCAGCCGGTCGTTCTCATGGAACGTGAGCTGGACATTCGCTTCTCCAAATTGCACCTGTTTGTAGCTGCGCGTCGCTCCCGGATGAAACAGACCCGCGCCGGGTTCGGGCTGGAAGATCCCTTGCGTGGCGGCGCGCACTACCTGATCTACCATCGTTTCGTCCACCCACGCGTAGAACCGGTCTTGAGCGAATGCCCGCCTGGGATCGTTCCAGACGATCTGCCTGAAATAATCCAGTGGGGTTCCCGAAGGCAGCCGGATATCCCGAACGGCGGTGACAACGTTAAAAAAACAGGCGAGTGATGCGGCCTTGTTCTCCAGTGCGTCTTCGTATCTCTCCCGCGCCGCCGTATCGGTTTCCGCACCGGCGGCGAGCAGTGCCGAAAGAACCGGGTGAGTCGACTTCAGCCGTTGCCAGGTAGCATTCCGGAAGTTGAAAGCACCGTTTTTCGGAATCATCATCAAGTCGAGGACACGCGGAATATTCGGCGCCACCTGCACTGGTGTGAAGCCTGCCTGGAAATACCCCTTGATTGAGACCAAAACCGTGTAGTTGTCTCCAAAGTTGTTATAAAACGGGAGATTCTCGAATACCAGTGACCGTCCCTTGTGGAATCCACTATGGATGTCATTCTGGTTGCCGTCGCGTATTCGGACCAGCACCTGGGCGTTCGTCCGGAGGGGCCGGCGTGTGCCGTCAAACAGGTTCAGTGTGATGGAAGCGCCACTCGTGGCCCGGGCGGGCGCGGGACTCGCCATATTCTTCTCCCCCTTTGACAACTGGATTGTCGAGAGATACCATAGCCCACCCGTCTTGTCAAAAATTCACCGGGCTGTTCCAGGATTTCGAGCCGGTTGCTATAAACGGTTCTTTTAGAATACGCCTTATGCGCAAAACATCGCTGTTCGCTGCAGCGATGGGACCCTCCTTCTTTAGCGGTGGCCGTAGTTCAATTCTCCCGCCTCGATCTTCACTCGCAGCCGGTTTTGCGGCGGCGGCAGCGGGCAGGTCGCGTAAGGAGTAAATGCGCACGGCGGGTTGTACGCTTTGTTGAAGTCGAGCACCACGCGGCCGTTTTCTGGTGGTGCCGAATAGAGGAAACGGCCCGCCGGATAGGTCTGCTTACCGCTGGTCAGATCCCGAAAGATAAAGAACAGTTCCCTGCCTTCCGCTACGGGCTCCAACCGGTGTGTCGTACCATCGAGCGCAAACTCCGCGTAGCCGGGCGACTGCTGTTCTTCGCTGGTCCCGAGTATGGTAGGGATCGAAATCACTTTCGGTTGCGCATAGGGCACAAACCTGGCAACAATCCGGTACTCACGCTTCACGGGATACCAATGGAGGCCGGTGAATTCTTTGCGGAACGTGCTGTTATTGTCCTTCACCCGGATGGCATACTTACCGCCCCGGTTCAGCAGGATGAGCGACAGAGGTCCTATCGTGAGAACGTCCGCCGGTCCAGGCACGTCTGCCTTCAGCGCGATATTGCCGGCCGGCTTGCCGTTCAAGGTCACCCCCACTCCGGGGACGGCCTCGAACCGCACTTTCCCGTTGCGCAACAGGAACGTGCCGGTGTGCCCGGGCGCGGAACCGGACGGAAGGGCGACCGTATTCTTCGGGCCGCTGCCGGCCGTGTTTGCACCCTCTTTCAGCCAGAACAGTCCCGTTACCGTCAGCCAACCTCCATCGGCTTTGAGCGTGGCTTCCCGCCGTGCTCGCCATCGTGTGATCTCCCGCCCGTAACTGGCGGCAGGTTCACGCTGCGTGAGCGCCATTGAGAAAAGCAGCAAGTAGACGAGGGCCGGCACTGAATCTATTATGAGGTCCCCAATCAGGCGCGTGCATTTGCTGTAAAATTTGAGCCGGAGATGTAAATGTCCGAAAACAACCGACGCAGTTTTCTGGGATCTTCCGCCACCGCCGCGGGTGTCCTGATTCTGAAGCCTGAAACCGTGTTTGGAACGCAGGCGAATTCCGCACTCGAAGTTGGCATCATCGGGTGCGGGGGACGCGGCAATTTTATCGGCGGTTTCTTTGTCGAGTACACCGGCGCCCGTATTTCGGCCCTTGCCGATCCCTTCCAGGATCGAATGGAGGCTGCACGAGAGAAACTGCGGGCAAGCGGCGCCCGCCTATTTCCGGGCTTGAACGGGTACAAGGAGTTGATCGCATCCAATGTGGATGCGGTCGCGGTGATGAGCCCTCCATACTTCCATCCGGAGCAGGTGGCGGCAGCGGTCGCCGCGGGTAAGCACGTGTTTCTGGCGAAGCCTGTGGCTGTCGATGTGCCCGGTTGCCGCAGTATTCTTGCGAGCGGCGAAAAAGCAAAAGGCAAGTTGAGTTTCGTCGTCGATTTCCAGACTCGCGTCCAGCCGGTATTCAAGGAAGCGGCCAGCCGCGTGCACCGCGGCGACATCGGAACGCCGGTATTAGGCCACGTTTACTATCACGCAGGCCGGCTCAGGCCAAAGACCGAACCCGGTATGTCCGCCGCGCAGGCGCGACTGAGCAACTGGGTATTCGACAAGGTTCTCTCAGGCGACATTATCGTGGAGCAGAACATACACGTCCTGGATGCCGGAAACTGGTATCTCAAGTCGCACCCGGTGAAAGCGTCGGGGACCGGCGGGCGCAAAGCGAGGGTGGACGTCGGCGACTGCTGGGACCACTTCCTGGTGAACTTCTGGTATCCGAACGGCGTCAAGGTCGACTTCAGTTCCGCCCAGTTCACCAAAGGTTACAACGATCTCTGTATTCGCATCTATGGTTCGGGAGGCACGGCCGATACCCACTATAACGGCACGGTCCGTATCACGGGAGACAAGCCATGGGATGGCGTGGAGAAGGACGACACTTTCCGGCAGGGCGCGATCACGAACGTACGGGACTTCGCCGCCAGCATACGCAGCGGGAACTACCTGAACAACGCCCAGGATAGCGTGGAAAGCAATCTAACGGCGATCCTCGGGCGCATGGCCGCCTACCGCGAATCCGCCGTAACGTGGGACGAGATGATGCGGGCGAACGAGAGACTGGAAGCGAACCTGAAGTTGTGAGGCACTCAGTCCGGAAGGACCTCGAGTCTCTCCGGATCGAACCTGAGTTTCCGCTTTGTCAAATACGACTCCACGGCCAGTAGCGGCGGGATGACGGAGATCGCTGCGATCGCCGCATCGGCCGCAGGCAGTTTGCGGGACTTGCAGCAATCGAGGAAGTTGCGGACATGGTCTGCGGTGATGTCGCCGGGGATCTCCCGCACGACCGGCTGCACCCCCTTTCCTGCCGGTGTGAACTCGTACCGGTTACGGTTCACGAAGAGCCTCCCCTGATCGCCATGGAAAGTGATCCCGTATTCACCCCGGTAAACATTCGATTGAAAGAGCACGCTGAAGCCGTCGTATTCAAACAGCGCGTTGCAGGTGTCCGGAGCCGTGCGCCCATCGTTGAAGTCGTAGTAGATACCCCCGGCGAAGACGGCTGAACGCGGTGCGCGCTCGCCCATGTACATATGCACGGTGTCCAGCCAATGATGGCCGAAATCGGTTATCTTGCCGCCATTGAAATCGAGATAGGCGCGGAAATTGAAATACTGGCCCGGTACCCAGTCCCGGTATCGGACGGGGCCCAGGAACCGGATCCAATCGAGATTCGAAGGCTTCTCCACGGGTTCCTTGGGCAGCGGGCGCGGCACGCCTCCGTGCCATATGGCGTCGATTTGGGTGATCCGGCCCAGCGCCCCGGAACGGATGAACTTTTCGAGAGCTTCGATGTAAATGAGCCCGGACCGCTGTTGCAGCCCGATCTGGCAGATACGGTTATTGGCCCGAGCCGCACGCACCATCAGCGGAGCCTCTTCCCGCAAGCGGCACATCGGCTTCTCCACGTATACATCCTTGCCGGCGGTCATGGCATCGATCGAATGGTCTTTATGCCAGTGATCCGGCGACCCGATGAGCACCGCATCCACTTCCTTGAGGCGAAGGAGTTCACGATGATCGATGAAGGTCTTCGCGCCCGGAGCCCTGCCGAGTGCCTGTTCGATGCGCTTGCCGTATACGTCGCAGATGGCGCGCACCTCCACGCCGGGATTTTTCTGAAACAGCGTCATGACATACGTGCCGCGGCTGCCGGTCCCGATCACTCCGAGCCCGATCCGATCGTTGGCCCCGCGAATCCGCGAATAAGAGAATGCCGTCAGTCCGGCCGTCCGGGCCGCATCGCGCCGTGTCATGATACTCATCTTCTCACCGTGGAGGAGCATTGTTCACAAAGTCCTGTCTTGACAACGCCTTAGGTCATGCCTGAAATCCTTCTTGAGTCCGTGTTCCCGAGTGTAATATCATTCCAGAAAGGTAATCTTTCAGATCCGTAAGTCTGCTTTGCAAGCGGAGACTACCTTCCGTTGTAGGCGGCGCCGGCGCCTTGTACTGGCGATAGTTGTATCCGAACTTGGAGACGTAGGAAGGAAGTATCAACCGAATGAGCATCAGCCAGCTAGCCCGGTCGATCAGCGAATCGCCTACCCTGAAGCTGAACGAGACCGCAGCGCTTCTCAGGGACAAAGGTGAGCCAGTCATACATCTCGGCGGTGGAGAGCCGAAGAGTAAAACTCCTATCGACGCAATTATAAGCTGTTCCTCTCTGCTGAATACGGGAGAAGTCAAATACACACCGGCGGACGGTATCCCAGCTCTCAAGAAAGCCGTCATCCATTACACGGAAGAACACTACGATAAGCGTGTCGCACCGGAAAACGTAATTGTTTCCAGCGGAGCCAAGCAGGCGATCATGGTGGCGCTCTATGCCATCCTCGATCCGAAGGACGAGGTCGTGTTCCCCGCGCCCTATTGGGTGAGCTACCCCGAAATGGTGAAACTCGCCGGTGGCGTGCCAGTCCCCGTGTGCGCCAGGGACGGTACCTTTTTCCCGAGCATCGGGGACATTACGGAAGTTCTCAGCCCCTACACCAAGGCCATCATTCTGAATAGTCCGAACAACCCCAGCGGCGTCATGTATTCGAAGGAATTCATTGCCGAGGTTGTCGCCCTGTGCGAATCGCGCAACATCTACCTGATCATGGACGACACCTACAACCGGCTGATTTTCGACGGCAGGACGCCCGTGAACTGCTACGCGTTTACGGAGAAGGATGTCGAGACGTCGAAACTGATCGTCATCAATTGCGTTTCCAAGATGTACGCCATGACCGGATTCCGCATTGGATGGGCCATCGCTCCGCGGGAGTTGATCCGCGCGATGACTAATATTCAATCTCAACAGACCTCCGGACCCGCCGCGCCTTCTCAATGGGCTGCCGTCGGAGCGCTGAACGGAGTACAGGCGTCCATCGAAGCATTGCGGCTCACCCTCCAAAATAACCGCAATGTCATGGTCGAGCGGCTAAGCGCCATCGACGGCGTCAGCATCGTCAAGCCGGACGGCACGTTCTACTGCTTCCCAGATTTCAGCGCATATGAAAAGAATTCGCAAAAGCTGTCGCAGTTTTTGCTCGAAAAAGTTCGTGTTGTAACTGTGCCGGGGAAAGAGTTCGGGATGGAGGGTCACCTCCGCCTGAGCTTCTGCGGAACAATCAAAGAAATTCGCGAAGGTATCGAGCGTATTCAATGGGCGCTCGACTCGAACTCGGCTAACGAACTGTACCTGGGCAACCGCAAGCTTGTGAGGGATTGGGTATGAGCTGGTATATGAGCGTTCCGACACCCGCCTCCAAGGAAGCCGGACTCGCGGCCAGTGCTTACGGACTCGAGAACCACGGTCTTACACACCTGCATAACACCTACTGGAACCTGCCGACGGCGTCCCTTTATGAAGAGATCACCTTTCGTGGCGAGGGGCGGGTCGCGCACCTTGGACCGATGGTTGTAAACACCGGCAAGCACACGGCGCGGGCGGCCGCCGACAAGTTTATCGTGCGGGAGCAGACGACGGAAGAGAAGGTGTGGTGGGGAGAATACAATCGCCCGTTCAGTCCGCAGAACTTTAATGCGCTCCAGGTGCGTCTGCAGGGTTACTTACAAGGCCGCGACGTCTTCGTGCAGGATTGTTTCGCCGGAGCAGACCCTGAATATCGCATACCCATCCGCATTATCACGGAGCTTGCCTGGCACAGCCTGTTTGTGCGAAACATGTTTATCAAGACGCGCAGCCTGGACGCGGCAAAAAAGCATGTCCCCGAGTTCACGGTTATATGCGTGCCTTCTTTCCGCGCTTCGCCGCTCGTGGACGGCACACGCACCGATACGTTTATCATCGGAAATTTTGCCCAGCGGACTGCCATTATCGGCGGCTCCAGTTATGGCGGCGAGATCAAGAAGACTATCTTTACCGTGCTGAATTACCTGCTGCCTTTGCAGGGGGTGCTTTCCATGCACTGCTCCGCGAACGTTGGGCCGGACGGCGACTCGGCGCTGTTCTTCGGGTTGTCGGGAACGGGAAAGACTACGTTATCCGCCGATCAGGACCGGAATCTGATCGGCGACGACGAGCACGGCTGGAGCGATAACGGAATTTTCAACTTCGAAGACGGCTGTTACGCGAAGGTGATCCGGCTCTCGCGGCAGGCGGAGCCGCAAATCTACGAATGCACGCGCAGGTTCGGCACTCTCCTTGAAAATGTTCCCATGGATCCGCGGACCCGCCGGCTTGATCTAAACGACGACAAGATCACCGAAAACACGCGCGCCGCATACCCACTGGATTACATCGGGAACTCGCTGCCGGAGAAGATGGCCGGCCACCCGAAGAACATCATTCTTCTGACCTGTGACGCCTCCGGGGTGATGCCGCCCATCGCCAGGCTCACTCCCGAACAGGCCATCTACCATTTCATATCCGGGTATACAAGTAAGATCGCGGGGACCGAGATAGGATTGGGTACTGAACCTGAGATTACGTTCAGCACGTGCTTCGGAGCGCCGTTTATGGTTCACCGCCCGGAAGTCTACGCACAACTTCTGCATGCGAGAATCCTGAAGCACAACGTCAGTTGCTGGCTGGTTAATACAGGATGGACCGGCGGTCCGTTTGGCGTAGGTAAGCGCATCAGCATTCAACACACCCGGATGTTATTGAACGACGCGCTCAGCGGCGAGCTTCACGATGCCGAGTACAGGCGGGACCCGCTTTTTGGATTCGAAGTTCCCAAGACGTGCGAAGGCGTTCCGGCCAGTATCCTGGACCCGGCTCACGTCTGGCCCAGCCGCGAGGAATATTTGCGGAAGTACGACGCGCTGGCCGCCCGATTCATTGAAAACTTCAAGCTGTTTTCGAACGGAAACACACGGCACCTGATAGAGGCTGGGCCCAAACGCCTCACCTCCCTGGAGACCGCAACGTAAAATCGGGAGCCTGGTTGAGTTTCTCATAGAGCTTGCGGCGGTCCTTCTGATCGTCCGTCACGTCCTGGGCCGGCGCGTTCAATTGCCGAGATACCGGGAATACAGGCTCCGCGCCACACCCGTATCCTGCGTCCCTTTGATGATGGCGCGGCCATCCGGAAACACGGTCATCTCGTAGGGCGTTATAAAGAAGCGAAGGGCAAACTCGTTCGCCTTCACCAGGCCGAGCGGCGCGAGCCTTTCCTGAAGAGCTTGCAAGTCGACGGGCCGGGTGCGTTCGTGGATCTGTACCGCGTTTCGTCCGCACAGGCTGACCGGCGCCCGGTCCTTGCCGCGAAGGTGGATGAAATCCCGCCGTCCACAGCACTCGCAATCCACCTGGGGCCCGGGCTGTTCCACTTGCCGGATCACACCGGTCCACACATCCACCGTGGTGATGCGGGGGATAGCCGGCTCTCCGCACAGAATTCGCATCGCCGCTGCCACTTGCAGCGAAGCGATGACCGACGTGATGGTATTCAGCACGCCCGCTGTCTCGCATGTCGGTTGTGCCCCCTCCGGTGGAGACGGGTAGATGCACTTCAGGCATGCGGTAGATCCGGCAATCACCGGCATGGTCAGTCCATAACTTCCGACAGCGGCGCCGTACACCCAGGGTATTCCTCCGGCGACGGCAAAATCGTTGATGAGATAACGGACCTCGAAGTTATCGGACCCGTCGAGAATAAGAGAGACCCCCTCCAGAATTTCCTCAATATTCCTCGGGGTCAGATCCGCCACGACATGCCGGATGGAAATACCGGAATTCACGGCAGCCAGTTTCCGGGCCGCGGCCACCGCTTTCGGCAGTCCCTCATTTACATCGTTTTCGTCATAGAGCCACTGCCGCTGTAGATTACTGAGTTCCAGGTAATCGCGGTCCACCAACAGAAGGTTGCCAACGCCGGCGCGGGCCAGTGCCTCGGCGTGAAAACTCCCCAGGGCTCCGCATCCGACGACGGCCACTCGTGCGGAAAACAGGCGCTCCTGCCCCGCTTGCCCCAGGGGTGCGAAGCGGATCTGTCGCGAGTAACGTTCACTATCCCGGGGAGTCATGCCTAAGAAGATGGTAACTGATGCGGTATCATTTACATCAGTGGTGACCCGGCCAGGCCGCCGTCTTCTGCTGGCGCTCTCATCGTTATCCTTGATCTCCGCGATCCGGCTTTTTGCGGCGCCGCAGGACTATGCCGGAAAGCCCGTGGCGGCCATTGAATTCGAGCCGGCCACGCAGCCGCTTTCGCAAGCGGAGATCGATCGCAATCTTGGTATCTCCATCGGCACGCCGCTCGATTTGAAGGAACTCAGCGCCGGCCTGGAACGCCTGTACAGCAGCGGCCGCTACGCTGACATTCAGGTGGAAGCGGAGTTGCGCGGGGGTGGTGTCGTCTTGCGGTTCCTCACGAAGCCGGCGTGGTTCATTGGCCGCGTAACGGTTGAGGGTGTCCCGGATCCGCCGAACCGCGGACAACTCGAGAACGTGACAAAGCTGGAACTCGGCTCCCAGTTCACGGAGCGCGCTTTTCGCCAGGCGATCGAAAAGCTGGAGCAGCTTCTTAGGAATAACGGCTTTTACCGGCCCAGGATCGAGTCGGACTTCGAGGCGCAGCCCGAAGTGAACCAGGTGAACATCCGGTTCTTTATCGAGCCGGGGGAAAGAGCGAAATTCGCCCAACCGACGCTTACCGGTGATCTCGAGCGCCAGCCGGAGGACATCGTCAGCGATACGGGCTGGAAAAGGCTATGGGGCCTGCTCGGGTGGAAAACCGTTACGGAGAACCGCCTTCAGCGCGGGCTCGAAAACATCCGGACGGCCTATCGCAAAGACAACCGCCTGCTGGCCAGCGTTACCCTGGACGATCTTAAATTCCAGCCCGATCCCAATACCGTCACACCCGCGCTCAAAATCGACGCTGGGCCAACAATCGAAATCCGCACGGAAGGCGCGAAAATCTCGCGAGGCAAGTTACGCCAGTTGGTACCTGTTTACCAGGAGCAGTCCGTTGACAAGGACTTGTTGGTGGAGGGAGCCGGCAATTTACAGTCCTATTTGCAGTCCGAGGGGTACTTCGATGCCCGGGTCAATTTCAAAACTGCCGATCCCAGCACGGATAAAGAAGTGATTACGTTTGTGCTCGACCGCGGGCCTCGGCACAGTCTCAAACACCTGGAAATCACTGGCAACTCCTATTTTGATACCGCCACTATCCGTGAGCGCATGTATTTGCGCACCGCCAGCCTTCTTCAGTTCCGGCACGGGCGGTTTAGCGAGGAATACCTGGAGCGTGACCGCCAGGCGATCACGGATCTCTATCGGGGCAACGGCTTTCGTGAAGTGAAGGTTTCCTCCCGAATCGAAGCAAACTACGGAGGCGATCCGAACGACATAGCGGTATACCTTAAGATTGAAGAAGGTCCACAGTGGTTTGTGTCGGCGCTCGAGATCAGCGGTGTCAATCTTCGCGACTATGAATACATCCAGTCGTTGCTGCATTCGAGCGAAGGGCAGCCGTATAGTGAGATCAACATCGCCGCTGACCGCGATGCGATCCTGAGTTTTTACTACAACAACGGCTTCCCCGACGCGAGCTTTGATTTCACAGCCACTCCGGGACCCGGTCCCCACCAGATGCAGCTCAAGTTCATTGTTAATGAGGGTCCGCGTTATTTCATCCGGCAGGTGCTGGTGGGGGGGCTTGAAACCACCGATCCCGAACTTGTGCGCGAACGCATTCTCCTGCGCCCTGGCGATGCCCTCTCTCAGATTGCAATGAATGAGAGCCAGCGGAACCTGTACGAGCTAGGCATCTTCGCTAAGGTGGACACCGCTGTTCAGAACTCCGAAGGCAAAGAGCGCAACAAGAACGTACTTTACGAAGTAGAGGAGGCGCGGAAATACTCCCTGAACGCCGGTGTGGGCGCCGAAATCGCCCGTATTGGAGGCGGCGCGGCGACGAATCTCACGTCGCCGGGCGGCTCGGCGGGGTTCAGCCCTCGCATCTCCATTGGTATCAGCCGTTCGAACTTCCTGGGTGTCGCTCATACCGTCAGCCTGAATACGCGCTTTTCCTCTTTTCAGCGCCGGGGTGTAATCAACTACCTTGCACCGCAGTTCAAAGGGAATCAGGACATCAGTCTCAATTTCACCGGCATATATGACGACTCACGTGACGTGAGAACATTTGCGGCAAAGCGGATGGAAGCAAGCGCTCAGGTGGGTCAACGGCTTTCCAAGGCGAACACCGCGCAGTACCGCATTCAAATCCGGCGTGTGAGCGTAGATGAAAATACGCTGAAGATCACACCGGGCCTGATTCCTCTGTTCTCGCAACCGGTTCGTGTTACCGTTGTCGGCGGCAGTTTCATTCAGGACCGCCGCGACGACCCCATTGATGCGAGACGTGGTATCTACAACACCGTCGATCTGGGAGTTACCGCTAAATTTTTGGGGTCGCAGACAGATTTTTCCCGGCTGCTGGCGCGAAACGCGACTTATCATCCACTGACCCGGCAAGTTGTCTTTGCACGTCAAACCACCTTCGGGTGGATGTATAGCTTTGCCTCGGAGGGCGATCCGTTGCAGGATATCCCTCTTCCCGAACGGTTTTTTTCCGGAGGCGCTTCCTCGCACCGTGGGTTTTCCGAGAACCAGGCCGGCGGCCGCGATTTAACAACCGGGTTCCCGATTGGCGGCAAAGCCCTCCTGATGAACACCCTGGAGTTGAGATATCCACTCGTCGGCGAAAACCTGACGGGCGTACTCTTTCACGATGCGGGAAACGTCTACTCCAGTCTGAGGCGCCTGTCGCTGCGCCAGACACAGAGGGACGATTCCAACTTCGATTACATGGTGCATGCGGTAGGTTTCGGAATACGATATCGTACGCCTGTGGGTCCTGTCCGCGTGGATCTTGCCTACGTTCCGAACTCACCACGGTTTTGGGGTTTTGAGGGGACTCGCGAGGAGCTTCTGTTCAACTGTGCGGCGGGTCCGGGTCCTCAATGCCCTCGGACGCTTCAGCGGCTTAGCCGCTTTCAGTTCCACTTCTCTCTCGGACAGGCCTTTTGATGAAGCACGCTGTTTGCCCATTGCTGCTCTTGGCGGTTGCGTCCCATGGGGTGGGGGGGGAACTCATCGACCGCATTGCCGTGAGAGTGGACGGCACGATCATTACTCAAAGCGAGATCGTGCGGGATATTAGAATCACAGCATTCCTTGACGGCAGGCCCGTCGTGCTGAATCCCGATACGATGCGCAAGGCCGCGGAGCGCCTGGTGGAACGCGCCCTGATCCGCAGGGAGATGGACGCAAACCGCTATCCGCCCGCCCAACTTGTAGAGGCCAACCACCTGCTCGATCAGATCAAGGGGCGCTTCGCGAGCAAGGATATTTTGACGAGCACTCTGGCAGAGTACGCGATCGGAGAAGACGACGTTCGCGATCATCTTCTGCTTCAGCTCACTACTTTGCGGTTCATCGAATACCGCTTTCGTCCCGCTATTCAGGTTGCCCCGCGCGACATTGAGACCTACTATGAAACGGTTTTCTTACCACAGGCCGGACAGAGCCACACGCAGAGAATCCCGCCTCTCGACGAAGTTCGAGGCGATATTGAGAAGATCCTGACGAACCAGCGCGTGGATCAATCGCTGGATCGCTGGCTTCAGGAAACGCGGCTACAGGTGGATATCGAGTTTCAGGATGAGGCCTTTTCGTGAGGCGCCCGGCTAAGATCCTGTTCTGGGCGGGCGGCGCGGTTATCGTGCTTGTCCTCGGCATCTCCATAGCCGCGTTCTTCGTACTGCAGTCCGAGTGGTTCTACAACAAAGTTCGGGATCGTATCGTTTATGAGGTGGAACGGGCCAGCGGCGGAACTTCACAAATTGGTTCCTTCCAAATCGATTGGAAAACTCTCACCGCCAGGGTTCACGGATTCGTTCTGCATGGGACCGAGCCGCCGGATGTGCCCCCTTTGTTCCGCGCAGAACAGATCGAAGTGGGTTTGAAGATCATCTCACTCATCAAGAAGGACGTCGATATCGCTTCGCTGATAGTAGACCAGCCCCGGATCCATATACTCGTCGACGAGAGCGGCAAAACGAATATCCCTGCACCGAAGGTGCGGCGCACCTCGACGAAGAGTCCCATCGAAACGATATTGGATCTGGCTGTACGGGATTTCCGGCTGAACGATGGCCAGATGATTTACGACTCGCGAACCATCCCGATCAGCGTTCGCGGCGAGGACCTGCATGTCCATTTCACTTACAATTCCGCCGTTCCGCGCTATGAAGGCAACGTGGCGTTCTTCCGCTTGAACGTCGACGCGCCCGGATTCTCTCCGGTTGCATTCACCGTGGATGCCGCGCTGGCGATGGAGCGGAACAGGCTGGAAATTTCCAAAGCACGGCTCGGAATGGGTCAGACGTCCGTTACGCTCTCGGGAACCGTTCAGGATTTCCGCGCACCGCGGGCCGGTTTCGATTTCGTGGCGGATCTGTCGATTCCTGAACTGGCCGGCCCGTTCAAGCTGCCGGTCGAGAAACGGGGAACCGTGGCGATTCGTGACGGACACGCGAGTTGGACCAGCGAGGCGGGATATCTCGTAACCGGCAAGCTCACAGGACGCGATCTCGGCTTCCGCCGTGCGGGGGTCAACATTCCTCGGGCCGCGTTCCATGCGGACCTGCGCGTGTCGCCGCGGGGGCTTCGCCTGGACGATCTGCATACTACGGCCATGGGCGGTGTGTTCAACGGGAGTCTGGGCTTCGATGAGTTTGAACGTTTGCGCGTGGCAGGAGAGATCAACGGGTTCCTGTTAAGCGAGTTGACCCGGGTTGTGAGCCGGCCGGATCTTGCTTGGAGCGGAGTAGTGTCGGGTCCGGTGCGTGTCAGTGGAACGTTGACCGGGGGAGGGTTGCGCGGCGTCGAAGTAACGGGTGGATTTAAAGTGTCTCCAGCCGAAGGACCGAACCCGGTTCACGGGTCCGTCGAAGTCACCTATAGCCAGCGCGCCGGAACCTTGCGTCTTGGAAGTTCCTCCATCGAAGCGGGCGATACAAGGATCGATTTCAGCGGGATGCTTGGCGACAACCTTAGGGTGCATCTTCTTTCCCGCGACTTGACTGACCTTCTTCCGGCGATTCACATGGTAAGCGAAGAGGCACCAGAACAATTGCCGGTTGAATTGGCAGCCGGTGGCACAGCGGAATTCAGCGGCAATGTTCTCGGCAAGCTGAACGCCCTCCAAATCACCGGACGGCTGCAATTGACTGGCTTTGTGGTCCAGAATCAGCGGGTCGACCAGCTCACGGCGGCGTTCAAAGTCGAGACCGATCTGGCCCGAGTGCACAGGCTTTCCGTCCGGCGAGGAGATATGGTGGCGGTAGCACAGGGTGAAGCCGGACTCGAAAACTGGAGGCTGACGCCGGATAGCACGATCCATGCGAGTGCGTCTCTCGAGAAGGCACAACTCGGGACGCTGCTCGCTGAGATAGGCCGGAAGGAACCGGTTGACGGCACTCTTCGCGGCTCCGTGGATGTTTCGGGGACGTATGGCTCACCCGATACATCTATCCAAACCACTATTCAGAATTTCCGTGCGTGGGAGGAAACCTTTGACAGTGTGCGGGCCGACCTGAGTGTGACGCGCGGGCGTGTGAAACTGATCGCCGGCCGGCTACAGCACGGTGCGGCACGCCTCGATCTCGTGGGGACGTACGATCATCCCGAGGACGATTGGAAGAACGGCAAGATGCACTTTCAAACGTCAACAAAGGGGTTCACACTGAGGCAATTCAAGACCGTCCAGAGGTTGGGGCTGCAGGTTCAAGCCGCCATCGGGGCCAGAGCCGAAGGATCCGCTGATATCGTGAACGGAGCTTTCCGTCTCGGCTCGCTGAATGGTGAAGTCTCGATTCTAGACCTGATGCTCGAGAAAGAGCGTGTGGGCAACATACGGCTGCAGGCTGCTTCGAAAGATGGCCGGCTTACGGTACGGACGAACGCCGTGCTGCGCAGGTCGAAAGTAGAGGGTAACGCCGAGTTCCGGCTTGCCGGCGATTACCCGGGCAAAGGCCGCATTCGATTCACACCGCTCAGCTTCTCCACAATCCAACAATTGCGGTCCGGACAGAAGAACCCGTTGCCATTTGAAGGGATCATTGCGGGGCAGACCACCTTTGAGGGGCCCCTTCTCAAGCCCGATAACCTTGCGGGGCAGGTGGAGTTGACGGAGCTTCGTGTTTGGCCGAACGCGGGCGGTGCTCTCCGAACAACAGCGGACTCTAAGGAACTGTCGCTTCAGAATGACGGTCCAGTCGTGCTCAACTTCCGCGGTAAGACTCTGGACGTCCAGCGTGCGGTTTTGACCGGCAAAGGCACCAACCTGTCGGCGAGTGGGGGCTTTTCCTATCAGGACAAAAACCCGTGGAATCTTGGGTTGAAAGGTTCAGTAGATCTTTCGATTCTGGAAGTTTTCGATCGTGATATACGATCTTCCGGAACGATGTCGGTGGATGCGTCGCTTAAGGGGTCGATAGCCGATCCTCAGATTTTCGGGCAGGTCCGGTTTACGGCTGCGTCGTTCTACCACGAAGCACTTCCAAACGGCATCGATGGCCTCAATGGATCGATCGGCTTCGACCGCGGGCGCGCGACGATCGAGGAAATGAAGGGAACGACCGGGGGCGGCAGCGTTGCCGTTACCGGATTTCTCGGTTTTGGTGGGGAAGAGCTTGTTTACCGCCTGGGCGTCAACCTCAAGGAAGTTCGCGTACGATATCCCGAAGCGGTCAGCACGACTTTGAATGCGGCCCTGAACTGGACGGGGACGGCCCGGCAAAGCCTGCTGTCGGGCACCGCCACCATCATACGCACTGGCTTTAATCCGCAAACCGACATCGCCGGGCTGCTGGCTTCCTCGGCACGGCCGGTACCTACGCCGACAAGCCCCAACGAATTTCTGCAAGGCATGCAGCTTGATATACACGTCGAGAACGCGCCGAACCTCATGCTTCAGACGTCTTACACGCAGGATCTCCAGGCGGATATCGACCTGCACGTTCGCGGCACAGGCACCCGCCCCGCACTGCTGGGACGTGTCACGGTGAGCGAAGGCGAGATCAATTTCTTCGGAAGCAAATATCAGATCAACCGGGGCGAGGTGAATTTTTTCAACCCGGTAAAGATCGAACCCGTGCTCGATATCGACTTACAGACCGAAGCCCGTGGCGTGACAGTGAATATCACTCTCTCCGGCACGCCTACCCGGATGAATGTCACTTATCGTTCCGATCCGCCGCTCGCGCCTTCCGACATCGTGGCGCTGCTTGCGGTAGGACGAGAGCCGAATGCTGCGCAGAATCTCGCTTCCAGCCAGATCGTGACCAACCAGAGCTTTCTCGCGACTGGCGCGAACACGCTGATCAGCCAGGCGATTGCCACGCCCGTCTCAAGCCGCCTTCAGCGTTTCTTTGGTGTCAGCAAGCTGAAAATCGATCCGATGCTCACGGGTTTGGAAGGCACGCCGCAAGCGCGGCTGACCATTGAGCAACAAATCTCTCCGAACATCACGCTGACCTATGTGACGAATCTGACCGAAACGCAGCAGCAGATTGTCAGGCTGGAGTGGGATTTCAGCCGGCAGTGGTCCGTTGTCGCGGTCCGCGACGCAAACGGAATTTTCGGCATCGACTTCAATTATAAGAAGCGGTTCAAGTAAGTACACTGTTCGCGGCAGCTTTGCAATCTGACGAGAGCTTAAACAGGCTTATGTTGCACTGAGGGCTTCTTTTCCCGTCCGGATTGGAGTATGCTGGCCTTCGAAGGAGGATGCCCATGCGGCCGGCGTCCGATCTCGCGCTCGCCGGGAGCGCTACCGCGCTCCTTACGCCGCTCCCCGCATCCTGCAACGCCCGTCCCAAAGGAGCCTTGTATGCATTCAGAAAAACTCGAAATCCGGATTCCGGCGTTGAAACTGCTGATCGCGGCACTGGTGTTGATCACACCCATCTGCCTGGTTGGACTGATCAGCATTTCCAGGGCCGACCGGGCAGTAGCAACGACAGTGGGGACCCACTTTAGGGTATTCGCGGAAATCAGTGCCTCTGAAGTGTCGGGATTCATCCACGATTCGGTTATGGATGTTGGCGTAATGGCCATGCAATCTGACATCGTCGCCGCCGTGGTGGCGGCCAACAAGGCGTATGAAGGCAAGGCAGAAAGCACCATCGAGCGTGAGATTCAGAATACGGAGAAGATTTGGGCAACCTCAGCCGCTCAGCCACTGGTAAGCAGGATTCTGTCATCTCCCGCATCCAGGTCGCTTCGCAAACACAGGGAAATCGATAAGCGTTTCCTCCGTATGACCGTCACCGATGCCAGGGGCGTGACAGTCGCCGCAAGTCACAAAACCCTTGATTATTACCAGGCGGATGAAGAGTTCTGGCAAAACATCTACGCCGGCGGCCGGGGATCCATCAGCCTCACGGACGTTCTATACGACTCTTTGACGAAGTCGCAATACATCGGTATTGGAGTGCCAATACTGGAAGAACAAAGCAACCGCTTCATCGGAGCGCTGGATGTTCTGCTCGACGTAAGTTCGATACTTCCTGTGGTGCAAAGGATGCAACTCGGACCGAGTTCCCGCCTGATGCTGGTGAAGGAAGATGGCACCGTCATCGCGTCGCCGCGGATCAACCTGGCGATGAACATGAAATCCGCCGAGTATGCTGCGGTGAAGGACTCAGCCAGCACGGCCTCCGGTATCCATACTGGCTACGTTGTTGCGGACATGCCCAACGGAGAAAAAGATGTAATCGGCTTCGCGGACACCGGTCTCAAAAAAGACTACGGCAATCTCGGCTGGATGGTGCTGGCCGCCCAGAACACTCGCGAATCGTTTGCTCCCGTGCGGGCGGTGGGCCGGTGGTTGGCGCTAATGTCTCTGTTGGGCTTGATCGCCGTTACGGTGTTCGGCGTCTATGTCTCGCTTCACAGAAAGAGCACCTACCCGCACGTAACCGCAACGGAAGGGCCCGGCTCGGTCCGGTCGGCCTCCGCGTGAAAACCAACGCCGCCGAACTTTCCGATCCGGTCTCAGATATAATGATGCCTCGACACCGGAACATCGGACCTTGAGGTTTGTTTACGCGCTTCGGTTTTCCGCGTGCCGGCCGAAGACATGTTTGAGATCGGATTCCATACGGACGCGTTCAATTCGAGTTATTGGAACTTCGAACAGTGCCTCGCCTGGGCACAGCGAAACCAGATTCGTTTCATCGAGTGTGGGGCTATCGACGGCGTAAGTTGGATCCATGGCCTGGGGTACCAGCCGCACGTCGCGCTTTGGGAAGACCCACTGCTGCTGCGGCGCAAGATGGACCGTTTCGGCGTCAGCTTCTCACAACTCGATGCCGCTTTCCCGCTTTCGCTTCCCGAGGGCGCAACGCTTGGGGTAGAGTATGTCCTGCATACTATTCGATGGGCGAAGCTGGCCGGATGCCCGCGCGTGGATACGACGGATGACCGGAACAAGCCTTCCGGCATGACCGATCGGGAGGCAATCGGCCACATGCGGCGCATCTATTCGGAGATTGTGAAGATCGGGGAAGCATACGAGGTGGTTGTAAATATTGAGCCGCACGGATATTACACCACCAGGCCGGAGTTCATGGCCGAGATGCTCGGTTTTGTTGAATCGCCGTATCTCGGAATGAATATGGACACCGGAAACACCTTCATAGCGGGTGAGAACCCGTTAGTTTTCATCGACCGCTTTCACGAGAAGATTACCCACGTACACGTCAAGGATGTTAGCGCGTCGCTCGCAGCGGCTGCGCGCGGAGAACTCACCGGCATCGCCGTCAGCCATTGTGCGATCGGAGAAGGAGTAAACGCGGACAACATCCGGCGCTGTCTCGAGCTGCTGCGCGACCGCGGTTATGACGGGGTTCTGAGCATCGAGTGCGAAGGACAGGGAGGTCCTATGATCGAGCGTAGCCTCGAATGGGTCCGGCGAGTGGTGGCGGAAGTGGAGCAGGTACATGAGTAAAGCTCTACTCACCGTTGGGCTGCTTGTTTCGCTGTATTCTGCCACGGCGGCCGAGCCGGTACGGGCGCTGATCATCACCGGTGAAACGGACCTCCCCTATCATGATTGGAGAACCAGCACGCCGTTTCTTCGAGAGGTATTGGAGCGAACAGGACGCTTTGTTGTCAAAGTGATCGAAGAGCCGCGCGCCCTCGACTCCGCGGCACTGTCGGGTTACGACGTTCTGGTTCTCAACTATAACGGCCCGCGCTGGGGAGAAAGAGCAGAAGCGGCCGTGGAGCAGTTCATTCGCTCCGGCAAAGGCATGATCGCGATTCACGGGGTCAGCTACGGCCCGTTCTACGGTCAAAACCTGAAGACGCGGCAAATGGCCGGCGATCCCTGGCCGGCTTATGCGGATCTTATGGGAGTGAGTTGGAAACTGGAGAACATCGGACACTCCCGCCGGCATGTCTTTCCCGTAAAGTGGGTGGATTCGAACCACCCTGTCGCTCGCGGCCTCGCACCCACGTTTCTGGCCAACGATGAACTGTATCACAAGATGGATTTGAAACCCGGTGTCCATGTGCTTGCCTCCGCTTTTAGCGATACGAAGATGGGCGGCACCGGAAAGGAAGAGCCCATCCTCTGGACGACTGCGTTCGGGAAAGGCCGCGTAGTGCACATGACGCTCGGCCACGATCTTTCGGCGATGACGCAAACGGGCTTTGTCACGGCGTTCGCCCGTGGCGCCGAGTGGGCTGCCACGCGCGAAGTAACACTTCCAGCGTCCATCAGCGCCCATCCGCGACTGGCAAGGGATGCCGTCCGCGTGCTGGCCGTAACAGGCGGCCATTCGTATCCAACATCGTTTTATAGTGTCCTTGAAGGTTATTCCGATATCACGTGGTCTCATGCAACCAGTCAAAACCAGGCTTTTCGGGAGAACTTGAGGAGTCGTTTCGACGTGCTGGTGCTGCACGACATGCACGAGACGATATCTGACAAGGAACGGGCGAACCTTCAGGCCTTCGTCGAAGCGGGAGGCGGCATCGTCTCCATCCATCACGCCATCGTCGACTACACGTCGTGGCCGTGGTGGTATGAAGCGGTAATCGGCGGGAAGTACTTTACAAAAGCCGTCGAGGGCCACGCAGCATCTTCATACCGGGAAGGGGTAGAGGTGATTGCAAACCCGGTGCGTGCGATGAGCTCCCACCCGGTTCTGCGTGGAGTCGGTCCTATTGTCGCCACTGATGAGGTGTACAAGGGCATGTGGCATTCGCCGGGAATTTCCGTCCTGATGGAAACAGCGCATCCGGAAAACGACCGTCCTGTTGTATACCTTGGTCCGAATGCGAAAGTGAAGTCGGTCTATATTCAACTTGGGCATGAAAGCGAGACCTTTCACCATCCGGGTTACCGGCAACTGGTGCGCAACGGAATTCTCTGGGCGGCGGGACGCCTGAAATGAAGGCTTGGAGGAATCGATGAAGAAGAAACACGAAGCCGGAGCATCGCGCCGGAAGTTCTTGAAGACCGCCACCGGCGCGGTTTCGGCGCTGCCGATCGGCGCCAGCGCGTACGCGCAGGGGAGCGGCATAATCCGGGTTGGTGTTATCGGATGCGGAGGGCGCGGCACGGAAGCGGCGACCCAGGCGATGCACGCCGACAAGGGCGTCCGGATAGCCGCCATGGCGGACTTGCTGATGGAACGGGCGCAGGAAAAGCGCAATCTTATCCGGGTGAGGTATCCGGACCAGGTGACTGCGGACGACGCGCATTGTTTCTCGGGCTTCGACGGTTATAAGAACGTTATTGAAAGCGTTGATGTGGTGATCATCGCTAACGCCGCCAAATTCCACCCTCTTCACATGATGGCGGCAATCGAAGCCGGCAAACATGTGTTTGTGGAAAAGCCTCATGCGATCGACCCGGCGGGATCGAAGGTAGTGCGCGCGGCCTGCGATCTGGCGAAGAAGAAGAATCTCTGCGTGGTCTCCGGTTTGCAAAGCCGTTATCATCCCGGCTACCGGGAAACCATTCAGCGCATTCACGACGGAGCTATCGGGGATATCATAGCCGTGGAAGAGAACTTTCTGCGGGCGCCCTATGTCCTTTACCCGCGAAAACCGGGTCTTTCAGAAGTGGAATGGCAGGGCAGCAATCAATACCATTTCCACTGGCTGTGCGGCGACGATGTGCCGCAATCGTTGATCCACAATCTTGACCGTGCAAGCTGGGCGCTGCATAACGCCGCACCGCTGAAGTGTCACGGCATGGGAGGCCGCTCCACGCTGCGGGGCGAAATCTACGGCAGCGTGTTCGATCACCATGCCGTCGTATACGAATTCGCGAGCGGGGTCCGCATTTACGCATTCTGCCGCACCATACCGGACTGCTACAACGAGAACTCCAGTATCATCCTAGGCAGCAAGGGCCGCTGCAACGTAACGCGGATGACCATTGAAGGTGAAACGAAGTGGCAATACACCGGTCCCCGCACTTACTCGAGCCCCACCTCCAATCCTTACTTCATCGAGCACGCGGAATTGTTTAAAGCAATCCGCTCCGGAAGGGCCATCAACAACGGCGACTATATGGTCCGCAGCACGCTCATCGCGAATATGGGCCAGATCAGTTGTTACACGGGGAAAGAGGTGACCTGGGATCAGATCTCCACGTCGGACTTCTACTTCGCCCCGAAACCCGAAGATGTCCGGCCGGACATGGAAGCTCCGGTGAAGCCCGATGCAGAGGGAAATTATCCCGTATTTATACCGGGCGTGACAAAGCTGCTCACAGCGTGACACCGCCTCCCGGGTGCCGCTTTGCCGCCTGAACGGTGCCCTGACGCGAAGAGCGGAGAAAAGGCTGTCGCCACTGCTCCGATGATGGTTCCATCCGGGCTGAGAGATGAGGGGCGCAGTGTCAGCTCGTCGAAGTTGCGGAATACCCGGCCAGCCGGAAACTGCTGCCGGACGGCCGACACCACAAGCGGCCAGGCTTCCGTGATGACGCCGTCGATGATTACGGCGTCCGCGTCCAGTGCCCATACGGCATTCGCAATACCGATGCCAAGGAAACGGCAACTCTCGGCGAGGGCGGCCATGGCTGCCGCATCTCCCTGCATCGCTAGGTGGCAGATGCGGCGTGCGCGCGCGGTGGTTTCACCGGTCTTTGCCGGAGACGGTGATCCGTTGAGTTGCGCGTAGCGTTCACAAAGCGCGGGATTGGATGCCAGCGATTCGAGACAGCCGGGACGGTTTTCACATCCGTCCCCCGGAGAATCAGCAATTACCATCTGGCCAAGCTCGCCCGCCGCCATGTGCGGTCCAAAGTACATGTGGCCGTCGAAGATCAGTCCCACGCCGATACCTTCATCAACCTTTATGAATAGCATCGTGCGGCTGTTGTGGATGTCCGCCGGGCCATGCCGGTATTCCGCGAGTGCCGCGGCACGCACGTTGTTTTCAATTGCCACCGGACAGGCGATGCTCGCTTCCAGATATTCGCGGATGGCGATTCCTCCCCACGCCGGTGAGCTGCCTAGTTCCAGAACTCCGGTAGCGTTGTTTACAACACCGCGAACCGCCACTCCAACCCCTTCGAACATGTCCACCGCATGGCACCGCCGGATAGCTTCAATGTGCTCGGAAACAAGATCCAGCGTCTTCAACGGGTTCTCCGGAGTTAAAAACGAGCGGTCTTCTAGAATGCGGCCGCCAAGCGTCCCGACGGAGACGCGGGTTTCCCAACTCTGGATCTCCACCCCGATCGCGTGTACCCCGGACTGATTCAGTTCCAGCCGTTTGCCCGGGCGCCCTCCGGTAGAATTTTCAACGCCGCATTCGATGACAAGCTGCTCGCGAATCAGGTCACCGACGATTCTTGAAACGGTGCCTTCAGAGAGTCCGGTTTGCCTTGCAAGATCAGCCCGCGAGATCTGCTGCTGCTTATCGAGCAACTGTAGAACGGTGGCGCGGTTTGCACCCCGCATGTGCTGCAGCGCAAGCCCGCGGAGCCTGCCGCCTTTTCGCATGATGAACAGCCTACTTAATTATGAGACAAAAGTAAATGCTTCCCTGATGGCTTGACACCCAAAATCAGCGTATCTATACTCCAAGCAACTCGTGCAGTAGGTGGAAATTGCCGTTCGTGCGACTGGCAAGTAAAGGCGCTTTGAACCAAACAGATCAGGGGTGCGGTCATGAAAAAGCTTGCAAGGCTGCTTTTTGCGCTGATTGCTCTCGCCGTATTGCTCATCCCGGTGTCGGCTCAGACCGGTACCGGAACGGTGCGCGGCACCGTTTATGATCCTACCCAGGCGGGCATTCCCGGCGCTACCGTTATTCTGACAAATCAGAAGACCAACGACCAACGGAGGACGACTACGACCTCCGAAGGAATCTACTCTTTTGCCGCGGTTCCGCCCGGAGCATATACCGCGTCAGTCGAGGCATCGGGCTTCAAGAAGTGGGAAGGAACGCTCGAGCTTCAGGTGGGCCAAACCGCGGTGGCGAATGCCACCATGCAGGTGGGAAGTGTTGACACCGTAGTGGAGGTGACCGGCGCGGCCCCTGTCATCACCACGGAAAGCGCCGAAGTGGCGGATGTGAAGGACGCGCTTCGCATTCAGCAACTTCCTTTGAACGGTCGTGACGTAAGCAGCCTGTTTACGCTCACGCCCGGCGTGGAGGGTGGCGGCTCGCCGCGTGTCAACGGCTTGAAAGTCGGCGCGACGGAAATGCTGCTGGACGGCATATCCGTGGTGGACCGCTTTGGCGGTGGCATCGCGCGCGTGCAGCCCGGCCTTGATACCGTCCAGGAGTTTCGAATTGAAACCGTCGGCTCCTCGGCACAGTATTCACGCCCCGCCACCATTACCTTGGTTACCAAGAGCGGGACTAACGAATTTCACGGGACGCTCTTTGAAACGCACCGGAATAATGCCGGCGGACTTCGCGCCCGCCAGAGGCAGGACGGCAATACGGCCGCGAAACTGATCCGCAACGAATACGGCGTTTCAGCCGGCGGCCCCGTTTACATCCCGCAGCTTTTCGATGGAAGGGACCGCACTTTCTGGTTTGCTGCCTGGGAAGGACTGAAGCAGAGGGAAAGCGTATTCGCCCGCGGCTCCGTACCCACGGAAACCATGTGGCGTGGCGATTTCAGTGGCCTGGTGGATTCCGCCGGACAGCGGACGACAATTTACGAT